>JAJYXW010000056.1 GCA_021801525.1 Actinomycetes bacterium
CACGCTGTCGTTTGCATAGAAGTTCACGTTCGAGGCCATGGGTGCCTGCCCACCGGCTGGATAGGCGCTCAGGTAGCCGGGGGCAGCTGGCCCAGTCACGGTTAGGTTCACCACCACCGCAGCCACCCCGGATGCCGGTAGCCCGCCAACGCCTCCTACCTGGACCTCTTGGGGCACACCTGGAGAGAGGGTGTGGTTGTTGCACTGTGCCTCTGCACCAGATAGCCCCGAGGGATTGCCTGAGCGTGTGTCACAGATGCGAACCGGGGAGACCGGCGTGTAGCTCTCCCCCGAGGCGGAGTAATACCCAGCTACGTCCACCACCACGTTCGTGTCCCCAGCAGATCCGTTGTAGATGGACACCTGACCAGAAGAGGAAAGTGGCACCTCCACCAGGTTCGCAACGGTCTCACCAGCAGAGAAGTTCAAGTTCGATGCAACCGGGCGTATGGATCCCTGCGGGTAGATCGTGAGATATCCAGGCGAGGTGGGCCCAACCGCAGTCACGTTCAACACAGCTGCAGATACCCCAGATGTAGGCACGTTGCCCACACCTGCTACTTGGACATCGAGGGTAGAGCACGCCCCGAGGGTCTTGCCCGCGTTCGGCTCACCAGAGCCTGCCCTCGTATCTGTGATCCTGGTGGGTGAAAGGGGCGTGTAGCTAGCGGAACCTTCCGGGCTATCCCGTGATGGAACGCCATTTGCCCAGGTGGAAGGTGGTGTTCGCGGTGTCGGTCTGTAGTACCTAACTCTCAGTTCGGCTCAGGGTTTCGGGGCGTAGGCCTCGAGGCCGAACAGGTCGTAGAGGCGGCTCTGGGTAGGGTCGATCTCGGTGAGCATCCGCCGGGCACGGGGCCGTCCCCGCTCGCCCTGGTAGAGCATCAGCGTCTCTTCGATGCCGGCCAGGGTGTCGAGGAGCTCACGGACGCTCATGTGCATCCCGGCGTGCTCGGCTTCGCGCACCATGAGCCGGGCGACCATGAGCGCGAGCACGCAGTAGAGGACGTGGACACGGATCTTGGACTCGGTGAAGTGGAACATCGGGGAAAACGAGACGACCTTCGGGTCCTTCATCTGGCGGAAGTCACCCTCGACTGACTCCTGGGAGCGGTACTCGGCGACTATCTGGGCGGTCGAGGACTCGCCGGGCGTCTTGTCGCTGAAGAGGATCCGCTTGCCAAAGAGCTCCTCTTCCAGCACCGCGCGGGCCTTCTCGTCGGTCGAGAAGCTGAGGCGCAGCTCTTTCGGATCCTCGCCAGAGAGCGTGGTCGAGACGACCCGGGACACCCAGCGCGGGGCGAGGATCTGAGCTATCTCGGCTTCCACCTTGTCCTTGGCCTTGCGGGTCTTTCCACGTGCCAGGCGAGCCTGGAGCTCTCCGAGCTGGCGCGTGGCCTTGGCGAGGGTCTGGGTAAAGCCCCGGGACTGCTTTACATGGAGTCCCTCTGAGTGGCATACAACGAGGCGGCGCTCGGCCCCGAAGACGACCTTTGTCGTCTCGAAGGCCCTGAGGCCAGGGAAGGCCTCTTTGTCGACGGTCTTGTAGCGGTGCTTCGAGATGCCAAGGAGGTCGGGATGGTCCGACGGCGGGAGCGATCCGACGAAGTGCAGCGCTGCACCGTCGAGCAGCTCGTAGTTGTCCTCGGAGTTCTGCCCGGCGTCGTAGACCAAGGTGAGCCGTTCCCCTGGCTCGGCGTCGTCATCGACCAGCACGCAGAAGCGCGCGACGAGCTCGGCCACCATCACCGGGAACTGGGTGACGTCTGGCTTGTTGCCCGGGTAGGGGTGGCTGACGAGCGGGACGGCCCCGTCTCTGGAGACGACAAGCCCGAGACCGACAATGCGCAGGTCGTTCCTCTTCTGCTTCGAGTGCCCCCTCTGGGCGATCGGCGCACGGTCGTTGCCGGAGTCGATCCAGGTGGCGAAGTTCGTCATGTCGAGCACGAGACCGGACAGGTCCACCTGGAACGTCTCGACCATGGCCGAGACGATGCGGCGCTCTATCTCTTTGATCTGCTCCTCTCCGATCGCGTCCATCGCCTCCCAGAAGCGACGGTGGTCGAGCGCTCCGGCGGGAAGCTGCAGCCACCGGTCCCCGGCGGTCTTCGCCCACCACTGCGAGAAGGCGAGCTTCGAGCAGGGGTCGACGACCCGGTTCAAGGTCGCGAGAGCGATATAGGTCCCGACCGATGCCCCTGCATCGGAGCGTCGTTGACCGACCACTTCGTCGATGATCTCTGCGACACGGAGCCGCCGGAGCATCTCCCACACCGCAGCGACATCGCCGAAGGAGAGGTGACGGGTGCGATCGGGCATCACCGTCGCACCGGAGACTGCTGCCTCGATGTCGGCGGCTTTACCCAAGTAGCGCTGGGAGACGATCCGGGGCTTGCCGCCCACCCGGGCCGACTCGGCCAGGTAGTAGTAGGTGTGCCCGCTGATCGTCTTGGAGATGATGGAAGCCATACATTAGGTAATACACCATCTGCCGACAAATCGCGAGCTTTTGACCAGGGCAAACGCGCTGGTCAGAGGCTTGTTTGGAAGAAAGTTCCCAGAAGGCCTGAGATCACCTCAACGGCGTAGCCCGGAAGGTTCCGCTAGAGGGGCTGGGCGTAGGCGGGGTGTTCCCGTAGGTGAAGGAGTCAGCGCAGGTGAGAGAGCTGGAGCTGGTGCCATTCGGCGTAGTGACGCTCACTGCGACGCTGCCAGGGCTTCCCGACGGAGAGGTGGCAGTGATCTCGGTGTCCGACACGACGTTCACGCTGGTTGCGGGCGCGCTGCCGAAGTCGACTGCAGTGGCGCCGCTCAGGTTCGTGCCGGTGATAGTGACCGCGGTGCCTCCTGTAGCTGGACCCGAGGATGGAGTGACAGCCGTGACCGTCGGGGCTGTTGAGGCGAGCGAGAGGATCACGATGTCTGCACTAGTCTGCCCGACGGCTTCACAGGAAGTGGCCGAGGTGCACGACACGCCGTTGAGCTGGTCCACCCCCGAGGGGAGGGACTCAGCTGCCCAGCTCGTGCCGTTGAAGGAGAGCGCGACGCTGCTGGAGTAGTTGTACCCCACCGCCTGGCAGGAAGTGGCCGAGGCACACGACAGGGCGTTGAGATAGCCCACCCCCGAGGGGAGCTCAACTGTCCAGCTCGTGCCGTTATAGGAAAGTGCGGAGCTGCCCCCCACAGCCTGACAGGAAGTGGCCGAGGCACACGACACGGCGCTGAGGTCACCCACTCCCGAGGGAAGGGACTCAGGTGTCCAGCTCGTGCCGTCATAGGAAAGTGCGACGCCAGGGGTGCCGCCGGTGCCGCCGGTGCTGGAGGGGTAGTAGTTGCCCCCCACCGCCTGGCAGGAAGTGGTCGAGGTGCACGAGACGCCCTCGAGATAGTTCACCCCCGAGGGGAGGGACTCAACAGTCCAGCTCGTGCCGTTATAGGAAAGTGCGGCACCGGCACCGGAGGAGTCGTACCCCACCGCCTGGCAGAAGGTGGCCGAGGTGCACGACACACCGTCGAGGCCGACCACCCCCGAGGGGAGGGACTCAACAGTCCAGCTCGTGCCGTTATAGGAAAGTGCGGCACCGGCACCGGAGGAGTCGTACCCCACCGCCTGGCAGGAAGTAGCCGAGGCACACGACACGGCGTTGAGATAGGCCACCCCCGAGGGGAGGGACTCAGTTGTCCAGCTCGTGCCGTCATAGGAAAGTGCGACGGCACCACCGTCGGAGTTGTACCCCAGCGCCTGGCAGGAAGTAGCCGAGGCACACGACACGGCGTTGAGGCCGCCCACCCCCGAGGGGAGGGTCTCAGCTGCCCAGCTCGTGCCGTTATAGGAAAGTGCGGCGGGGGAGGCAGAGGAGTAACCCCCCACCGCCTGGCAGGAAGTGGCCGAGATGCACGACACGCCGGAGAGGGGGCTCACCCCCGAGGGGAGGGACTCAGCTGTCCAGCTCGTGCTGTTGAAGGAAAGCGCAGCGGCGCGGTCGCCGGAGGAGTAATACCCCACCGCCTGGCAGGAAGTGGCCGAGATGCACGACACGCCGCCGAGGAAGCCCACTCCCGAGGGGAGGGACTCAGATGTCCAGCTCGTGCCGTTATAGGAAAGCGCGACACCGGGGCCGGAGGGGTTGCCGGAGGAGTCGTACCCCACCGCCTGACAGGAGGTGGCCGAGATGCACGACACGGCGTAGAGGGTGCCCACCCCCGAGGGGAGGGACTCAGTTGTCCAGCTCGTGCCGTTATAGGAAAGTGCGACGCCAGCGGTGTCGTTGGTGCTGGAGGAGAAGTTGCCCCCCACCGCCTGACAGGAGGTGGCCGAGGTGCAGGAGACGCCCTTGAGATAGCTCACCCCCGAGGGGAGGGACTCAGTGTCGTTCACCCACGTGGCACCAGCGTCGGTCGTCTCGTAGAGCGCCGGTCCACGGACGGTGTTGGAGCCCACGGCGAAGCACGTGCTGGCGCTCGAGCACGACACCGCCTTCAAGTTCTCGGCCGGGGCGAGGTAGCTCGCCTGGGTCGACCAGGAGAGGCCTGCTGCCGAAGCCCCACGCGTGCCTACGAGGATCCCGACGACGCCGAGGCCACCGATCATCGTAAGAGCTGCAGAGACGCGGATGCCTCGGGCCACGAGCCCCCGGAGCTTGCCTGCTCGAGCACCGGCTCGGCTCGTCATCCTCGTATGGCGCATTGCCGTGCCTCCGCACTGTCGTTGCCAAAGAACAGACAGTCGTGAAACGTTACTGCGATTCGCCAGTCTTATGGGGCCGGTCGACCAGGCAGGGTGCGGGCGCTCCTCCTTCGCCGGGTAACGCCGACGAGCGGGAGCGCTTCGACAAGTGTCGTGTTCTCCGGGAGGTCCGATCAGCTCGAGCCGCAGGTTCTGCAGGCGGCTGGCAGTGCTGCTAACCTCGATCGAAACCGTGAAGCAGGTCCCGCGAGGCCTGTACGGATCCGGAGGAGCCCAGGTGGCCGAGCGTGAACGCAAGCTGACCCCGCCGCGAGGTGGGGTTTTCGTTCCCCGAGGGCAGGTTCTCTCCACGGAGGACGTCCACCGGGCGCTGACCCGGATCGCCCACGAGATCGCAGAGCAGAACCGGGGGCTCAGGGACGTCGTGCTCGTGGGCCTCCAGACCGGTGGGGTTCCGCTCGCCTACCGGATCGCCTCCGTGCTCGAGGAGGTCGAAGGTGTGGCCGTCCCTGTCGGCACGCTCGACGTCGCCTTCTACCGCGACGACATAGGTCTGCGCCCGGTCCTGCCCGAGGCGGTGACAGACATCTCCTTCGACCTCGCCGGCAAGGTGGTCGTGCTCGTGGACGACGTGCTCTTCAGCGGGAGGACGGTGAGGGCTGCCCTCGACGCATTGGCGGACTACGGGCGTGCCAGGGCGGTACGCCTTGCGGTGATGATCGACCGCGGGCACCGCGAGCTGCCGATAAGGCCCGACTTCGTCGGCAAGAACCTCCCGACGCGCCCCGACGAGCAGGTCGACGTAAGCCTCGACGGCGTGCTCCTCGGTGAAGTGGTGAAGCGCTGAAGTGCTGACCAGTGCTCCACCTCGAGACTCGCGCGAGGTGCGCGCCGCGACGCGGCACCTCCTGTCGATAGCCGATCTCGGCGCTGCCGGCATAGAGGAGCTCCTCAGGCTGTCCGACTCCTTCGTCGAGGTGAGCCTGCGGGCCATCCCCAAGGTTCCCGCGCTTCGCGGCAAGACGGTGGCGACGCTCTTCGCCGAGGACTCGACGCGCACGCGCCTCAGCTTCGAGACGGCGGCTCGCCGGCTCTCGGCCGACGTCATGACCTTCCACGCCGCCAGCGCCTCTACCCGGAAGGGCGAGTCGCTGCGCGACACTGCGGAGACCCTGGCAGCGATGGGCGTGGACGCGTTCGTCGTACGCCATTCCTGCGCTGGCGTGCCTGTCCAGGTCGCGCGCTGGGTCGACGCATGCGTCGTGAACGCCGGCGACGGCGCGCACGAGCACCCTACGCAAGCCCTCCTCGATTGCGTCACTCTTCGCCAGGTTCTGGCGGAGCGTGACGGCAGGGCTGTGGAGGACTGCGGGGTCGAGGCGTTCGAGGGGCTGAGGGTTGCGATCGTGGGTGATGTCCGCCACAGCCGCGTGGCGCGCTCCGAAGTGCTCGCGCTGTCGGCTCTGGGCGCGGTCGTGACCCTGGTGGCTCCGGGCAGCCTTCTCCCCCCGTCCCTGGACGGCTGGCCCGTGGAGGTGTCGCACGACTTGGACGAGGTGCTCGGGTCGACCGACGTGTGCTACCTGCTCAGGCTCCAGGTGGAGCGGGGGACGGCCGCGCGCGTTCCGACTGCGCACGAGTACTCGACCTTCTACGGGCTGAACGCGAGGCGAGCTCGCTCGATGCCCGAGGGCGCGGTGGTGATGCATCCCGGCCCGGTGGTCCGCGGGCTCGAGATCTCGAGCGAGGTCGCAGACATGCCGCGAGCGCTCATCCGCCGGCAGGTCTCGAACGGCGTGGCGCTCAGGATGGCAGTCCTCTTCTGGTTGCTCGGTCCCGACCGCATAGGCCTCGAGGGCCCGGACATGGATCGCATTGGAGCAGGGCACCCGGGTTCCACCGGAGATGCGCTGGTGGAGGTAGGCGGTGCCTGAGGGCTCGAATGCCGGGGAGCCCCTGCTCGCCATACTGGGCGGCACCGTTGTGGATGCGCTCGGCGAGCGCCGGGCCGATGTGCTCGTTGCCGGGACGGCGATCGTGGAGGTGGGCGAAGGCCTCGAGGTTCCCACGGGTGCCCGCCGGTTGGACGCGGAGGGCTGTGTCGTCGCTCCCGGCCTGGTGGACCTGCACGCGCATCTGAGGGAGCCCGGGTTCGAAGAGTCGGAGACACTGGAGACCGGTGCGCGGGCCGCGGCACTGGGGGGGTATACGGCGGTGGTCGCGATGCCGAACACCGACCCCCCGGTGGACGGCGCGGCGGTGGTCCACCACGTCCGGACCCTTGCAGCGAAGGCCACTTGCAGGGTCGAGGTAGCCGGCTGCATAACTGCCGGTCGCGGAGGCGAGCGGCTTGCCCCGATGGCGGAGATGGCAGAGGTCGGAGTCAGGATCTTCACCGACGACGGTGCCGGGGTCCAAGACGGCGACCTCATGCGTCGGGCGCTCGAGTACGCCCGTGGTCTCGGCGTCACCCTCGCACAGCACTGCGAGGACGCGAGCCTGGCGGCGGGCGGCCACATGCACGAGGGGTCCTGGTCGAGCAGGCTCGGCGTCCCTGGCATACCGGCCGCTGCCGAGGAAGCCATGGTGGCTCGCGACATTGCCCTCGCGCGCCTGACCGGCGGCAGGCTCCACCTGCTCCACGTTTCGAGCGCGGGTTCCCTCGGCCTGGTTGCAGCGGCGAAGGCCGAGGGGATAGCGCTCAGCGCGGAGGTGGCTCCTCACCACCTGGCTCTGTCCGACGCCGCGCTGGCAGGTTTCGACCCCGTCTTCAAGGTCAACCCTCCGCTTCGCTCCCCGAGGCACGTTCTGGCTCTGCGCGAGGCGTGCGCGTCCGGGCTCGTGGACGCCATAGCGACCGATCATGCTCCGCACCCGCCCGAGGCCAAAGACCTGCCGCTCGAGCATGCGGCCTTCGGGATGCTGGGCCTCCAGACAGCACTCCCGGTGGCTATCGGTGCCCTGTGCAGGGGACTCCCGGCCTTCGGCACTGCTCCCGATGACCACGCGGGTCCGAGCCACATGAGCTTGGCCAACCTGCTCGGGTTGTTGTCGTGGGGCCCTGCGCGAATCGCGGGGATCGCGCTGGACCAAGGTGGCGACCAGGGCGGTCCCCTCGTGGCTGGCGGGCCGGCCAACATCTGCGTCATAGATCCGGGCGCCACCTGGACGGTGGACCCGGCGCAACTCGCGAGCCGGAGCTCCAATACGCCTTATGCCGGCTGGGAGCTCCAGGGTGCACTGCGCCACACGGTGTTCCGGGGTGAGCCGGTCGTCGTGGACGGCCAGGCGCAGCGATGAGGGGTCGGGTGCAGCGATGACGGCTGCGGAGCGGCTCGGGGTCGCAGGCCAAAGGCCCGAAGGCCTCCTCGTCCTGGCCGACGGCGAGGTGTTCGAGGGCTACCTGGCAGGTGCGCCTCCCCGCGGAGGCACAGCCACCGGGGAGCTGGTCTTCAACACGGTGCTTTCGGGGTACCAGGAGGTCGTGACGGACCCGAGCTATGCGGGCCAGGTCGTGGCGTTCACCTACCCCCATATAGGCAACTACGGGACGACGCCGGAGGACGACGAGTCGCGACGCCCGTTCTGCCGGGGGGTGGTGGTCCGGGAGCTAGCGGGTCGCCCGTCGAGCTGGCGCTCGCACGAGGCGCTGGAGGCCTTCCTCGTGCGCCACGGCGTGCCGGCGATCACCGGCGTGGACACGCGCCGGCTCACCCGTCACGTCCGCGACGAGGGGGCGATGGGCTGCGCGTTCGGTTCCTCGAGCGAGGCGGATCTCCGGGCTGCGGCAAGGGCGGAGCCGGGGACCACGGGACGCGACCTAGTGTCCGAAGTGACGACGGATCGTGTCTACGAGCGGGGGTCGGGTCCGCTCAGGCTCGTCGTCTACGACTTCGGTGCCAAGGAGACGATGCTGCGGCTCGCCGAGGCCTTCGCAACCGTGACGGTGGTGCCGGCCGGGTTCGCGGCGGACGACGCCTTGTCCCTCGACCCCGACGGGATCCTCCTCTCCAACGGCCCTGGGGACCCAGCAGCCCTGGAGGCCCAGTCGGCGACCGTGTCCGACCTCGTAGGCAAGGTTCCCGTCCTCGGCATCTGCCTGGGCCACCAGCTCCTGGCCCAGGCGCTCGGCGCGACGACCTACAAGCTCCCCTTCGGGCACCACGGGGGGAACCACCCGGTCCGTCGCATCGACACCGGGGCGGTGGAGATCACGAGCCAGAACCACAACTACGCGGTGGACCCCGCCTCGCTCACCCGTGCCTCGCAGCTGGCCGGGCCGCTCGGCGTGGAGGTCACCCACGTCAACCTGAACGACGGCGTGGTGGAGGGGATACGGGCCAGATCCGCCAGGGCACTCGGGCTCCAGTACCACCCGGAGGCCGGCCCAGGGCCGCACGACGCGCGCTATGTCTTTGCCGAGCTCGAGGCGATGATGTCTGCCGGGCGCTCCTGATGCCGCGTCGCGACGACATCGAGTCGATCCTCGTGATCGGGTCGGGGCCGATAGTGATCGGCCAGGCCTGCGAGTTCGACTATTCCGGCACCCAGGCGTGCAGGGTGCTCCGCTCCGAGGGCTATCGGGTCGTGCTCGCGAACTCGAACCCGGCCACCATCATGACCGACCCTGGCCTGGCGGACCGCACGTACGTGGAGCCGCTCGACGTGGAGGTGCTGGCAGCGGTAATCGAGCGGGAGCGGCCCGACGCGCTGCTCGCGACCCTCGGGGGGCAGACGGCCCTCAACCTCGCGGTGGGGCTCTACGACGCGGGGGTCCTCGACGCGTTCGGTGTGCAGCTCATCGGGGCGAGCGTCGAGGCTATCCACACTGCCGAGGACCGCGACAAGTTCAAGGCCGCGATGGGGGAGATCGGCCTCGAGGTGCCGGCTTCTGGCTTTGCCCACAGCCTCGAGGAGGCGATGGACGCCGGCGAGGAGATCGGCTTTCCCATAATGGTGCGCCCGAGCTTCATCCTGGGGGGGGCAGGGACCGGGACCGCGCGCGATCGAGACGCGCTCGCCCGCATAGCTGCCGAGGGGCTGGCAGCGAGCCCCGTCCATCAGGTGCTCGTGGAGCGCTCCATAGCAGGATGGAAAGAGTTCGAGCTGGAGGTCATGCGCGACGGCGCCGACAACTGCGTGGTCGTGTGCTCGATCGAGAACCTCGATCCGATGGGCGTGCATACCGGGGACTCCATCACTGTGGCTCCTGCGCAGACGCTGTCGGACCCCGAGTACCAGGCGATGCGCGACGACGCCTTCGCGTGCATCCGCAGAGTGGGCGTGGAGACCGGCGGCTCCAACATCCAGTTCGCAGTAGACCCCGCAGGCGGGCGCCGCATGGTCATAGAGATGAACCCGCGGGTATCGCGCTCCTCTGCGCTCGCGTCGAAGGCGACGGGGTTCCCGATAGCCAAGATCGCGGCCCGCCTGGCGGTGGGATATCGCTTGGACGAGGTGGTTAACGACATCACCGGAGCAACCCCGGCGAGCTTCGAGCCGACCATCGACTACGTGGTCACAAAGATCCCGCGATGGGCCTTCGAGAAGCTTCCGGGAGCCCCGGAGAACCTCGGAACGCGGATGCAGTCGGTGGGTGAGGTGATGGCGATCGGGCGCACGTTCCCCGAGTCGCTCCAGAAGGCCCTCCGCTCACTCGAGCAGGGGCGAGCCGGGCTCAACGCGGATCGCGCCGAGGAGGCTTATTCCTCCATGGACACCTCCGAGCTCGTTCGGCTTGCTGCCGAACCGGCCCCCGAGAGGGTGTTCGCCCTCGAGGCGGCGATAAGGCGTGGCGTGAGCGTGGAGGAGCTGGTGGAGGTGAGCGGGGTAGATCCCTGGTTCCTCGACCAGATCGCCATCGTCGCCGCCGAGCGCGGGCGGCTCGAGGAGCTCGCCTCCTCGGGAGCCGGCCCGGAGGATCTAGGCACTAGGGCGTGGCGGGAGCTCAAGCGCCTCGGGTTCTCCGATGCGCAGCTCGCGTGGCTGTTTCGCTGCGGCGAGGAGCGGGTGCGGGCTGCTCGGCGTGCAGCGGGGGTCCGGCCCACCTACAAGACGGTCGACACCTGCGGAGCGGAGTTCGAGGCCCACACCCCCTACCACTACTCCACCTACGAGGACGAGGACGAGGTGGAGCCCTCGGGGCGCGAGCGGGTGGTGATCCTCGGGTCGGGGCCCAACCGCATCGGCCAGGGGATCGAGTTCGACTATTGCTGCGTGCACGCGAGCCTCGCGTTGAAGGAAGCCGGATACGAGACGGTCATGGTCAACTGCAACCCCGAGACGGTCTCGACCGACTACGACACCTCCGACAGGCTCTATTTCGAGCCGCTAACCGTCGAGTCGGTCCAGGACATCCTGGAAGCCGAGACGATGGCCAGCCGTGGTGCCGGTCGGGTCGCGGGGGTGATAGTGACGCTGGGTGGTCAGACGCCGCTCAAGCTCGCGAACGCCATCCCCGCGGCGATGCTCGTCGGGACGCCCGCTGCGTCCATAGACCTTGCCGAAGACCGCGAGCGCTGGTCGGAGCTCTGCAGGGAGCTCGGTATCGAGCAGCCCCCGGGCGCGAGCGTGAGCACGGTGGACGAGGCCTTGGAGGCGGCGGCGAGCGTGGGTTACCCGGTGCTCGTGCGGCCGAGTTACGTGCTCGGCGGGCGCGCCATGGAGATCGTCTACGACGACGCCAGGCTCCGCGAGGTGGTCCGCGACCTCGACAGGGCGCTCCGGCGCGAGGGAGGGGTGTCGGCTGATCGGCCGGTGCTCGTGGACCGCTTCGTCGAGGACGCCATCGAGGTCGACGTCGACGCGGTCCGCGACGAGGGAGGAGAGGTGCTGATCGCCGGGATCATGGAGCACGTCGAGGAGGCCGGCGTGCACTCCGGGGACTCCGCCTGCGCGCTCCCGCCGCAGACCCTCGGAGCCGGTGTGGTCGCCGAGCTCGAGACCCACACGAGAGCCATAGCGGAGGCTCTAGGCGTGGTTGGCCTGGTGAACGTCCAGTTCGCCGTGCGCGACTCGCATGTCTACGTGCTCGAGGCGAACCCCAGGGCCAGCCGCACGGTGCCTTTCGTCGCCAAGGCCACCGGGGTGCCCGTGGCCATGGTCGCGGCGCGAGTGATGCTCGGCGCAAGCCTGCGGGACCTCCGAGAGGAGGGTCTGGTGCGCCCCGCCTCGGGTGGAGGGCACGTGAGCGTGAAGGAGGCAGTGCTTCCATTCGCGCGCTTTCCGGGGATCGACACGCTGCTCGGCCCGGAGATGCGCTCGACGGGCGAGGTCATGGGCATAGCCGGCAGCTTCGGCTTGGCGTTCGCGAAGAGCCAGATCGCCGCCGGGAACCGGCTGCCCGATCGCGGGACCGTGTTCTTCTCGGTGGCGGACCGTGACAAGGAAGCCGGCCTGCAGGTTGCGCGTAGCTTTCGCGACCTCGGTTTCACCATCGCAGCGACCTCGGGCACCGCCGCCTATCTCGAGGCGAACGGCATCGCCGTCGAGACACTCGTGGCCAAGGTGGGCGAGCCGGGTGCGCCAGGCGCGGTGGACCTCATAGCCTCTGGCAAGGTGCAGCTCGTCGTCAACACGCCACGGGGCCGCGGGCCGAGAGCGGACGGCGCGCACATCCGCTCCGCGGCGCTAGCCAACCAGGTTCCCTGCCTCACGACACTCCCTGCGGCCCGTGCCGCTGCGGCAGGCATAGCCGACTGGCGGAACCATGCCTTGGAGGTACGCAGCCTGCAGGAATACCACTTGCAGCCGCAGCCGCAGCCGGAGTCGGGCTCGCAGGCGCAGCCGGAGTCGGGCTCGCAGCCGCAGCCGCAGTCGGGCTCGCAGGCGCAGCCGGAGGTGCGCCTCGGCGGCGCGCCGGGAGGGGGTACGCCCGCTTGAGCCTGGGTGCACTGCTCGGGAGGGTGGACGCGACCGCGCAGGTGGGGAGCGTGGCGCTTGCTTCCCCGGTGATGACAGCCTCTGGAACGGCTGGGCACGGAGCCGAGCTGGCGCCTTACATGGAGCTCTCCCGGCTCGGCGCCGTCGTCGTCAAGTCGCTTGCTGCTTTCCCCTGGCCCGGCAACGCGGCACCTCGGGTCCACCCGACCGCGGCAGGCATGCTCAACTCCGTTGGGCTGCAGGGACCGGGCGTGGCCCGCTGGCGCGAGAGGGACCTGCCGGCGCTCGTGGAACGGGGGGCACGGGTGGTGGCGAGCATCTGGGGCCGGACGGTCGAGGACTACCGCCGCGCGGCCGAGATGCTGGCCGGTGCCCCGGGGGTGGTGGCAGTCGAGGTGAACGTGAGCTGCCCGAACGTCGAGGACAGGAGCCGCATGTTCGCGCACTCTCCTTCGGCTACAGCCGATGCCGTCGAAGCGGCCGCGGCAGCGGCGTTGCCTTGCTGGGCCAAGCTGAGCCCCAACGTGCCTGACATAGCGGAGATCGCCGAGGCAGCGATAGGAGGGGGCGCCGAGGCGCTGGTGCTCGTCAACACCGTCCTGGGTATGGCGATAGACGCGAGGAAAAGGACCTACAAGCTTGGATCCGGTCCGGCCGGGGGAGGCCTCTCGGGTCCGGCTCTGCGGCCCGTGGCACTAAGAGCAGTCCACGACTGCCGCTCGGCCTTCCCTGGTATCGGGATCGTTGGTGTGGGAGGTGTGAGCCGCGGGGTCCACGCGGTGGAGATGATGCTTGCGGGGGCAGACGCGGTCCAGGTGGGCACTGCAACCTTCGCTGACCCGCGTGCTGCGGCAAAGGTGGCGGCAGGCCTCGAGCGCTGGTGCAGGCGCAACGGGGTGAGCCGGGTGCGTGACCTGGTGGGCGCTGTGCAAGGTGCTCCCGTGGGTGAGGCTGATCGGGGCGATCGAGATCGGAGTGGTTCTGGTGGCAGCGACGATCAGTGACCCGCGGGAGCGTCTGGCTCTCGCCTTGGACGTGGACGACCTGGTGGCAGCATTGCGCCTTGCCCGGCGAATGCGCCCTTGGTTCGGCGTCGCGAAGGTGGGCCTCGAGCTCTTCAGCGCGGCCGGGCCCGAGACTGTCTATGCACTTGTCGTCGAAGGGTACCGGGTCTTCGTGGACCTGAAGCTCCACGACATACCTACGACTGTCGGCAGGGCGGCTCGAGTGCTCGGCGGCCTTGGCGCGGCTTACGTGACTGTGCACTCTTCGGGCGGGGAGGCCATGATGCGCGCCGCCGTGGAAGGGATGGAGCAGGGGGCGTCGGGAGCCGGTGCCCCGGCCCCCTGCGTTCTCGGCGTGACGCTGCTCACGAGCGAGGCGGAACGCCCGGCCGAGCTTCTGGCGGCTCGCGCTACCTCGACGCTGGCCAGTGGCTGCGGCGGGATCGTGTGCGCCGCCGGGGATCTAGCGTTGTTGGGAGCCCTCCCCGAGCAGGCGAGGGCCCGATTGGCGGGCCTCGTGAAGGTGGTGCCCGGCATCCGTCTGGACGGCGACCACCGCCACGACCAGGCGGCAGCGGCAACCCCGCGGGAGGCCCTTGCTGCCGGGGCCGACCTGCTAGTCGTAGGCCGGAGCGTAACCGCCGCAGCAGACCCCGAGCCGGTCGCCGCGAAGCTCCTTGCTGCCGTCAGGGATCCCGGGTAGGGACCACGGCGAGGGGCACCGGAGAGCTGGACCCCCTCACCAGGTGACTCGCGGCTCCAATGGCGCTAAGGTGTCGTCCATGCCGCAACCTCCTGCACTTACTCCCGAGCAGCGCCAGGCGGCGCTCGAGAAGGCTGCCAAAGTCCGCCGTGAGCGGGCCGAGGTGAAAGAGAAGCTGAAGATGGGGACGATCACCTTGTCTGCTCTCCTGGCGAAGGCCGACAAGGACGAGGTCGTCGGGAAGATGAAGGTCCTCTCGGTGCTCGAGTCGCTCCCCGGCCTCGGCAAGGTCAAGGCGAGGCGTCTCATGGAGACGGTGGGCATCAGCGAGACGCGCCGGCTCCAAGGGCTCGGAGCCAACCAGCGCCAAGCGCTGCTGTCCAGCACCTCGAAGTCCTGATATTCGTCATATCCGGGCCCGGCGGCGCCGGGAAGAGCACGGTAGCTGAAGCGCTCGCGGGCGAAGACCCGTTTTTGTGGCTGAGCAGGTCATGGACGACGCGCGCGCGGCGCGAAGGAGAGTCGGAGGACGCCTACGTTTTCGTGGAGCGTTCCGCCTTCGAGCGCCGGGCGAGGGCTGGAGGCTTCATCGAGTGGGCGGAGTTCCTGGGGAACCTCTACGGCACGCCGTGGCCGGATCCTCCCCAAGGTGCGGACGTGCTCCTGGAGATCGACGTCCAGGGGGCCCGGCAGGTGAAAGAGCGAGATCCGTCTGCGGTGGTGGTCCTTCTCGTGCCGCCTTCGACAGAGGAGCAGCAGGCACGGCTCCGCGCGAGGGGAGACCCAGACGAGAAGGTGGCGCTGAGGTTGGCCAAGGGGATCGAGGAGGTGGAGGCTGGTCGCGCGCTTGCAGATCACATCGTCGTGAACGGCAGCCTGGGTTCTGTGCTGGAGGAGGTCAGGTGTATAATCGCACTCCACCGCCAACGCGCTGCGAGCGAAACCGCCGGCAGCGCCCCCGAGGAGCCTGATGCCTAACCGCTCGACCACGCTCATGGACCCGCCCATCGAGAGCTTGCTGGACAAGGTCGACTCGAAGTTCACACTCGTAGTCGTCGTGGCAAAGCGCGCGCGGCAGGTGAACACCTACTTCAACCATCTGGGCGAGGGGCCTGGCAGCATGGTTCCGCCTCAGGTGCCCACGCTCTCGGGGAAACCGCTTACGATCGCCTTCGCTGAAGTGTCGGCCGGGAAGGCAGCCTTCGTGAGGATCGTGCCCGGCGACGCTGGCGTTGACGCCCCCGGCGACACTGCTTCGGCGATGTCAGGGGAGGTCGGGGTCTTCGCGGGGGCCGAGCGCGGTGGCGACGAGCCCGAGGGCTGACACCATCGCCCAGGGCGGGGATGGCCCGGCTCCCAGCGGGGAATGCATAATCCTCGGCGTGACGGGCGGGATCGCCGCCTACAAGGCAGTCGGGGTCTGCCGGCGCCTGGTCAGCGCAGGGTTCCACGTCGTTCCGGTGATGACGGCGACCGCCACCCGCTTCCTCGGGGAAGCCACGCTGTCGGCGCTTGCCTCCGAGCCGGTCAGGAAGTCCCTCTTCGAGGGTGCCGGCCCTATAGTCCACACGACGTTGGGCAGGCGGGCGGACCTGGTCCTCGTCGTCCCGGCCACGGCGCGCTTCATTGCCTGCTACGCGAACGGCATCGCGGACGGCTTGCTGCTCTCCACGGTACTCGCGACGAGGGCGCCCGTGGTGGTGTGCCCTGCGATGCACACGGAGATGTGGGAGCACCCGGCCCTGCGGCACAATCTCGAGCTACTCGTGGAGAGGGGAGTCCTCGTCGTACCGCCGGAAGAAGGTCCCCTGGCCGGGGGCGACCAAGGAGCGGGCAGGCTTGCCTCCCCCGAGAACATCCTGGATGGCGTTACACGAGCCCTCCGGCGCCGGGAGCTCGACCTGTCGGGGCTGCGCGTGCTCGTGAGCGCTGGAGGCACCCGCGAGCCGATCGACCCGGTAAGGGTCATCACCAACCGCTCGTCGGGCAAGCAGGGCCACGCTCTGGCGGTCGCGGCCGCCGAGCGAGGTGCGGAGGTGGTCCTTGTTACGGCGGCGAGTCTGCCGGGACCGACGGGGGCGAGCGTCGTGCGTGTGGAGACAGCCGCGCAGATGGAGCAGGCCGTGCTGGAGCGTGCCGCCGGCTGCGACGTGGTCGTGATGGCTGCAGCGGTGGCGGACTTCCGTCCGAAGGTCACCGCCTCCTCGAAGATCTCGAAGTCGGAAGGCACTCCCGAGCTGGTCCTCGAGCCGACTCCTGACATTCTCGCGGAGCTCTCCCGGCGCCGCGGAAACGGGCAGGTGCTCGTAGGTTTTGCGGCAGAGACCGGTGACGTGGCAGTGCGAGCGAAGGCGAAGCTCCAGGCAAAGGCCGTGGACCTCATGGTCGCAAACGACGTGTCCGCCCCTGGTGCTGGGTTCGACTGCGACACCAACGCTGTCACGATCACGGGGGCGGACGGCAGCGTGGTGGAGGTGCCGCTCGCCTCCAAGCGCGAGGTGGCCGACGCAGTGTTGGATAGTGTGGTCGCCTTGCTGCGCCGTGACAACCCTCTACCCAGGAGCACAAAGTGAGCAACAGGTACACGTTCACCTCGGAGTCGGTCACCGAGGGGCATCCCGACAAGATGGCCGATCAGATCTCCGACACCGTGCTCGACGCCGTGCTTACCCAGGATCCTCACGGGAGGGTTGCCTGCGAGACTCTCCTCACCACTGGCCTCGTGGTAGTTGCGGGCGAGATATCGACCGAG
Organism: Actinomycetes bacterium; assembly: GCA_021801525.1. Classification (GTDB taxonomy): domain Bacteria; phylum Actinomycetota; class Acidimicrobiia; order Acidimicrobiales; family JAJYXR01; genus JAJYXW01. Next base: position 17,028 of record JAJYXW010000056.1, read on the forward strand.
TGTTACGTGGACATACCCTCGCTCGTGCGCAAGACGGTGTGCGAGATCGGCTACGACAACGACGCGTACGGCTTCAACGGGCGCACCTGCGGAGTGATGGTCGCGATCGACGAGCAGTCGCCCGACATCGGTCAGGGCGTCTCGAGTGCTCTCGAGGTCCGCTCAGGATCCGGCGGCGAGGATGCCCGCAATGCCCAGGGAGCCGGTGACCAGGGCATGATGTTCGGCTTCGCCTGCGACGAGACCCCGGATCTCATGCCCATGCCGATCTGGTTGGCGCACCGCCTGTCCCAGCGCCTAGCCCAGGTGAGGCGGGTCGGGGTGCTCCCCTACCTCCGGCCCGACGGGAAGACACAGGTGAGCGTGACCTATGAAGACGGCCGGCCCGTGGCGCTCGACACCGTTCTCATCTCGACCCAGCACCAGGCCGGGCTCGACATAGAGACTCTGCTCCTGCCCGACTTGCGCGAGCACGTCATCCAGCCCCTGCTGCCGCCCGGCCTCGAGTCGTCCTCCATGCGGGTGCTCGCGAACCCCACCGGCCGCTTCGAGCTCGGAGGTCCACATGCCGATGCCGGCTTGACGGGCCGGAAGATCATCGTCGACACCTACGGTGGAATGGCCCGCCATGGCGGAGGCGCGTTCTCCGGAAAGGACCCCTCCAAGGTCGACCGCTCGGCGGCGTACGCCGCGCGCTGGGTCGCCAAGCACGTGGTCGCATCGGGTGCCGCGAGGCGCTGCGAGGTGCAGGTCGCATACGCCATCGGGGTAGCACAGCCCGTTTCGCTCATGGTCGAGACCTTCGGCACCGAGGTCGTCGACCCGGTTGCGATAGAGAGCGCCGTTCGCGAGCTGTTCGATCTGCGCCCTTCGTCGATCATTGCCGACCTCGACCTGCTCAGGCCCATCTATCGCCGCACGGCCGCGTATGGCCACTTCGGGCGTACCGACAAGGAGTTCACCTGGGAGGCGACTCCCCGGGTGGAGGAGCTGAAGCGGGCGCTGCAGATCTGAGCGATTCCGGTCCCGGCCGGCATGCCCGCCGGAGCTCCAGGGCTGCGGGGACCGCTCGCAGGCAGGAGCTCCCCCGGGAGGGCGTTATACGCGATGCCTGGCCTGACGGCGCCAGGGTGGTGCGAGTCGCGCCCGATCTGCGCCGGCTGGGTAAGACCTTCGACTACCTGTTGCCTGCCGGCACGGCTCCCGCCGCCGTCGGGGCAGGCACCGGCGCTCAGGTCGAGGTGGGAACCGAGGTACGAGTACCGCTGAACGGCAGGGTGGTGAGGGGTTGGGTCGTGGCCCTCGACACTGATCCTCCTCCGGGGGTCAGGCCGAGCCCGATCGTCGCGCTACGCAGCATCGGCCCTCCTCCCTCCGTGGTTGCCCTGGCGGAGTGGGCAGCGTGGAGGTGGGCCGGTCCGCGCAGCTTGTTCCTCGGCACCGCCTCCTCGGATACGGTGGTACGGGCACTGCCGCCTGCATCGCCTGCTACGTGTGGTCCGCCTGCTCTGTCTGCACCGCTTGCACCGCCTGGTCCAGCTGCGCCGGGGGTTGCGTTTGATCGTGCGCAGCAGTGGGTGCGTCCCTGTGGGGATGTGGCCGGTGGGGATGTTCCCGGTTGGGAAGGGCAAGAGGTGGGCGCCGGATGGGAGCTCGCGAACGAGGCGCTGGGTGGAGGCGTCAGCGTGGTCCGGCTCCCTCCTGCGGAGGACGGTTTCGCGATAGTGCTCGCTGCCGCGTCGCTCGTGCCGATCGCTGCGCCACAGCCACAGGGTCGAGGTGTCGCTGCTGGGGTGTTGGTGCTGGTGCCCGGCCGTGCGGCCGCTGCCGCGTTGGCTTCCAGGCTGGAGAGGGCGGGCATCAGGCCCGCCCTGATGCCGGGGGGGTGGGCGCGGGCCAGGGCGGGCGGGTGCGTAGTGGTCGGGACTCGCTCCGCCGCTTTCGCACCGCTGCCGGAGGTGGCGGCAGTGGTAGTACTCGATGCCCACGACGAGGCCTACGAGGAAGAGAGCGCCCCTACGTGGTGCGCGTGGCGCGTCGCCGTGGAGCGCGCGCGACGCGACAGGGCGCCTTGCGCGCTCTTGTCCCCGGTACCGACCCTGGAGATCCTCTCGTCCGGACGTCTTGTCGCTCCGTCGAGGAGCGTCGAGCGCAGCGGGTGGCCTCCGCTGCAGGTCGTGGACCGCCGGGGAGCAGACCCGCGTACTGGCATGTTCTCGGAGCCTGTCGTCGAGCTGGTCCGCTGGGCGGTGGAGCCGGGCACGGCCCGGCGGGTTGCCTGCGTGCTCGATAGGACCGGGCGCGCGCGCGTAGTCGCCTGCGGCGCGTGCGGCGAAGTTGCCCGCTGCGAGCGCTGTGGCGTCGCACTGCGCGTCGAGGCACCGAATGCCGAACGCCTTTCCTGCCGTCGTTGCGCGACCGAGCAGCCCATGGCGTGCCCGCGATGTGGGTCTACCCGGCTGAAGAACCTCCGGCCCGGTGTCAGCCGTGTTCGCGAGGAGCTCGAGGCCCTGGCGGGCGCGCCGGTGGCGGAGATGTGGGGACCGGGTACGCGACCGGGGCGGGAGCTCCTCGCACCGGGAGAGCGCCGCGGCGATGTCGCCGGTGCACCGGGGGATCGGGCGGGGCTCGCGAGCGGCTGGGCGGGGGCCGTGGTTGGCACCGAAGCGGTGCTGCACCGCCTGGACTGGGCCGACTACGTGGTGTTCCTGGACTTCGACGCGTACCTGGACGTGCCTCGCTACGCTGCCTTCGAGGACGCTCTGGCGCTCGTCGCGAGGGCGGCCCGGCTGGTGAGCCGGTCGCGTTCGGTCGGGGGAGGGACCGCGAGGGCGCCCGGGCGCGTGCTTCTACAGACCTGCCAGCCTCGTCACGACGTCGTCGTGGCGGCCGCGAGAGCCGATCCGGCTCACCTCGGCGCGGCAGAGAAGCCAGTGCGCGAGGCGCTGCGTCTCCCGCCGTTCGGATGCCTCGCGCGGGTGTCCGGTCCGGCGGCGCCCGCATACGCTGCCGCGTTGGAGTCGGCTCTGGCGAGCGGAGCTCACCCAGGCGCGAGTCTCGACGCCGCGTCCGGCGGGGCTTGGTGGCTGAGGGCGCCTTCGGCGAACGTGCTGGCCGCCATCCTTTCCTCATGCGAGCGGCCTCCGGGGCGCCTGAGAGTGGAGGTGGAGCCGCGCCATGCTTGATGCCACGCAGGTACGAGGCCGCGCCACGCACGGAGCCGCCCGTCGCCAGCAGCCGCGTTCGCGCAGTTGCCTGGCCGTTAGCATATGGGGATGGCTCCGTACTCGATCAGGGTCTACGGCGACCCGGTGCTGCGACAGGTGGCTCCGCCGGTCGACGAGATCGACGGCCGCGTCGCGAAGCTGGCCCGCGACATGCTCGACACCATGTACGCGGCCCCTGGCGTCGGTCTCGCGGCCACGCAGGTCGGGGTGCGAAAGCGGCTGTTCGTCTACGACATAGACGAGGATCCCCATGTTCTCGTGAATCCTGTCGTCCGCGAGGTGAGCGGTGAATGGGTCTACGAGGAGGGCTGCCTGTCCGTGCCGGGGATGTCGTGGCTCATAACACGCCCGCGTGAGGTCCACGTGACCGGCTACGACATCGAGGGAAACGAGGTGTCGATCGAGGCCGACGATCTGCTGGCTCGGCTCGTCCAGCACGAGATCGACCACTTGGACGGCGTTTTGCTGGTCGAACGGCTCGACGAGGACCAGCGCAAGGACGCGATGCGGGTCCTGCGCACGCGTGCGCTCGACCTCTCCTCCGCGGCGCGGGCGGGCTCGCCTGGGGCGGGCTCGCCTGGGGCGGGCTCGAGCAGCCCGCCGGTCGCGGAGGGCCCGTAGAGCCCAGCGTGGCACGGTTAGCGTTCTTCGGGACCCCGGAGGCTGCGGTTCCTACGCTCGTCGGACTGGTCGACGCCGGACACGACGTCGCGCTCGTGGTGACACGCCCGGACAAGCGCCGTGGGCGCGGCTCTGCGAGCATGCCGAGCCCCGTGAAGGCCGCCGCCACAGACCTCGGCATCCCCGTGAGCCACGACCTGGGCGAAGTGCTGTCCGCTCGGGTGGAGGCCGGCGTGGTGGTCGCCTACGGCAGGATCATCCCGAAGGCCCTGCTGGACGAGGTGCCGATGTTGAACGTGCATTTCTCCCTACTGCCGCGCTGGAGGGGGGCGGCCCCGGTGGAACGTGCCGTGCTGGCGGGGGACACCGAGACGGGCGTGTCGATAATGCGCCTCGACGAGGGGATCGACACCGGTCCGGTTCTCGCGAGGCGCGTAGTGGCAATCCTCGACGGCGAGAGCGCGCCCGACCTCGAAGAGCGCCTCTCCCGCGAAGGTGCGGACCTCATGGCGCGCCTCCTCGAGGCGGGTCTGGGAGCCCTCCCCGACGGGGAGCCGCAGAGCGGGGAGGCTACCTACGCCGCGAAGATCGACCCCGGCGAGCTGCGAATCGACTGGTCCCGGAGCGCCGACGAGCTGGTTCGGCTGGTACGCCTTGGGCGTGCCTGGACGCCGTTTCGCTCCAAGCGACTCCTGGTTCTTCGAGCAACTGCACTGCCCGAGGATCCAAAGGGCGCGCCCGGCACGCTGGCGCCTGGGTGCAAGGTGGCGACGGGCAATGGCACGCTCGTCCTCGAAGAGGTGTGCCCCGAGGGTCGCAGGGCCATGAGCGCAGCAGAGTGGGTCAGGGGCGCACGCCTGGAGCTCCCCGCGCTGGTATTCGGCTAGTGCTAGTGCTAGGGCTGGGGCGAGGGGCGCGGGGAGGAAGGAGCGGGCCCCTATCGAAGGTCCACGCCCAGGCCGCCGCGATACCGACTCCGATCAGCACGGCGAAGCACGCCTGGCAGTCCGAGCTGTAGCGCGAGTCGGAAGAGAGCACTCCCGACACGAACGCGTAGAGCCCGATGGGCGCTAGGAGGATCCAAGTCCGGGCTCGCTTCCGCCTCAGCCACCAGAGCGTCGCGAGCCACAGCGGAAGGGTGATCATGGAGACGTCGTGGTACAGCCACCCGGCCCAGAGGGGCCAACCACCTGCGGCCAGGAGGTCCCAGACGGCGCTGTTCAGCTGACGGGGCCAGACCTCGAAGGCGCGCGCCTCGCGTGCTGCCACTACGGCTCCGAGGCGCCCGAGGTGGTGTCGCGTGTAGGAGATCGCCCGGTCTCGCAGGGCGTAGTCCTGCACCGAAGCGTCGGAGGTGACCACGTGCGGGTCGTGAAGCGTCGTGCAGGCGACCTGCCAGGTGCCTATCGAGGGGCCGTAGAACGATTCCTTGCACGCTCCGCCGGCCATGGTGGCTCCCAGCTGCACCGACACGAGCTCGGGGCGCCGGAAGTACGCGATGTTCCGCCCCACCCACGGGCCCACCAGGAGCACTATCGCCGCCGAGTAGGCGGCACTCTGCCCGATGCGGCGCCGCCAGTCGAGCTTCCTCACGAACAAAGGGGCGAAGACCACGCCCAAGACGGCGAGCTCGGTCCGCGCAAGGGCAGCCAGAGCGCAGAGCACTCCGAGTCCGACCGCGGTCACCATCCTCGGCGAGCGGTGCATCCGCAGCGCTACGAGCACGGTGGCCGCGACAAGAGGCACGACGAGTGTCTCGGAGATCACCTGGGCTCCGAAGACCCACATGCCGGGGAGGAGCGCGGCTGCCCAGGCGGCTGGGACCTCGGCCCGGCGGCCGCCTACCTCCCTCGCTACGAGTGCTGAGAGCACAACGGCCGAGCTCGATACGACAGCGAGAAGCGCACGCTGGGCGTCCATGCTGCGGAGCCCCGCGAGGTCCGCGAAGGCTAGGAGGGCCGAGAACAGCGGCGGGTGGTTCGCTCCGGGCACGAATGATCCCCTGAGCGCGGCGCAGGGGTCGACGAAGAGATGACCGCGCACGAGCAGCGCCGCCTGTTGCCTGAACCAGCGAGGGTCTACAGCGCATCCCCTCGGAGGGGTGGGCTGGTGAACCCCGACGGCGAACACCAGGCGCAGCGCTAGTCCGGAGGCAGCCGGTATCCCGAGGCGCAGCCAGTGGCGGGTTCCGCGGCGCTGTGGCCAGAGCGGCTGCCTCACGCGGCAACGCTAACGCAGTGAGCGGTGCTGGCGGGGCTCATGGCGGGTGGTGCCGACTGGCGGCGTAGGATCGGAGCTGATGGACGAACCCCGGATACTGGTCGCGCCGTCGGTACTCGCGGCCGACTTCGGGAACTTGGCGGAGGCTGTGGGGGAGGTGGCGCCTGCCGCCGACTGGCTCCACGTGGACGTGATGGACGGGCACTTCGTGCCGAACCTCACCGTAGGGCCGCCCGTCGTGGCCTCCATCCGGCGCCACACCGGCCTCCACCTGGACTGCCACCTTATGATGACCAACCCTGGCGACTTCCTCGAGCCGTTCCAGAAAGCGGGCGCCAGCGGGTGCAGCGTGCATGTGGAGGTCGGCTCGACGAGAGAGCTGATAGGTGAGGCGCGCAGGCTCGGTCTCGTGGTGGGCCTGGCGCTGAACCCCGACACGCCGGCCAGGGCAGTGGAGCCCTACCTGGGGGAAGTGGACCTCGTGCTCTGTATGACCGTGTTCCCCGGCTTCGGGGGACAGCGCTTCATGCCCGAGGTGCTGGCAAAGGTGGAGGCTATCCGGGCGATGCTCGACCAGATGGGATCGGGCGCATGGATCGAGGTCGACGGTGGCATCGACGAGGAGACGGCGCCCCAAGCCGTGGCTGCCGGCGCCACCGTGCTCGTAGCGGGGAGCGCCATATTCGGCCACGAGCGACCCTGGGAGGCAGCAACCCGGATTCGCCGGGCGGCAACTCAGGTGCTGCGGGTGCCCGCGAGTGCACGCCCGGTGGCGAGGCACCCGCATGGCCAGTCGGCCGGGCCTCTAAGCTCGGTGTCCCATGACTGACGAGAGCGAGGCAGCGGCTGACGGTTGCCTGCCCGCAGGTCGTGCCCCGATGCGGCGGGCGCTCGAGCTGGCCGGATCAGCGCGCCTGCGCTCTTCCCCCAACCCTTGGGTCGGATGCGTCATCGTGCCTGTTGATTCGCGAAAAGGCTCGGCGAGCGAGGTGTTCGAGGGTGCCACAGAGGCCCCGGGTGCGCGCCATGCGGAGCAAGTAGCGCTCGACGCGGCGGGAGCCAGAGCACGCGGAGCCACTCTGTACACGACGCTCGAACCCTGCGCGCACCACGGGCGAACGGAGCCCTGTGTCGACGCGATCGTCCGTGCGGGCGTGGCTCGCGTGGTGGTGGGCATGGTGGACCCCGACGTGAAGGTCTCGGGTCGCGGTATCGAGGCGCTGGCTCGTGCCGGCATAGACGTGGAGGTCGGTGTGATGGCGAACGAGGTAGCCGAGCAGCTTGCCCCGTACGTCAAGCACCGGACGAGCGGGCGACCGTTCGTTGTCCTGAAGCTGGCTCTCAGCCTGGACGGCCGGATAGCAGCCCGCGATCGCTCGAGCCGCTGGATCACGGGGGACGCGGCCAGGGCCGACGTTCACCGGTTGCGAGCTGTGTCGGACGCGGTGCTCGTCGGCGCCGGGACCATCCGGGCCGACGACCCCGAGCTGAGCGCTCGGACAGATCCCCCGCCGGAGCGCCAGCCGCTTCGCGTGGTGCTCGGCTGCGCGCCAGACGAGGCGCGGGCCCAGCCTCTCGTCGAGCTGTCCGGTGACCTCGGCAGCGTGCTCGACGATCTCGGGCGCCGCGGGGTTCTGCAGGTGCTCGTGGAGGGGGGAGCCACTGTGGCGCACGGCTTCCACAGCGCCGGTCTCGTGGATCGTTACGTGCTCTACGTGGCACCGGTGTTCTTCGGCGGCGACGACGGCGTTCCGGCGTTCGCGGGCCCCGGAGCGGGCTCGATGGACGCTCTGTGGCGAGGCCGCTTCGTATCGGTGACAGAGCTCGGCGGCGACCTGCGGATAGAGGTGGCCTGATGGCCTTCGCACGGGTGGACGAGGCGATCGCGGCCGTAGCGCGTGGCGAGATAGTGGTCGTCGTGGACGACGAGGAACGGGAGAACGAGGGCGATCTCGTGATGGCAGCGGAGATGGCTACGCCCGAGAAGATCGCGTTCTTCCTAGCGCACACGTCGGGGGTCATCTGCGTGCCGCTCACCCCCGAGAGGGCGGACCAGCTCGAACTGCCCCTCATGGTGAGCGCGAACACCGAGTCGCAGCGGACCGCCTTCACCGTGAGCGTGGACTCCAAGCACGGCACCAGCTCCGGGATATCTGCCGAGGATAGGGTCAGGACGATACGGGCGTTGATCGATCCGGGGACCCGGCCGAGCGACCTGAACAGGCCTGGGCACATCTTCCCCCTCAGGTACCGCCCAGGCGGGGTCCTCAAGCGTGCGGGCCACACGGAAGCCACCATCGACCTGGTGAAGGCTGCGGGGCTGTCCCCGGCTGGGGTGCTCTGCGAGGTGGTGAGCGAGGACAAGACGACGATGGCACGCCTCGGTGAGCTCGAACGCTTCGCAGAGCGCCACGGGTTGCTCATAATCTCCATCGCGGACCTGATTCGCTACAGACGCCAGAAGGACAAGCTGGTCCGGCGCATTGCGGGTCCGGCAAGGATCCCCACGGAGTTCGGCGACTTCAAGGGGTACGCGTACGAGTCCGTGCTCGACGGCGAGCAGCACCTCGCTGTCGTCTGCGGCGAAGTAGAAGGCAGGGAGAACCTGCTCGTCCGTGTCCACTCGGAGTGCCTGACGGGGGACGTCTTCGGATCGCTCCGATGCGATTGCGGTGCTCAGCTGCGCGAGGCTCTGCGCCTCATCGCGGGCGAGGGCGCTGGCGTGGTCGTCTACCTTCGCGGCCACGAGGGACGGGGGATCGGCTTGGCACACAAGCTGCGCGCCTATCACCTCCAGGAGCAGGGGCACGATACCGTGGACGCGAACTTGGAGCTCGGGCTCCCTGTAGACAGCAGGGAGTACGGGATAGGAGCGCAGGTGCTCGTCGACCTCGGCGTCACGACAATGCGCCTCATGACGAACAATCCGAGCAAGTACGGTGGCCTCGAGGGCTTCGGCCTCGACGTGGTGGAGCGCGTTCCGCTGGAGCCCAGGGCCAATCCGGAGAACATCCAGTACCTCCGCACCAAGCGCGAGCGGATGGGCCACATGATCGGAGGCCTCGATGACGTCCTCTGACGCCACACGGCTCGACCCCGGGGTGCTCGCCGAGCTGGCGACACGTGGTGGGCGGGTTATCCAGGGATCGCCGGGCGAAGCGGGTGCAGGGGGCGAAGCGGGTGAAGCGGCTCGCGTGGCGCTTGCCTGCTCGCGCTTCAACGGGGGCATCACGACCAGGCTGCTCAGCGGTGCGCTCGACGCGCTCGACCATTACGGTGTGCCTGCGCAGTCCGTGACCATCGCGTGGGTGCCGGGTGCGTTCGAGCTGCCGCTGGTCGCCTCCCGCCTGGCACGAAGCGGGGAGCACGACGCTGTCGTATGCCTGGGGGCGGTCATACGCGGCGACACGGCGCACTTCGAGTACGTGGCGGGCCGGTGCGCCTCGGGGATCAGCCGCGTAGCCCTCGACACGGGCGTCCCGGTCATCTTTGGGGTGCTAACCACAGAGGACGTCGACCAGGCGCTTGCCCGCAGTACAGGGGGGGAGTCGAACAAGGGATACGAGGCGGCAGCCGGGGCTCTGGAGATGGTGGACTTGTTGCGCAGGATGGGTGAGTGATGCTGAGGCTGGTCCTTCCCAAGGGATCTCTGGAGCGGGCGACCTTCGAGCTGTTCGCGGCGGCAGACCTCGCCGTGGTGCGCTCGTCGGACGTGGACTACCGCGCTACCATCGACGATCCCCGCGTGGCCGAGGTGCGGATATTGCGCCCCCAGGAGATCCCCGTGTACGTGGCGGACGGCCTGTTCGACATCGGGGTCACGGGGCGGGACTGGGTCGAGGAGACCGGAGCCGGCGTGGTCAGCGTGGGGGAGCTCGCCTACTCCAAGGCCACGGCCAATCCGATACGGGTGGTGCTCGCCGTGGCCGCCGACTCCCCGGTGCAGAGTGCAGGCGATCTTCCTCCGGGAAGCCGCGTCGCGACGGAGTACCCGTCGCTGACCAAGCGGTTCCTGGCTGCCCGGGGGGTGGAGGCCGACGTGAGGCTGTCCTATGGCGCGACGGAGGCGAAGATCCCCGAGATAGCCGACGCGGTGGTGGAGATCACCGAGACCGGGAGGGCGCTGGTTGCGGCCGGCCTCCGGGTCGTAGATACGGTCCTGGTGTCGAGGACGGAGCTGATAGCCAACCCCGTCTCGGCTGCAGATCCTGCCAAGCGCCACGCGATGGAGCAGCTGCTCACCCTCCTCCAAGGAGCGTTGGATGCGCGCGACAAGGTTCTCATAAAGCTGAATGTCTCTCAGGAGGCACTCGACGACGTGCTGGCGGTGCTCCCTGCGATGAGAGCTCCCACGGTGTCGGAGCTCTCTGGCAAGGACGGTTTCGCCTTGGAGACGGTGGTGCCGAAGTCGGAGGTGAACGTGCTCATTCCCGAGCTGAAGGACCGGGGTGCCTCCGACATCATCGAGCTGCCGCTATCGAAGATAGTGAGGTGAGGTCGGCGCCTTGGGCACCGCGACGAGCTGCTTCGGTGTCGTCGAGTTCTTCGACGAGCCCCGCGGCCTGGGGGTCGTCAGGTGCGCGTCGGGGGAGGAGCTTCCGTTCCATTGCACCGCGGTTGCAGACGGCAGCCGGCGGATCGAGCCCGGGACCGAGGTGCACTTCGGGATCGGCGCGGGCCATCTCGGGCGCTACGAGGCGGTGCAGCTCGTGCCGGTTCGTGCCGCTCTCGGCAGCGAGTCTCCATGCGTCGCTCAGCGCTCAGCCGAGCCACCCCACAACGTCCACGATGACATCGGCGGTGCCCGTGTTGTTGGTGAAGGCCGCGTAGCCGCTCCCGAGAGGCAGGACGGCTAGGTTGGCGACGGTCTGGCCCGCCTGCCAGTTGAGGTCGGAGGAGCTGGGCTCGTTGGTGAACGCAGGGTACGCGACGAGGAAGGAACCGCCGCCGCCGGTATCCGTGACGGTCACGTTGGCGACGACTGCGACAGCCCCCGAAGAGGGCACCCCGCCGTTGCCGGCCACCTTCACGTAGAGGGTCTCGCCGCCGGGCGTTAGGGTGTGGCCCGTGCACTGGTCGGAGACGCCCGACGCGCTGGAGGGCCGCGTGTCGCAGATCCTGGCCGGGGAGAGGGGATGGAACATCGCTCCGGAGCCCCCCGGGGCGCTGAAATAGCCCTCGGCGTCCACGACGATGCCCGGGTTCCCGCCGGAGGAGTAGACGGAGACGTCACCACCCTGCCCTACTTGGACGATCACGCGGTTGGCGACGATCTGACCGGGCCGGAAGTTAACATTGGACGCCGTCGGGGGGCTCATGCCGGTGGGGTAGACCGTGAGGAAGCCGCCCGACGTGGGGTCCACTGCCGTCACGTTCAGGACCACGGCCCCCACGCCCGAGGAGGGGACCTGGCCGTTTCCCTCGACGGGAACCGTGAGGCTCTGCCCCGGGCCGGGTGTCTTTCCGGTGCAGGGAGTCGTGTAGCCGGTGCCCTCCCGGGTGTCGCACAACCGCTGCGGAGACAAGGAGTCGTACAGTCCGGCCCCGGCCTGGGCGTCGGCGGTCACGTATCCCTCCACGTCCACGACGATGTTCGTGGGCGTGGAGGAGCCGTTGTACACGGCGACCTCGCCTTGCGCGCTACCCGTCGAGAGTGGGACGCTCACCAGAGCCGGGACGATCCCGCCCGGGCCGAAGCTGACGTCAGAGGCCAAGGGGCGAGCGCTGCCCGCCGGGTACACGGTGAGGTAGCCGCCGGCGGCCGACGAGATGGCGGTGACGTCGAGCATCGCCGAGAGTGCCCCCGAAGACGGCACGCCGCCTTTGCCGCCTACCTGGACTTCGAGGGTAGAGCAGGCCCCGATGGCTTGCCCGGCGTAGGGCTCGCCGGAGCCCGCCCGGGTGTCAGCTATGCGCTCGGGTGGGAGCGCGACGTAGGAGCCCGACGGCACGGGCGAGGGGGCGTTGCCGTAGTCGAAAGCGTCGTTGCAGCCGATGGAGGATCCCGACGAGCCGTTCGGCCCCTGCACGGTCACGGCCACTTGCCCTGCCTGGGCCTGCGGCGGGGTCGCGGTGATCTCCGTATCGGAGACGACGCTGAAGCTCGCCGGAGCAGAGCCGAACTGGACTGCGGTGGCGCCGGTGAAGCCTGCGCCGGTGACGATGACGCTGCCCCCGCCGGAAAGGGTCCCCGAGGACGGCGACACGCTCGACACGACCGGCGGGGCAGGGGGCGGCGGAGCCGTGCCGAACCCGAGGCCCCCGACGTAGAGCTGGCGTGCGCCCCCGCAGGAGTACGAGGTGCAGCCGGATGTCCAGGCGGCGTAGGCGATCCTCCAGTTGCCCTGCAGATCCCTGAAGACATCGGCACCGCCCGGCCCGGCGACATCGCCGTAGGAGCTCAGGATAGGACCCTCCTGCGGTTGGGTGCAGGGGCCGGCCGGGCCCGAGCAGACGGCGTAACCCTCGGCGTACCCGGACGAGTCCCAGAGTCCCCCGGAGAAGAACAGGTAGTAGGTGCCGCCGGCCAGCACCATGTCGGGGTTCTCGACCGTGGTCTCCCAGGGGTGGGAGACCGTGTTCTGGTCGAGGATGTCCACCGGCGGGGCTGCGAGGGCCGTGCCAGCGGCGTCGAGGGGCGCCGACCAGATGTGGGCGGGCTGGGAGGAAGATCCGTCGTTGGACTTCCACACGAGCCACGGCTGACCGGCTGGCGTTACGAACGGGCTCGGGTCGATGGACCCGCCGTAGCCCGTCTGGCACACGAGAGGCCCGGAGGAGCTGTCGGCAAAGGGCCCCTGGGGCGTGGGTGAGGTTGCGACCGAGATGCAGTAGTGACCTCCCTCTGACGGGTCGGCTGCGTCGTAGAACATCACGTAGCTCCCTGCCCAGAAGAACACACCGGGGGAGGTCTCCGAGCCGGCCTTCTGCCAGGACGGGGGATTGGGCAGGGCGCTGGAGCCGTAGCTCTTCCCGGTGATGGTGTGCCAGCCTGCTGTGGGGCTCACCGAGGTGAGGACGCCGAGGTTGTTACCCCAGGTGGTGCCAGTCGTGTACGCGTAGTACTGCGATCCGGCGACGAGGACGGTGGGATCGGGAGCGTCGGCGGCAAAAGCGGGCGAGGGCATCTCGGCCACCTGGGGGACAGCCGGCGTCGCCCCGCCGGCGCCGGGCGCGAGCGGCGCTAGCCCGGCGGATGCCGCCAGCGAGGCGAGAGCGGCAGCCAGGGCTGTCCTTGGAAACGGGGACGGGAGCGCCACGCCGGGGAGGCTAGTGGTCCGTCTCGCAAATAGCGTGACGTTGGCCGCCGAGCCAGGGGCGTCATCTGGCCGGCGGGAACCCAAGATCACTTGCGAGACGGACCACTAGCTCGCGCGCAGAGCGTCGCCCTGCGTTATCGGCCTGGCCACCGGTCTCTAGGCTGTTGCGGGAGCCTCGCCCCCGGTGCTGTCCCCGCCGGTGCTCGGCGAGGTGCTCATCTGCACGAAAGCAAGGCGGACCTGTGCCAGGGCGTCCTTCAGGGTCGGCCCGGCTTCGCCGAGCCGGGATGCCACACCTTCGACGAGCGCGCCCATGGCGTCGGTGGCAAGGCGCGCCTCCTCCAGGTTCGGGGGTGTGGCGGCGAGGTGGATGGCAGCCAGCTCGAACAGTCCGTATGCGTGGTTGGCAACGACAACCGACGCAGGAGTAGCGAGGATCTCCTGGCGCAGCTTCTCGAGCTTGGCGCGATCCGCCTCCGTGGGCGCCGCCGCGTCCGGAGCTCGGCCTGGCGTGGGCCGCCGTGCGGATGCCTCTTGCGGGTGCTCGGATCCGGGCGCATGCCGGGGAGCCTGCGCAGAAGCTGGCCGGTCGGTAGCGCGCTCGGCAGATGGTCGTTGCGGGTCCCGGCGTATCGGAACCTCGCCGTCTGGTGTCCACAGGGTGCTCACGGCTGATAGCGTATGCGCTGGAAGAAGACTCCAAGCGGGGTAGCGCCGCCATTGCACCCCCACCCGGCCACGATTTGCAGGAATGTGCGCCGGGTTGCAGCAGGCCTCGAGTCCGAGGCGCTGGACGGCGGCCATCCCGCCGGGATCATTGGCACCGGGGAGGTTCCGGGCCAGGCACATGGGAGGTACGCCGCATCGCCAGCGCCACGACCACAGGCGAGCCGAGGATCAACGACCGGATCCGCGCCAAGGAGGTTCGGCTCGTGGACCACGACGGGAAGCAGCTCGGTATCAGGCTGCTTCCCGAGGCACTCGTCATTGCCCGTCAGGCCGACCTCGACTTGGTGGAGGTGGCTCCAATGGCGGTGCCTCCCGTGTGCCGGATCATGGACTACGGGAAGTTCAAGTTCGACGCCGCCCAGCGGGCCAAGGAGTCGAAGCGCAAGGCCAGCAACGTAGGCATCAAGGAGATGAAGTACCGGCCGAAGATCGGCCCGGGTGACTTCGACACGAAGACTCGCCTGGTAGCGAAGTTCCTGAGCGAGGGCCACAAGGTGAAGGTGACGATCATGTTCAGAGGGCGCGAGGTGTACCACCCCGAGCTCGGCAAGCGCATCCTCGACCGGATTGCAGAGCAGGTGGATGGCACTGCGCGGGTGGAGGCGGAGCCGAGGCTCGACGGCCGCAACATGGTGATGGTGCTCGCACCGGACAAGCGGGCGAAGCAGTCGGCAGCAGCAAAGGCCGCGCACGGCTCCGAGGTCGGGAGCGACACGCCCGTGGACGCCGGCTCTCCGAGCGCAGGGGGGACGGCAGACCAGATGGCAGCGCACGGCGAGCAGGCCGGCGCGCGACCTGCCGAGGCCGTCGACGGTGCTCGAGCACGGCCGGCGCTCGACGGTGACGAAGGGAGCTGAGAGATGCCCAAGATGAAGACCGACAGGGGAGCAGCCAAGAGGTTCAAGGTGACCGGTACCGGGCGGCTTCGCCGGCGAAGGGCGATGCGCTCGCACTTGCTGGAGAAGAAGCCGAGCAAGCGGACGCGCCGGCTTGCCCGCGAGACGGATGTTGCCGCGGCAGACGCCCGTCAGGTGCGCAGGCTGCTCGGGCGCTGAGGTAGTCCCCCCCCGAGCGAGGCTCGCCGACCGGGCGCCGGTGTCTCGTCGCGGCGGTTGGCCGGTCAGCTCGATTCGAGAGGCAGCCACCGGTTCCCAACGGGGTCGTCGCGAGGGTTCGACCTCGTGGCACCCGCTCGAAGTTGTAGACGTCAGCTGGAGGAAAGGAGCATGTCATGGCCAGGGTGAAGCGCTCGGTCCACGGGCGCAAGCATCGGGTGGCAGTACTCGATCAGGCCAAGGGTTATTACGGCAACCGGAGCCGGAGTTTCCGGTCGGCCAACGAGGCGGTCATGCACTCCTTGCAGTACGCCTACCGGGACCGAAGGGCCCGCAAGGGAGACTTCAGGCGTCTGTGGATACAGCGCATCAACGCCGCGGCTCGACAGAACGGCACCAGCTACAGCCGCTTGGTGGCGGGCCTGAAGTTGGCCGGTGTGACGGTCGACCGCAAGGTGCTGGCTGATCTCGCCGTGGATGATCCGGGGGCGTTCGCATCGCTTGTCGGGGTTGCCATGGACGCGCTCGGCGGCGAGGCCACAGCCGGGTACGGCTCGGTCGCGCCCGCCGACGATGGTGCTTTGCCCGCCGAAGATGGCTTCCCTGCTCGGGCTGGTGCCACAGAATCGCGCCAGGAGAGCGCGTCCTGAAGGTTGCTCTGGGCTTCCGGCACAAGCGGGTCCAGCGTCTCAGACGCCTCGTAGCTCGCAGCAGCGTACGACGCGAGGAGGGCGTGTTCGTCGTCGAGGGCGTGAAGCTTCTCGGTGCGGCTCTGGGGGCTGGAGCGGAGATCGAGTCGGTCTTCCTCGCGCCGGGAGCCACTTCCGTACCGGAGGTGCTCTGGGAGGTCGAGTCTGCACGAGCTGCAGGCGCCCGCGTGTTCGACCTGGAGCCGGGGGTGATGGAGCGTATAGCCGCGACAGTCACTCCGCAGCCCGTGATCGCCGTTGCCAGGATCCCGTGCAACGGCCTGGAGACGATAGCGGGTGCCCGCTTCGTAGTCGTCTGTGTAGACGTGCGCGACCCGGGCAACCTCGGGGCAGTCATGCGCGTGGCGGACGCAGCGGGTGCCGGAGGCCTGGTGTGTTGCGAGGGGACGGCAGATCCCTACAGCCCGAAGACCGTCCGAGCGGCAGCAGGCTCCCTGCTGCACCTGCCTGTGATCTGCGCAGGCCCACCTGAGGAGGTGCTCACCACTATGGCGTCCCTGGGCCTGCGCCGGCTTGCGGCGAGCGCTCATGGTGGGCAGGAATACTCGTCGATGGAGCTTTCCGGCCGGATCGCTCTCGTCCTCGGGAACGAGGCGCGCGGCCTGCCTGCGGAGCTCGGCCCGCTCGTCGACGCCGAGGTGACCGTCCCCATGACGGGAAGGGCCGAGTCCCTCAACGTATCGGCTGCAGCTGCGGTCATATGCTTCGAGGCCCTGCGCCAGCGCTCTACGATTCTCGGGATGGAGGACGGAAGTTGACCAGCGCAAGCGCCGGCGGCGTGCCGGACATAGCGTCGCTCGTTTCCGAGGCGAAGCGTAGAGTCTCGTCGTGCTCCACGCTTGCCGAGCTCGCAAGCTCGGAGGCAGCGCTTCTCGGCAAGCGATCGCCATTGAGCGAGGCGAGCAGGATGCTCGGCAGCCTCGGGCAGGACGAGCGCCGGCGCGTCGGCCGGCTCGTCCAAGAGGCGCGCCGTGATATCGAGTCTGCGCTGGCGGAACGGATGGAAGTGCTCCACGCAGCGGAGCGGGCTGCCAAGCTGGTGGAGGACCACCTCGACCTGAGCGAGGCCGTCCTGCAGGTCGCGTCCCCCGGCCCCGGGCACGGACCGCTCGCGCGCGGGCGACTGCACCTCGTCCAGCGGACCAGGGACGAGTTGGAGGATGTGTTCGTCGGGATGGGCTTCGTGGTGGCCGAGGGGCCGGAGGTGGAGACCGACTGGTTCAACTTCGAGGCCCTCAACATCCCGCCGGCGCATCCTGCAAGGGGCATGTGGGACACGTTCTATCTCGACCTGGGTGAGAGGGAGTCGGTGCTGCTACGTACCCACACTTCCCCTGTGCAGATCAGGCTGATGCGGGAGCAGGAGCCACCGGTCTACGCAGTCATGCCGGGGCGCTGCTATAGGCGCGATACCCCCGATGCAAGGCACCTGCCGACGTTCCACCAGATAGAGGGCCTCGTAGTCGACCGCTCGATCAGCTTTGCCGACCTGGCCGGCACGATCGAAGCCTTCACTGCTGCGTATTTCGGCGAAGACGTGCACTCTCGGCTCCGCCCGGCGTACTTTCCCTTCACGGAGCCGTCGGCGGAGTTCGAGGTGACATGCACGATCTGCAAGGGCGGGGGCTGCCGGACGTGCTCGCACACCGGCTGGGTCGAGCTGGGAGGATGCGGCATGGTCGACCCCGCCGTGTTCGAGTTCGTAGGGATAGACCCCGAGTCCTGGAGTGGCTTCGCCTTCGGTTTCGGAATAGACCGCTGCGCCTTGATGCGCCATGAGATCCCGGACCTCAGGATCCTGCTCGACAACGATGCCCGCTTTCTCTCCCAGGTCTGAGCGATGCGAGCTCCGGTGAGGCGCGCCCGGCGCGCGCCAGGGAGGTCCTAGCAGATGCGAGTGCCGGTGTCGTGGCTGCGGGACTTCGCCCCCTTTGGCGACGAGGTGGAAGTGCTGGTCGCGAACTTGGACGACCTCGGTCTCGTGGTGGAAGGGGTGGAGCACGTGGGGGCCGGCCTCGACGCCGTGGTCGTGGCGCGCGTCCTCGAGATCGCGGCGATCGCCGGAGCCGACCGGATCAGGCGCGTCGTCGTGGATGACGGCGCAGGGCCGGTCGAGGTGGTTTGCGGCGCTTGGAACTTCCAGGTGGGCGATCTGGTCCCGCTCGCGCCCGTGGGAGCAGTCCTCCCGGGCGGCTTCGAGATATCCCGGCGCAGGATGAAAGGCGTCGACTCGTTCGGGATGCTGTGCTCGGCAAAGGAGCTCGGCCTCTCGGAGGACCACGCAGGAATACTCGTAGTGGGCGATAACGGCCCGGTAGGCAGCGACGAGCCGAGGCCTGGCATGGCACTCACCGAAGCGCTCGGCATCGAAGCCGATGTCGTGCTCGATGTAGCCGTGGAGGCCAACCGGCCAGACGCCTGGTGCATGGCCGGCATCGCCCGGGATCTCGCGGCCCGCCTGAAGCTCCCCTTCGCGTTGCCGGAGCCGCCAGGCGAGACAGGCGACGCAGGCGGCGCAGGCGGCACTCGGGCGGCTCGCGCCGAGGAGCTGACGAGTGTAGAGCTGGTGGATCCAGACCTCTGCCCGCGCTTCACGGCAAGGGTTGTGACCGAGCTGCAGGTGGCTCCGGCCCCTGGCTGGGTTGCCCGCCGGCTGATGCTGGCAGGTATGCGCCCGGTGAACAGCGTTGTTGACGCGTCGAACTACGTGATGCTCGAGCTCGGCCAGCCCACGCACCCCTACGACCTCGACCGGCTGGCCGGCGCCGGACTGAGGGTGAGGGCGGCGCGCCGAGGGGAGGAGGTCGTCACGCTCGACGCCGTGAGGCGCGTGCTCGGGATGCGCTCGGTCGGCCCGGGAGACGACCTGCGCGACTGCGTCATATGCGACGCCGAGGACATGCCTGTCGGCATCGCCGGGGTGATGGGCGGGAAGTCGAGCGAGATAACGGGATCCACTACCAGGGTGCTGCTCGAGGCTGCGTACTTCGCCCCTATGGCGATAGCTCGGACCTCGAAGCGCCTTGCCCTGCGGACCGAGGCGTCTGCCCGCTTCGAGCGTGGAGTGGACCCGGAAGGAATCGACAGGGCCGCCCTGCGCTTCATCGAGCTCCTCGGGGCCGTGGACGGTACTGCGCCCGTGCAGGCAGCGGGAGCGATCGACTCGAGGGGAGAGCTCCCGTCCCCGATCCGCGTAATACTGCGCGTAGGCCGGGTCGGATCGCTCCTCGGTTGCCCGCTCAGCAAGGCGGAGATTCGTAGCTGCCTGGAGCCGATCGGCTTCCACTGCGAGGATGCCGGCGAGGACGCGCTTGGGGTCGAGGTGCCGTCCTTCAGGCCCGACACCTCCCGCGAGGTGGATGTCGTCGAGGAAGTGGCAAGGCATGTCGGCTACTCGAACCTGGGAAAGCGCCGGCCGAGCTCGCCCCAGGTGGGCCGGCTGAGCCCGTACCAGCGGGAGCGCAGGGTGACGCGCGACGTCATGGCAGGTATGGGCGCGTACGAGGTGTGGACATCGTCACTGCTGGCCCCGAGGGACCATGAGCACGCGGGGATCGGGGGAGCGTCCATCGAGGTGGGCAACCCCCTGTCTCCCGAGGAGTCCATCCTGAGGCGCAGCTTGCTCCCGGGGATGATGAAGGCGCTCGGGTACAACGTAGAGCGTCGCCAGGGGGATCTTCGGCTCTTCGAGGTGGGTCGTGTCTTTCCCTTTCCGGAGAGAGCAAGGGTGCAGCGCGCGATTGCACGCGGATCGGAGAGCGTCGTGGACGAGCGCGAGATGCTCGGCATGGTGCTCGCCATGCCCGACGACGACGCGCGAAGCGCCGCGGCCGCATGGGGAGCTCTGGCCGGCACCTTGGGCATCACGGGCGTCTCGTTGCTGGCCTCGGACACCGCCGGCCGGCCGGCCGGGCTCCACCCGAGCAGGAGCGCGTTCATCATCCGCCAAGACGGCACGAAGCGCGCATCTGTAGTCGCAGGTGACCTTGCCGGCTCATCGGGCGTAGTGGGTGACGTTGCCGGCTCATCGGGCGTAGTGGGTGTCGTCGGCGAGGTGGACCCCGACGTGCTCGAGGCGTTCGGGATCTCCGGAGGGTCGAGGCGTGTCGGATGGCTCGAGGTGGATCTGGAGCGCTTGCTCGCTTGCGAACGTCGCAGCCCGCTGGCGAAGCCGGTGAGCCGGTTCCCGTCGAGCGACGTGGACCTGGCATTCGACGTCCCTGACGCCGTGTCTGCCGCGGAGGTGCACTCCGTGATCTCACGAGCGGCGGGTCCGCTTCTAGAGGCGTGCTGGCTCTTCGACGTCTACCGGGACGCGGCCAGGCACCGGGGATCGCGTAGCCTGGCATACCGGCTGCGGTTCTCTGCTGCGGACAGGACCCTCACCGACTCGGAGGTGGGAGAGATCCGGCAGCGCTGCGTCGACGCGGCGGAAAGGGAGCTGGGCCTGCGCCTTCGTGGTTGATTCGCGCTCGTGCTCAGCTCACCTGCCGGGCAGGAATGGCTGGTCGCCGGTCTGCATGGACTCGAGTATGGCGAGCGTGCGCGCTCCGAGGCCCGCGTGCAGCATGCGGAGCTCCTCGTCGGAGAGGCTGTCGAGAAAGGCCCATCCGACGAGCTCTTCGGCATCGGGCGAGGAAGTAGCTACGGCTTCCACCGCTGCGAGGCACGCCGCGAGCCTGGGGGCACACGAGCCGATCGCCGTGGCGAGCTCCGACACGTGCTCGGCCAGGTTGCCGAGGAAGGCAGCGGCACCGGGGTCGCCGTCGGCCTCCCGGAGCAGGGGGACAAAGCGGTCGAGAAGCTCAGGGGCCGTCACCAGGATGGTCATCACCTCCTCTTCGAGACCGGCTTCCTCATCGCGAGTGGCTTCATCTTCACGAGCAGCTTGATCCGCCCCATCCGGGGAAGGTTTGAGAGCAGAGAATACATGAAAAAGCAGCATAGATAGGGAAACGTAACCGCGTGGTGTCCTGGTGGCAAGCGCTATTGCGGCAGGACGCGGTCCGGCCTGCCTGGCCTTGCATGAATATGCAGCAGCATGTATGGTAATGCGATGATCCGCACAGGGATAGCGGGGGCGTCGGGCTTCACGGGAGCAGAGCTTCTGAGGCTCGCTTCTGCGCACCCGAAGCTGAGCGTGGACCTGGTGGGGGCTGCAGGCCACGCTGGTTCACGGGTCGCAGAGGTCTACCCCTCGCTCGCTGCCGCCTTCCGGGACCTGGTGTTCCGGGAGCTCGCCCCGCGTGACCTGGTTGGCCTCGACCTCGTGTTCCTGGCGCTTCCGCACGGGGCTTCGGAGACCTTCGCCCGCGAGCTCGCCGGGAAGGTGGGGGCGCTCGTAGACTTGTCGGCGGACTTCCGGCTTCGGGACCCAGGCACCTACCAAGAGTGGTACGGGAGGGAGCACGGCTGTCCCGAGCTGATCGGCTCGTTTGCCTACGGGCTTCCGGAGCTGTTCCGCGACGACTTGCAAGGGGCCGACCTGGTGGCATGCCCTGGCTGCTACCCGACCGCAGCGGCGCTTGCTTTGGCACCATTCGTGCGTGCCGGAGTTCTCGGAACGGGTGGGGTGCTCGTGGACGCCGCGAGCGGCGTGTCTGGCGCCGGCAGCGGCCTCGCCCGCTCCACGCAGTTCGCGGTCGTGGACGGGGACTTCAAGGCATACGGGCTCCTCGAGCATCGCCACACGCCGGAGATGGAGCAGGCCATCGGTGCCGAAGTACTCTTCACCCCGCATCTTGCTCCGATGACAAGGGGAATCCTCGCCACCTGCTATGGCCGTCCCGTCATCGACATCGACACCGACGGAGCGCTCGCATTGCTCGCGGAGGCTTACGAGGCGGAGCCGTTCGTGGTGGTCGGCGCCGAGCCGCCTTCGACCAAGGCCACGCTCGGTTCCAACTGCGCGCAGCTCACTGCCCGGGTGGACACCCGAACGGGATGGCTTGTCTCCATCTGCGCGATCGACAACCTGATGAAGGGGGCCTCGGGTCAAGCCATGCAGTGCGCCAACCTGGCCCTCGGGCTTCCCGAGACCACCGGGCTCCCCTTGGTGGGGGTCTACCCGTGACCGCCGGCGCACTGGCCAAGGCGGAAGTTCTGGCCGAAGCTCTGCCCTACATAAGGCGCTTCTGGGGCAAGACCGTCGTGGTCAAGTACGGAGGCAACGCTCTGGCGGCGGACAAGGGCGCAGCAGGCGCGCCGGAGACAGGCCCGGAGACAGGCCCGGAGACAGGCCCGGCGGCCGCCGGCGGAGCGACGCCGCTCCAGTCTTTCGCCGAAGACATAGTCCTCATGTGCTCCGTGGGGATGCGGCCTGTCGTGGTCCACGGCGGTGGTCCCCAGATAGGCGCGCTGATGGACCGGCTGGGAAAGGTGCCTGAGTTTCGCGACGGGCTCAGGGTGACCGATGCCGAGACTCTGGACATCGCCCGCATGGTCCTCGTCGGCAAGGTGAACCGAGAGATCGTCTCCGCGATCAACGTTCACGGCGCCCTCGCAGTTGGGCTGTCCGGCGAGGACGCGAACCTGATCCGTGCGGCAGCGCGGCCAGGTGGCCTCGGCTTCGTAGGTGACGTGGAAGTCGTCGACCCGACTATCCTCGAGCGGCTGCTCTCCCAGGGATTGATTCCCGTAGTCGCGACTATCGGCGCAGACGCAGCCGGCCAGGCCTACAACATCAACGCCGATACCGTCGCTGGTGCCATAGCGGTCTCGCTCGGGGCGGAGAAGCTGGTCTTCTTGACCGACGTCGATGGCTTGCGCGCCGACCCGTCGGACCCGGCGAGCCTCGTGCGCACCGCGAGCGCCGGCGAGCTGGAGCTGATGGTGGAGAGGGGCGTCGCGGGGGCGGGCATGGCCCCCAAGGCGCGGGCCTGTGCCCAGGCGGTACGAGGTGGAGTCGGGCACGCCCACATCCTCGACGGCCGCGTGCCCCATGCGCTCTTGCTCGAGATATTCACGGACGAGGGAGTAGGGACGATGGTGACCAAGTGATGAGCGCAGGGGGGACCCGGGAAGGAGGGGATCTCGCAGGCCAGTCCCTCATGGGGACCTACCGCCAACCGCCCGCCGTCTTCGTCCGCGGGGAGGGCACGTTGCTCTTCGACGCTGCCGGGAGGCGCTACCTCGACTTCCTCTCGGGGATCGCGGTGACGTCACTCGGACATGCCCACCCGGTGGTTGCGGACGCGCTGGCTGCCCAGGCGCGCAAGCTCCTCCACGTCTCGAACCTCTACGGGAACGAGCTCGCCCCCGAGGTTGCCGCGACCATCGACCGGCTGCTGGGTGGTGGTTCGCACCTGGCAGGCCGGGTCTTCTTCGCCAACTCCGGCGCCGAGGCTAACGAATGCGCGATCAAGCTGGCGCGGCGCTGGGCGGGCCCAGGCCGGCACGTGGTGGTGAGCGCATGGGGGTCGTTCCACGGGCGGACACTCGCTACGCTGCATGCGACCGGCCAGCCGGCCAAGCACGCCCCGTACGAGCCGTTGCCTGTGGGGTTCGAGCACGTTGCCTACGGCGACGTCGATGACCTCCGGCGCGCGGTCGATCCCGTTCGGGTGGCCGGCGTGCTGCTCGAGCCGATCCAGGGGGAAGCCGGCGTGGTGGATCCGCCTCCGGGGTACCTCCGGGCAGTACGCGACCTTTGCTCGGAGCGCGGCGTGCTGATGATGGTCGACGAGGTCCAGACCGGGCTCGGGCGAACGGGGCGGTGGTTCGGGTTCGAGCACTCCGAGGTTGCTCCTGACGTGGTGACCCTTGCGAAAGCTCTGGGCAACGGCTTCCCGGTCGGTGCGTGCTGGGCGCGCGAGGAGGTTGCCGAGGCGTTCGGGCTCGGTGATCACGGCACGACCTTCGGAGGGCAGCCCCTTGCGATGGCGGCAGTGCGGGCCACGCTAGAGACCATGGAGGCCGAGCAGGTCCCCGAGCGGGCTCGGCGTGCCGGTGGGCGCCTTGCAGAAGGGCTCTGCGCGATGGCCGGGATCGACCGAGTACGCGGTCGAGGGCTGCTGCTCGGAGCGGTGCTCGCACTGCCCGCGGCGCCGGACGTGGAGGCCGCGGCGCTCCGCAGGGGGCTGGTCGTGAACGCGCTCGGATCGGACACGATCAGGCTGGCACCGCCGTTGCTCGTGAGCGATGAAGAGGTCGACGAGGCAGTCGAGATCCTCGGAGATGCGCTGGCTGAGGTTGCCCTGGGGGGAAACGAGTGAGCGACCGTACCAGGCATCTGCTCGACCTAACCGACCTGACCGTGGAGGAGCTGGAGGAGGTGCTCTTGCTGGCGGAGTCGCACGACAGCCTTCCTCGCCTGCTCGAGGGCCGGGGAGCCGCTCTCGTGTTCGAGAAGCCATCGGCGAGGACGCGTAGCTCGACAGAGTTGGCGGTCCATGCCCTCGGCGGGTATCCGGTCTACATCCAGGGGAGCGAGGTGGGCTTCGACCAGCGTGAGACCGTGGAGGACGTGGCGAGGACGCTCGCGTGCTACCACGCTGTCATATGCGCTCGGGTCATGGCGCACGAGACGCTCGTCCGGATGGCAGGCGTGCTCGATTCCAGCGGTCTGGGTGTGCCCGTCGTCAACCTGCTGTCCGAGCGCGCCCACCCCTGCCAGGCCCTGGCGGACGTTCTCACGATCCGCCAGGTGTTCGGTGGCACACGAGGCCGGATCCTTGCCTACGTTGGTGATGCCAACAACGTGTGGCGCTCCCTATCGCAAGCAGCTGCGATGACTGGCATGCGCCTGAGGATCGCAGCACCGGAGGGATACGCGCCGGTCAGCACCGACCTCGCGGTGCTGGAGCGGCTGGGTGCGTCCGTGGAGGTGACCGGCGACCCTGCGGAGGCGGTCGCAGGGGCCGATGTCGTTTACACCGACGTGTGGATCTCGATGGGCCAGGAGCACGAGGGCGCCGAAAGGCGGAAGGCGTTCGAAGGCTTCATCGTCGACGGCGATCTGGTCGCACGGGCGGCCCCTGCAGCGATAGTCATGCACTGCCTGCCGGCACGCCGGGGGGAGGAGATAGCGGCCGAGGTGCTGGAAGGCCCGCAGAGCGCGGTGTGGCGCCAGGCAGCCAACAGGAGATTGGCCGTGGCGGGGCTGCTTGCCTGGATATTCGGAGCGAGGCCGCCGGTGGTTTTCCCGAGGGGAACTGGCGGCTCCGGCTCTGAAGGGAGCGCGCCACAGGGCGAGCGAGATGATGAAGGCCCGGGCGCGCCATGAGGCTCGGCAAGCAGCAGCGCCAGCACCTCGTCGCGCGGCTGATCGAAGAGAGGGGCGTCGGCAGTCAGAGTGAGCTGGTGGAGCTCCTGGGCGCCGAGGGTGTGGAAGCAACTCAGGCCACGGTTTCGAGGGATTTGGAGGAGCTGGGCGCGCTAAAGGTTCGTGTCCCCGGCGGCGAGAGCGTCTACGCGCTGCCCGAGGTACCCGTGAGGAGCATGCCACCGCACGACCACCTCCGCAGGGTCTTGGGCGAGTGGGTGGTGGAGGTGGCGTCGTCGCAGAACGTGGTTGTCCTGCGGACTCCACCGGGATGCGCGCACGTCGTGGCTTCTGCGCTCGATCGCAGCGCACTCGGCGGCATGATAGGAACCGTAGCCGGGGATGACACGGTGTTGGTGGTGGCGTCGGAGGAGATGGGCGGAAACCGGCTGGCGTGCAGGCTCGCTGAGCTGGCTGGCGCTCCGGGTGCTCCGGCCAGTGCTGAGGGCACTCCGGCCAGTGCTCAGAGCAGCGTACATGGTGGCCGGGAGCCAATAGCGAGAGACGACAGGAGGTCCTGATGGCAAAGCGCGTAGTTCTCGCATACAGCGGCGGGCTCGACACTTCGGTGGCGGTCCACTGGCTCGGCAGCGAGCTCGGCCTGGAGGTGGTCGCGGTAGCTGTTGACGTGGGACAGGGGGATGACTTCGAGGCTCTGCGCGAGCGTGCCCTCGGTGCGGGAGCCGTCGAGGCCGTTGTCATTGACGCCCGAGCCGAGATGGCCCGGGACTTCGTCGCTCCTGCCATAGCGGCCAATGCGCTCTACGAGGGCAAGTACCCGCTCGTGTCCGCGCTTTCGAGGCCGGTAATCGTGCGCCACCTGGTCGCAGAGGCGCGCCGGCACGGAGCAGAGGCGGTGGCCCACGGATGCACCGCCAAGGGCAACGACCAGGTCCGCTTCGAGCTGGGGACGCGGGCGCTCGCTCCCGATCTGGAGATCCTGGCGCCCGCTCGTTCGTGGGGGTTCACCCGTGCGGAGGCCATCGACTACGCGGACCGCAACGGCATACCGGTGGAGGCCACCAAGGAGAAGCTGTACTCGATCGACGAGAACCTTTGGGGCAGGGCCATCGAGTGCGGCGTCCTCGAGGATCCGTGGGCGCCGGCGCCCGAGGACGCGTTCAGTCTCACGAAGCCGGGGGATACCGAGCCGCGCGAGGTGGTGCTCTCCTTCGAAGGTGGGGTGCCCGTCGGGATCGACGGCCGCTCCCTCGCGCTGGAGGACCTGGTGAGGGAGCTGAACGGGCTGGTTGGCAGCTATGGCTGGGGACGGGTCGACATGGTGGAGAACCGGAGGGTAGGGATCAAGAGCCGCGAGACCTACGAGTGCCCGGCCGCCCTAGCGCTCGTCCTCGCGCACCGGGACCTCGAAGATCTCACCCTGGAGCGCGACCTCGCGCATTACAAGGCCGTCCTCGAGATTCGCTGGGCCGAGCTCGTCTACGACGGCATGTGGTTCTCGCCACTGAAGGAGGCCATAGACGCGTTCATCCTCGCTTCACAACGTCACGTGACAGGGGATGTGCGGCTCTCCCTGTCACGTGGCTCCTGCACCGTGGCGGGGCGGCGGAGCCCCGCCGGGCTCTACGACCACGGTCTCGCCACCTATGGATCGGAGGATTCCTTCGAGCACGCGGACGCCGCGGGCTTCGTGAAGCTGCTGGGTCTGGGCATAGAGACCTGGGCGTCCAGGCAGGGTGGGATCGGCGCGGGTGGGATCGCGTGATCCCCGAGGAGGAAGCATGACCTTGTGGGAAGGCCGTCTCGGCCGCTCGACCGCCGAGGAGGTGATGGACTTCACGGTGAGCCTGGAGTTCGACAGGCTCCTCGCGATGGACGACCTGTTCGGAACCCGTGCCCATGTGAAGGGCCTCGCTCACGCCGGTGTAATAGAAAAGGAGGAAGCGTCCGTTCTTGGCGCGGCACTCGATCGCGTGGAGGAGGAGCTCGCGTCGGGTTCTTTCGACTTCGCTCCCGGCGACGAGGACATCCACACTGCGATCGAACGTCGGGTGACCGAGATCGCGGGGGACACTGGCGCCAAGCTGCACACTGGCCGCAGCCGGAACGACCAGATCGCGACTGATCTGCGGCTCTACGCGAGGCGGGAGCTCGCCAGGGTGGCAACCAGGTTGCTCGACCTCGAGGAGATCATCCTGAGGCGGGCCGGGGAGGCTGGAGACGCCTACCTCCCCGGCTACACGCACATGCAGCGTGCCCAGCCGGTGCTCCTCGCGCACCACCTGCTCGCGCACGGATGGGCGTTCTCGAGGGATGTCGACCGGCTGCTCCACAGCGTCGACCGCCTGAATGTGAGCCCCCTCGGGGCGGGAGCCCTTGCCGGGTCCTCCTTGCCGCTCGACCCCGACTTCGCAGCAGGGGAGATGGGCTTCAGCAGCCGCTTCGAGAACTCCCTGGACGCGGTCTCCGACAGGGACTTCGTGTGCGAGGCGCTGTTTGACCTCGCTTTGCTCGGGATCCACCTGTCACGCCTCGGCGAGGAGCTCGTGATCTGGTCGAGCGAGGAGTTCGGCTTCGTGGTGCTCGACGACGCCTACGCGACGGGGAGCTCGATGCTCCCGCAGAAGAAGAACCCCGACGTAGCAGAGCTCGCTCGCGCCAAAGCCGGGAGGCTCCTCGGGCACCTGGCGGGCTTCATGACGACCATGAAGGGTCTCCCCCTCGCGTACAACCGCGACCTCCAGGAGGACAAGGAGCCCCTTTTCGACGCCATCGGGCAGGTGGGGCTCGCCCTCGCGGCGATGGGAGGGCTCCTCGGTTCGTCGTCGTTCGTCACCGAGCGCATGCAGCAGGCAGCAGACGGACCGGCTGCCGCTGCGGTCGACCTGGCGGAGTGGCTCGTCATGCGCGGCATGCCCTTCCGCCAGGCGCACTCGGTGGTCGGCAGCCTCGTCCGAAGCTCCGTCGAGCGAGGCGTGCCCCTGGCGGAGCTGGTCCAGGCTCACCCGGCGCTCGGGGCGGAGGCACTTGGGCTCCTAGAGCCGGGTTCGGCGGTCCTGCGGAGGACCACCGCGGGCGGGACGGGCCCAGTTGCGGTGGCGGCGCAGGCTGCGCGATTTCGTCACAGGATCGACGTGGACCGCGAGCGGGTTCAGCACGCTCTCGAGAGCTGGACCCCATAGCCCGATGAGCAGGACGATGCTCGGAGCCCGACCGGCAGGCCGATGAGCAGGCCGATGAGCAGGCCGATGCTCGGAGCCGGCTTCTTCGAGGGCGACGCGCTCGAAGTTGCGCCGAAGCTGCTGAACAAGCTCCTGGTGAGGGGAGGGCTCGTGGGGCGGATCGTGGAGGTGGAGGCCTACCGCGGCTCGGAAGATCCGGCATCGCACGCGTACCGTGGCATGACGCCCCGCAATGCCACGATGTTCGGGCCGGCGGGCCGGCTGTACGTGTACTTCACCTACGGCATGCATTGGTGTGCCAACGTGGTGTGCCGTCCGGAGGGCATCGCGCAGGCAGTGCTGCTCAGGGCCGCGGCCCCGTTGGCGGGCACCGAGGCGATGCAGGCAGCGCGCGGCTCCGCGCTCCGCCAGCGCGACCTTGCGAGCGGCCCGGCACGGCTGTGCCAGGCATTCGGCATAACCGGTGCGGACGACGGGGCGGACCTGGTGGCGGTCGACCGGGGGATCTACATAGCCGATGATGGCGTACCTCCGCCGGATCATCCGGGTGTGTCTGGCCGGGTCGGGATACGCGACGGCGTGGATCTTCCCTGGCGTTGGTGGGTACCCGGCGACGAGAACGTGTCGCGCCCGCCGGCCGCGAAGCGTGGCGCTAGCCGCCTTTGACATGTGCTGCGGAGCACGCTAAAGTGAAAAACCCCGGAAGAAAGGTAGTTGCGCTCAGCTGAGCCCAGTCGGCTCGGCCCAGCTCGGCGATCCGGACAAACGGGGAGAGGTACGACCTCCCGGAGCACAAACGCTCCCGGAGGCGACGGCTGTCGCTCTTTGAAAACGGAACAGTGAATGCCAAAAGCCAGTGCGGGTGGCTGGTACGCCTAGCGTGCCACGCCACGACGTCAATGCACTGACACGGACAACATCCGTGCTGTGCCAGCTGGCCGAGGGGAGCGATCCCCGAGGCCGGCTCTCCGATCGCCGAAGTAGTTCAGGGTCCTCAGGGACTCGGGACTGCCGAGGAGATCTCGATGGAGAGTTTGATCCTGGCTCAGGACGAACGCTGGCGGCGTGCCTAACACATGCAAGTCGAACGAGGTCCATCCGGTGGCAACACCGGTGAAGACCTAGTGGCGAACGGGTGAGTAACACGTGAGCAACCTGCCCCGAAGACCGGGATAACACCGGGAAACCGATGCTAATACCGGATACCCCCACCAGATCGCATGGTCAGGTGAGGAAATGGACTCCGCTTCGGGAGGGGCTCGCGGCCTATCAGCTAGTTGGTGGGGTAACGGCCTACCAAGGCGCCGACGGGTAGCTGGTCTGAGAGGACGATCAGCCACACTGGGACTGAGACACGGCCCAGACTCCTACGGGAGGCAGCAGTGGGGAATCTTGCGCAATGGGCGAAAGCCTGACGCAGCAACGCCGCGT
>JAJYXW010000187.1 GCA_021801525.1 Actinomycetes bacterium
CAGGGATGATGGCGTGGCCGCGCGCGAGACATCGACGTGGCCGCGCGTGAAGCATTTCTGGTGGCCGCGCGCGCTACATGCTCAGTGGCCGCCACTGAGGACTTTTGCATGGCCGCCGTCAGTTCGGGTGCGGCGAGCCAGCGACAGGTCGCTGCGGCCTTCGGCGTGAACGAGGCCACGATGTGGCGCTGGCGCAGTGACTACAAGGCAAGCGGGCTACTCGTGCTCCTCCCTCAGCGCAAGGGCCCCAAGCGCCCGTCCAAGCTCACTCACCGGCGAAAAGCGTGCCGAGTTCGCTCGACTGCGATCGAGCGGGCTCACCAAGACCGAGGTGGCTGCCCGCACGCGCGTGTCCACCAAGACCGATGACGGCGCCCGCCGTGCCACTTTGGACGTATCACCCTAGTCATCTGGGGAGAGCCCGTAGGTGGCACACTCGTCTTCGTCCATTGCCGGATCGAAGCAGGCAGGATCGCCCTCCGACTCCCCGGCACCGAAGCCGAGTGCAGACTCGAGCTCGCCACACCAGTCCGAGGACTCGCGTTGGTCCTTGTCGTGGATGTCGTCAGGCTCGGGCATCTGGCCTCCTCGCATACTGGCTGGAGTCGTAGTGCCGCTCGCCTCACCGGTGCAGGTGACGACAGACGACAAGAGGCGGCCACAGGGCATGAGGCGCGGCGTCAATGGAGGCACAATCATCCGCACTGGCACCGGCGTGCGCCGCAAGGAGTGCGCCGCAAGGAGTGCGCTCTGGGACTGCTCAGAACCCGATCCCCGTGCCCGAATCATGCGTGCG
This sequence comes from Actinomycetes bacterium, assembly GCA_021801525.1. Lineage (GTDB taxonomy): Bacteria > Actinomycetota > Acidimicrobiia > Acidimicrobiales > JAJYXR01 > JAJYXW01. The sequence goes on from JAJYXW010000187.1 coordinate 797, forward strand.
GCCCAGTGCCAGAGGCGGTATCGACCTGTCCGGGTGACGAGGCCCGACCGCATTGTCTACCGCCACCTGGTGCGCCACCTGCTCGTCGAGCCAGGCGACCGTGTCGGCACCTCGCATGTGGACCGGGCCCTCGGCCAGTGCCCGGTCGGTCCCGAGTGGGTCATGTGCGCGGGCGAGCCCGATCGCGACGTCCACTGCAGCCTCAGGGGGCAGCGCGCGCTTGTGGTGACCGAGCTACTCGATGCTGGAGACGTCTGCCTCTCTTCCGACCACGGTCTGCCCGCCAATCCCCCAGTGATCCCGGTAGGCGGCAACCACGCGGACCTTGCTCATCCACGCCGTACGCATCGTCGGGTCCACAGGTGGCCGACCGAGCCGGCTAACCCACCGGGCATTGCGCTCGAGAGCTCGCTCGGCGAGGATCTGTGCACGGTCCTCTATCGCCCGGTCACGTTCGCACAGGCTTGCGCCATGTCGGGGTCGGTCACTCCTATCGCCCGCGGAATGAGTCCTGGGCAACTGACCCCTCTCTGTACATCGCCCGACGCCGATCTCTGGTTCTGGCCACCAGGCGCACGAGCTACTCCCCGGCGTGCGCCGGGTCGCTTCCCTCGCCAAGCGGTGGCTGAAGGCCACCCACCAAGGAGCGGTGAAACCCGCGTCGCTCCAGCCCTATCTCGACGTTCTCGTGTTCCGCTTCGACCGGCGCGGATCCCGCAGCCGAGGGCTGGTCTCCTACCGCGTCCTCCAGCTGGCTGTCGCCCATGATCCTGTGAGCTATCGCAACTTGGTTGTCAACCCGAAGCCCAAGAAGGTGCCACCCATACCGCCTGGGAGACGGGGCAACCCGCCGGCCCTGGACCACCCCAGGGCGGCTCGACCGTGGCGAGCGGCTGACCTGGGCTAGTCCGGTCCGATGGATACCCCCATCTCAGGTAATCGGCATCGACCATGCCGGGCAGGTCAGGCCGCCTCGACAATGCTGAGCTGCTTCTCGAGCCACGCCTTCGGCACGCGAAGCTGTCGACCGAGCTGGATCACGGCGATCCCTTCGTTGCCATCGGTCTCGCGCCAGCGCTGCGTGAGCTCGTAGGCACGACTTCGCCCAATGCGCAGGATCTGCGCGGCTTCCTCGACCGTCAAAAGATCCGGGCACTCGCTGAGCATCATGACGGACTCCTTATCTGCTAACGCACGGACCGATCCGCACATGCGTAGACTATCTCCACCGCAACTTCGTGTCAACACCACGCCGAACTGGTCTATGCTAGAGCAGAACAGCGAAAGGAGGCGTCTTGCCACGCCGGAAGACAATTCAACCGCCGCCCGCCGCGTTCGTGGCCCCCATGACGCCGAACCAGGTCGTCGCGTTCAACCTCGCCTGGGCACGAGGGTCGCGCGGCTGGACCCAGGAGGAAGCGGCGCGTGCCCTCAAGCCCTACATCGGAGCCCTCTGGTCTAAAGGGACCTTCTCCGCAGCCGAGCGCTCCGTGGATGGCGACCGCGTCCGCCAGTTTACCGCTGACGAGATCGTCGCCTTCGCCCGAACCTTCGAGCTGCCAATCGGTTGGTTCTTCATGCCACCACCAGGCATGAACGAAGACGGCGACACGGTCGTGCTGCTGACGCCCGACGGTGGGCCAACTGGGGTCACGCCGGCAGAGCTTGTCGACGTGGTCTTCGGATACGGCGAAGGAGCGACCGCCATGGCCTTGCGCCTCGATCGGTTCCTCCACGACCTAGGTGTTATGCGCTTCACCAAGGTACAACAGGGCATGAGGAAGATGGTCCAGGCTCGTGTCAATGCTCTTGTGCGAGCTTCACTCGGTCCACTCGCCGATCTCAGGACCGCGATGCGTGCGATCGAGCACCAGCTCGGGGACATCGAATATCAAGCCAGCAGAGCAGCGCTGCAAGCCACTGACGAAGACTCGACCTACTCGGCACGCGGCGGAGCGCCGTCGTGACCTCTCGTCGCTCAGGCCGTCGGACCAACATCCGCAAGCGCGCTGACACCTACACGTACTACCTGCATCTGCCCGATGGGCGAGGCGGCTACCGCCAGGTCAGCAAGGGTGGGTACAAGACTCAGCGCGAAGCCGAGACGGCCCGGGCCGAGGCACTCCACGCCCTCCAGACCGGGACCTATGTAAAGCCCGAGCGGGTGACCGTTGGCGAATTCCTCACCAACGAGTGGCTACCGTCTCGTCGGCCGCCCGTGCTCGAAGAAAGCACCTATCAGTCGTACCACCAGAAACTCGAGCTGCACGTCGTGCCTCACATCGGCGCAATTCCGCTGCAACAGCTCTCACCGGTCGACTTGAACCTCCTCTACCGGAAACTACTCGAGGTTGGGCGCAAGCCTCTTCCAGCGCCCCCTCGGCGCTATCCCTCCGCGCTCTACGACCGCGCCGTGGCACTCCGCTCCGAGGGGCGGACCTACGCGGACACGGCAACCGTCTTGCGAAAGGAGTACCCAGACCACGCGGCCGCGCTCACCCGCCACGTCGTGTCCTCGATCTGCCGACGAGCAAAGGAAACTCCGATCCTGGGGAGGGGAGGGCGAGGCGAGGGCCTGAGCCCGCGAACTGTCCGCTACATCCACTCGATCCTTCATGCAGCCCTCAAAGATGCCCTTCGCTGGAACCGGATCGTGCGCAACCCTGCCGATGCGGCTGTCCCACCATCTGGCTCAGTCACGAAGTCGGCACAGCTCCACACGTGGACCGGTGAAGAGCTGCGTTCGTTCTTGGACTTCGTGGTCGGTAGCCGCTACCTGCCCGCATGGCTGTTCATTGCCACCAGCGGATGCCGCCGGGGAGAATGTCTGGGCCTGAAGTGGGAGGACATCGATCCCGACAACGCGACCGCAACCATTTCCCGCCAGGTCGTGGTGGTGAACGGGCAGGTACGCACCAAGGAGCTACCGAAGACCAAGCGCGGGCACATGATCAGCCTCGACCCGACGACCGTCGCCATGCTCCGCTCGTTGCGAGCAACTCAGCTCGGAGAACGCCTGCTCGTTGGCGCTGCCTACCGGAACGAGAGCTATGTCTTCTGCAAGCCCGACGGCACCCCCTACCATCCTGAGCGTTTCTCACGCGAGTTCGAGCGTAAGCAGGACCAGTTCAATAGGGCCAACCCCGATACCGTGCTCCCGCGACTAGGGCTTCACGGCCTTCGACATACGTGGGCCACACTTGCCCTTGGTGCCGGCATCGACATCAAGATCGTGAGCGACCGGCTCAACCACTCGAGCAGCGCTATCACGCGTGAGATCTACACCCACGTGACTCCTCCGATGAAGTCCGACGCCGCCGACCGTGTCGCCGACGTGATCTTCGGTCATCATCCGCAAACCAGCAACGGCTGAGTGGCAGCACCTTCGCGACGGCCGGCCCGAAGCTGGTGACCGGATCCCGGAGGGTCTCCCCCGGCCTGAGACATGATCGCGGGGAGTCCGTCGTCAAGGGCAACGTTCTCCTTCGAGGAGACCACCGGCAGCGGCCTACCCCGAACCGTTCGCTGACAAATCGCTGACAAGCGACACAAACTTGGCCCCGGCACACAGCGCACACCACCCATGACCAGCACTTACATACTGGTCATGTCGTGTCGGAGGGGGGACTTGAACCCCCACGCCCTTGCGGGCACCAGCCCCTCAAGCTGGCGCGTCTGCCTATTCCGCCACTCCGACTCGTTGGCGAGCACCCGGCGGGCCGGGCGGTCGGAGCCATGCTAGCCCGCCGTGCGCCTAGCCCGCGACACGGCCTTCGCACCTTTCCGCGCCGTTGTGGCAGCCGTTCTCCGGGTGCTCCGGCTAGCAACCTGAGACGGCGTCCAAGTCCACCCGGCTAGGTCCCACAGTGGCCCCGAGCGGCCTGCGGCCAGGGTAACCCCGCCGAGAGATGTCGACGTTACGAGTAGGTTCGGCTCCGCGAACAGCGGCAGAGTTGCCATGTCGGACCACAGGTACTGGTCAATTTGCCTGTAGGTGGCGTACGCACGGACTGGGTCGAGCTCCTGGGAGGCCTGAGTCAACAGCGGAACGATACGTGGATCGACCAGTCCACCGAGGTCGGCGAAGCCGCCGGGCCCTGCGCCACCACCGCGGATGTAGGTGCTTCTCATCTCGGTCGGATAGGCGCTTGTAGGTACCGGCACGAGCGCGAGCTCGTACGCTCCTACGTCAAGTGCCTGCTGCATCGCGTTCATACTGCTCAGCGGCTGCGTGGTGACGTCGAAGCCACTGGCCTCGAGTTGCCCGGCGATGGCCGCCCCTGCCGACGCGGCAAACGAGTTGTCGGCCGGCCACATGAGCTTCAGCACGATGGGCGTCCCCGCCGAGCTCCAGCTTCCGTGAGAGTTGCGAACCACCCCGCCTGCGCCGAGGTCCACCGATGCTCGACGCGGATGCGCGTGGACGAACCCCGTGCTGTCGTCGGCGTAGCCCTGCTCGAGATTGGTGAAGAAGTGGCTCCCGTCCCCGACTACGCCACCCGTGGCCCGGCCCAGCTCCGCATCCACGGCGCTCCTGTCCACCAGGTGAGCAATCCCCCGCCTCACTGCCCTGCTCGCGAAGAGCGGGGCATCCGTGTTGAAGACGAGCTCGATGATAGTGGTTCCCTGAGACTCTACCGAGTCGACCGAAGGCATCGAGGAAGCGGCAGTCAGAAGGCCAGGGCCGAAAGACCGCACCCAGGCCATCTGCAAGGATCTCCGGCGTAGCCCCGCTACCAGGGCCGCTGATGAGTCCTCCACTCTCAGGGTGATGCTCTTCGGGACCGGTTTCGGTCCCCACCAATGGGGGTTCCGGGTGAGCACCATGCTCGACCCCGGCGTCCACGCCGAGAGCTCGTAAGGCCCCGCGGACACCCGAGTCGCGGGGTCGAGCGAGCCGAAGGCAGCAAAGGGGGACTGGCTGCCGAGCACCTGGGCCGGGAGGAGGTTGGAGAACAGGCCCTCCCAATCGGCGAAGGGGGTCTTGAAGACCACGGTGACGGTCCGGCCCCCGTTCGACCCGGTTACAGAGCTGATGTCGCCGTAGCCGATGATCCCGAGCGGCCCGAGCGGACCTCCGAGGAGCGTCTGCTGGGCAGCAGGTCGCGATACCAGTTGGCCCAGTTGGCCCAGTTGGCCCGGTTGGCCTCTCTGGCCAGCCTGGCCAACCTGCTGGATCTCGCTTGCTGCGGCCCGGCCGACCTTCCATGCGTAGACGAAGTCGGCAGCGCTGACTGGCACGCCGTCCGACCAGGTGGCGCTGGGAGCGATCTGGTACACGACGGTCTGGGGAGAGAGGCTGACCACTTCGGCGCTCGTTACGACTTCGGTGTCGAGCACCGGCGTCGCCGAAGGCCCGACCTGGAACACCTGGGGCCAGATCAGCGACGCGACCATACCGGTTGCCCTGGTGGCCCCCCCGGGCATATGGGGATCGAGGGTGACGGGGAGCCTGCGCACACCTATGGTCAGCGCGGGCCCGCCGGCACCCGCCCCGCTACTGCTCTGCCCGCTCTCTGGCGCGGCGGTCGTGCCGCCAGCAGTCACGGAGGTGGATTGCGGAGGAGCTGCGGAAGCGCCGCACGCTGCAAGGAGGACTGCCAGGGCGAGCCACGCAGCCCCCGTGCGAGCAGCGCGCGATCCGCGCGCCCTCACTGCAGGCGAAGCGCCAGGGTGACCGTCGTGAACGCGAATATCACCGCAGCCGTGATCGTTATGCGGTCAAGGTTCCGTTCCACGACCGTCGACCCGGCGGCTGCCTGGCCCATCGACCCACCGAACATGTCCGACAGGCCACCGCCCTTTCCGGAGTGAAGGAGGATGAGCACGATCAGGGCAAGCGAGACGATCACCTGCAGAACGACGAACACGACGGTGAGCACGGCCTGCAACGCTAGCAAAGCCGCCCCGCTCAGTGCAGCCGCCGTGCGCCGAGGGCACCTAGAGGACCTAGCGGACCTAGCGGACCTCTGCCCGGGTGGAAACCGTCAGCGGAGCGCCCGGGCTCCTTCGACGATCCGGTAGAACTTCTCGGGATCGAGGCTCGCGCCGCCTACCAGCACTCCGTCGACCCCATCCGCCCCGACCAGGGATGCCGTGTTCTCCGGGTCGACCGATCCGCCGTAGAGCACGCGCAGCGCTTCGGCGGCGCTTTTCCCGGCAAGCTTGGAGACCACCGATCTCACGACCTCGGAGGCTGCGGCGGCATCTTCGGGAGTGGCGGCCGCGCCTACACCGATCGCCCAAATGGGCTCGTACGCGACGACACAGGTAGCGAGCGCTGCTGGAGCGACCCCCCCGAAAGCGCGTTCCACCTGCTCGACGAGGCGCTGCTCGGTCAAGCCGGCGGCGCGCTCGTCCGCAGTCTCCCCGACGCAGAGTATCGGCGTCATGGCATGCCTGAGAACAGCCCCGAGCTTGCGTGCGACCACCTCATCGGACTCGCCGCAGTGGAGGCGCCGCTCGGAGTGCCCCACGATCACGAGCTTCACGTCGAGGCGCGCGAGCATTCGCGCACTCACCTCACCCGTGAAGGCACCTTGGTCTTCCCAGTGGCAGCTCTGAGCACCGAGGAGAAGTGCCAGCGAGCGGTCGGCCAGGACAGTCTGCACGGAACGAAGGTCGGTGAACGGCGGGTGCACAGACACGTCCACGTCCTCCACGCGCCCCTCTCTCATCCGCAGGCCAAGGGCCTCGACAGTTCGGATCGCCTCGATGTGGTCGTGGTGCATCTTCCAGTTCCCGCTCACGAGCGGCCTGCGATCGCTACGCGTGCTCATCCGCACCCCGAGCTTGGCAGGTGCCTACTATCGCTCAGGGCTGCCAGGTCGCCTGCCGCAGCAGAGCGAGACCGCTTCACCTTCGGCGCGTTCGATGCGGCGCGCAGTGCGGCAAGACCCGGAAGGTCGCCATACTCGAGCAGCTCCAGCGACGCACCTCCGCCGGTCGAGACGTAGCTCACCCGGTCGGACAGGTGCAGACCGTCGAGCGCAGCTACGGAGTCTCCCCCTCCCACCACCGAGAACGCTCGTGAGCTGGCCACGGCCTCCGCTACCTTCCTCGTGCCCTCCCTGAAGCGACCGTCCTCGCATACTCCCATCGGCCCGTTCCAGAGAACTGTCGCCGCCGGCGCGATCGTGGCCGCGTAGGCATCGCTCGTCCTGGGGCCGATGTCCAACCCGCGCCATCCATCGGGGACGCCACCTTCGAACACGCGTACCTCCCCGCTCGGCCCACCGGAGCCGGCCAGAGACCCGGAAGCCTCCAGCGCCACCGTGTCGAGCGGCAGCACCAGACGGTCACCTGCCTCCGCGATCACCGACCGGCATTCCTCGATGCGATCCTTCTCCAAGAGCGAGGCACCGACCTCCTGCCCTGCTGCAGCCAGGAAGGTGAACGCCATACCTCCCCCGACGAGGAGGGTGTCCACTCGCTCGAGCAGCGAGCGGATCACTCCCAGCTTGTCGGCGACCTTGCTACCGCCGACGAGCGCCACGAATGGCCGCTCGGGCGAGCCGAGGAGGCAACCGAGCACCTCCACCTCCCGCTGGAGCAGCCTTCCTGCAGCCGAGGGAAGCCACTTGGGAGGTCCTACCACCGAGGCGTGCTCGCGATGCGACACCCCGAAGGCGTCGTTGACGTAGAGGTCGAACCCGGCAACCAGGCGCTCGACGAAGTCCGGGGAGTTGGCTTCCTCCCCTGGGTCGAACCGCAGGTTCTCGAGAAGCTCCACCCCGGGGGCAAGCTTGCCCAGGCGCTCTCGGAGCGGAGCCACACCGAGCTCGGGCGTTGGCTTCCCTCTGGGGCGCCCCAGGTGGGTACAGGCACTGACCTTGGCCCCGCGCCGCGTGAGCCACTCTATGGTGGGCAGGGCGGCTCGGAGGCGAAAGTCGTCGGCTATGCGCGCCACTCCGGAACCTGGCCATACATCCAGCGGAACGTTGAAGTCGACGCGCAACAGCACCCGGCAGCCCGAAGGATCTCCCAGATCCTCCAGGAGGGGGATCCCCTCCACCGGTGAAACCAGGGCGTCAGGCACGACTCCTAGCGCCCCTCGCCCCCGGCGCCGCCGACGATCGCCACAAGGTCCACGAGCCGGTTCGCATAACCCCACTCGTTGTCGTACCAGCCGGCAACCTTGACGAGCGTACTTGTATCGTCGAGGGGCATGGTCATGGTCAAGCCGGCGTCGAACACGCATGACGCCGGGTTACCTACGACGTCGGAGGAGACAATTGGGTCCTCCGTGTACACGAGCACCCGGCTCAGGCGGCCCGATCCCGCAGCTGCCTCGTAAGCGCCGTTCACCTCGCCGACCCCCAGGGATCCCTCGACGACGGCGGTGAAGTCGGTGATGGACCCGTCAGCTACCGGCACTCTCAGAGATGTGCCGTCGAGCCGACCCTGCATCTCGGGGAGCACGAGGCCCGTCGCGCGCGCCGCCCCGGTAGACGACGGGATGATGTTGACTGCAG
>JAJYXW010000062.1 GCA_021801525.1 Actinomycetes bacterium
GGTCTTCGCTGCGGTCTTCGCTGCGGTCTTCGCTGCGGTCTTCGCTGCGGTCTTCGCTCCGGCCCTGACAGGATCGCCACCAGGGGCGCCCCCCCTGGTGGTGGCACCGCCGTTAGAGCCGGCACCTCCCTTGGATCGTGAACCGCCGGCTGGCTTGGAGTTGCTCATCCCCGCGAGGATACCCGGCGGCGCTGGGCTAAGTCACAGCGCAGCGGTGCCGGGCCGGCGCGCCACGCACTATCCTCCGCCGTTGGCCCCGACGATCCAACCGAGGAGGTTCGCGCCATGGACGACGAGCTGCGCTGGGTGATTGATCGAGCCCGCATCCGCGAGCTCACGGCGCGCTACAACCACTGCTTCGACTCCGGTGACGCCGAGGGGTTCGCCGCCACGTTCCTCCCTGACGGAGAGGTGGAGATCGAGGGCGGACCGACGATCAGCGGGCGTGACGCGCTCGTGGCCATGTGCTCCAAGACCCCTTTCGGCACCATGCACGTGACCACCGACGCAGAGGTGGTCGTAGGCGGCGATCGGGCCACCCAGCACTGCACCATCCTCGTGGTCGGTCGGCCAGGCGGCAAGGGGCGCGAAGGCGAGACGAGGAGGTCGCCCACCTTGGAGCGCTCCGGGTACTACCGGGACGAGCTCGTGCGCACGCCGGAGGGCTGGCGCTTCGCCCGCAGAAAGGTATCCCTCGACAGCGCAGCCAGCTGAGCGCCCGGTGATCAGGCCAGGCGCTCGATCACAGTGGCGTTGGCCTGCCCGCCCCCCTCGCACATCGTCTGGAACCCGAAGCGGCCACCGGTCGCCTCCAAGTGGTTGAGCAGGGTCGTCATGAGCCGCACTCCGCTGGCCCCGAGCGGATGGCCTATGGCGATGGCGCCCCCACGAGGGTTCACTTTGTCCGGGTCGGCGGCAAAGGCCCTCTGCCACATGAGGACTATGGACGCGAAGGCCTCGTTGCACTCGATGGCGTCGAAGTCCTCCACCGACATGCCCGAGCGCTCCAGCAGCTTCTGGGTAGCCGGTACCGGCGCGGACAACATGATGGCGGCATCCTCCGCCGCCAGCGCGAAGTGGGCAAAGCGTGCCCGGACCGGCAAGCCCAGGCGCTCGGCGACGCTGCGCTCGGCAATGAGCATGGCGGCCGCGCCGTCTGTCACCTGAGAGGAGTTGCCCGCTGTTATGTCCGGAGCCGTGTCGGGATCGAAGCTCTGCGCGGGTGCGAGCGCGGCGAGCTTCTCCATGGACGTGTCGCGCCGAATCCCCTCGTCGACGGAAAGAACTTCGCCTGTCGGCTTGCCCTCCTCGTCTTTCACCGGCACCGGGAGGATCTCCCGCGCGAAATGGCCCGAGTCCGTCGCCTCGGCAGCGCGCAGGTGACTCTGCAGGGCGAAGGCGTCCATGTCCTCCCGGGTGATCTTCCAGCGCTCGGCCAGGACTTGCGCCACCCGGAACTGCATCCAGAGGCGCCCGTCGATGGCGTCGAGGAACGAGGGCGGGAACGGACCGGTGCCGCCCTTGGCATTGGAGGCGAGGGGCACCCGGCTCATCGACTCCACCCCGCATGCGACTGCCAGGTCGTAGTGGCCCGCTATCACGCTGGCCGCCGCGAAGTGCATCGCCTGCTGCGAGGAGCCGCACTGGCGGTCCAATGTGGTCGCGGGAACGCTCTGGGGGAGGCCCGCGGCCACCCATGCGTTGCGCGTGACGTTGGTGCTCTGCTCGCCGACCTGCGAGACGCAGCCTCCCACCACGTCGTCTATCCGCTCGGGGTCCACCCCGGTGCGAGCGATCAGGCTCTGCAGCGCCATCCCCAGCAGATCGACAGGGTGCCAGTTCGCGAGTGCCCCGCCCCTCCTGCCAAAGGCCGTCCGCAGGGTGTCGACTATCACCGCTTCGCGCGGGCCTTCGCGGGGGCCTTCGCGGGGGCCTTCGCGGGAGCCGCCGCGCTCGGTGGGGGACACCGGGGTCAGCCCCGTGCCTTGCGAAGCGCGCCCGGCTCCTCGAGCCAGCGGTTCAACGCGATCGTCCGGCCGTTTCGCACAGTGAAGACGTGCTCGACCGCCCGGCGCACCCGGCGCTGCTGGTCGGCGGTCACCACGACCTTTCGCAACAAGTAGTCGGCCTTGTCACCGTGGTCGACCTCCGCGTAGGCGTGCACGGCGAAGTTCGCGACCTCGATCCCGTAGTGGTCGCGCATCCCTTCGTACATCTTCTTCGCATAGCCGGTCGACGCCGCGAAGCGCTCCCCGGCCCATCCGAAGGCCGCAAGACCCTCCTCGTAGGAGCGCCGCATGTAATAGAGCGAGGTGAACACCGCGCCAATCGTCTCGGGCATGGCTACGTAGGAGTCGAGCTCCTCGTCGGTTATGCCGAGCTGATGTGCCCAGTCGATCTTCATGTCGACGTGGTTGGCATCCCCGGTGAAACCCGTCTCGTCGCAGAGGTTCTGCAGCCAGTGCGCGAAGTGCTCGCTCGTGGCCAGCGACAGCGCGTCGGCGTCGGGCGCGAGGGATGCGAGGGTGCCGAACTCGGTCGTGTAATAGCGGCCGAGGAAGTAATACTCCTTGCAGAAGCGCCGCAGGTGCTCCTCGGAGAGAGAGCCGTCGGCCACGGCCTCCCACAGCAGGTTCTTCTCCGAGCACCGCTCGGCCTGGATCGACTCCAGCTCCGCCATGAACTCGTCGACCGGCTTGGCCTTCTCGTCTGCGCCTTCGCGGCGGATATCCCGGAACTCCCGTCCGTGCTCAGTGGTAGTCGCCATGATCGTCTCCTCCTAGTGCCCTCTACCGGGCCTTCCTTCGGGCCATCTCCCGGGCCGCAGCGCCTGGCGGTGGCCCAGGCACATTGTAGTAAGTTTCCTGACGATGGCGTCAGACACAGATGACGAACCAGGTTCGAGAGCGGCGCCGGGCCCCAACGCGACCAATGCTGCCAGCGGGCCGGCCGCCGACACCAGCGGGCTGGCCGCCGACAGAGAAGCGCTTCGCGAGCTCGCGCGCAGGGTAGCCGAGCGCGAGATTGCACCGGGGGCTGCCGGGTTCGATGAAGCCGAGGAGTTCGCCGAGCCATCCCTCGAGGCACTGAGACGCGCCGAGCTCTTCGCAGTGACCGTCGGCGAGGACTACGGCGGCATGGGGCTGGGCGACATCGAAGCCGCCATCGTCCTCGAGGAAATAGCCAGGGTCGACGTTTCGAGCGCGATACTCTGCCAGCTCGTATACAACGGCCCTCCACGGGCAATAGAGCACCTGGGCAACGAAGCCATGCGCCGTCGCTGGCTCCCTCGGGCAGCCGCGGGGGAGCTCTTCTGCATCGGCATCACCGAGCCGGACGCCGGTTCTGCCGCCACTTCGATGCGTGCTCGCCTGGTGTCCGACGGGAGCGGCTGGAGGCTCGAGGCCTACAAGAACTACGTCACCGGGGGGCACCGGGCCATCGCCTGCCTGGTTTGGTGCCGTTTCCCCGGGTCGGAGGCCGGTACTGGAAAAGGGATCGGCGCGGTCGTCGTCGACCTCGCGGCACCTGGCGTGAGCGTAGCGGGCACTCACCGCAAGATGGGCCTCAGAGGCTGCACCGAAGCCGAGCTCGCGTTCGACGGCGTCCGGGTCGAGCCGGAGGACGTCCTCGTCGCCGGCGACCCGTCGGACAACTCCGGCCTGAAGACATTGCTCGCCCACATCAACCACGAGCGATGTGGCAACGCGGCGATGTGCCTGGGCGCAGCGCAAGGCGCTCTAGAGTACGCCGTCGCCTACATGCGCGATCGCCAGATCGGCCCGAGGAGGCTCGCAGACCTCCAGGGCCTGCAGTGGAAGATCGCCGACATGGCCACCGAGCTCGAAGCAGCCCGCCTCCTCCTGGGACGCGCCCTGGCGCTGGCAGGGCCGCACGGTACGCCACCACCGCTCGAGTCCGCGATGGCCAAGCTCGCCTGCAACCTCGCCGCCAAGCACGTCTGCGACGAGGCCATACAGCTCCTCGGCGGATATGGCTACTCCAGGGAGTACAGCCTCGAGCGGGCCTACCGCGACGTCCGCGGGCTCTGCATAGGGGCAGGGACCGTCGAGATACAGCGCAACTTCATCGGTACGGCCATCCTGGCCGGCCGTTCACCGGAAGGATCCGCCTGGAAGGAGGCACTGCGATGAGCGACCCGGCACAGGGCACTCGACCTGGGGCGGGGCCCGACGAGGCACCACCGCCAGAGGAACGCGTTGCGCACCGGGCTCAGCCGGTAGCCCTCGTCGCCACAGGCGTGGGCCTTCCCTCGTGCCGGCTGCGCCTAGCCGACCTGGCAGCCACGTGGGGAGGCTCCACCAAAGGTGAGCTGGCGGTGTGTGACGCCGACGAGGACACGCTCACCCTCGCGTGGGCAGCGGGCACCGCGGCCCTCCGCGCAGCAGGCCTGTCCCCTCGAGAGGTCGACGGGCTGTGGTGGGGCACCAGTCGCCCTCCCTTCGCCGAGGGGCCCAGCCACTCGTTTCTCGCGACGGCGCTCGGCTTGCCAAGCACGTGCGGCGGGCTGATCGCATCGGGCTCTCCGAGCGCGGGGATGGACGCCCTGTTCGCGGCATGGGACGCTGTCGCCGCATCCCATGCCGGCTTGGCGCTGGTCGTGACTTCCGATGCGCTCGTCCCCGGAACGGGAACTGCCACCGAGGCAGCCACGGGCGCAGGAGCTGCCGCGTTCCTCATCGCCTCCTCGGGCCGGGCGGCCGGTACGAACCCTCCGCCGGCGTGGATCACCACCCGGGCCACACTGTTCATGCCCGCGCTCGATCGCTACCGGGCCGACGCCTCGCCGGCCACCTCCGACGCCTACGACCCCCGTCTTTTCCGCGAGGAAGTGTTCGTCCCCCTGGTTAGCGAGGTAGGGCGGAGGCTGGCCGACCCGAGCCATCCAGGCGACGCGCTCAGCCGAGCTGCTAGCTCCGTCACTACCTCCGGTGACGGCCAACGGGAAGCCGCTGGACAACGGCCGGACACGTTCGGCTGCTCGATAGCGGACCCCGACGGAAAGCTCGCCGCGGGGATAGCCAGGCGCCTCGGCGGAGACCTCGTCTCTGCGTCGAGCAGGCAGGCTATCGGCGACACTGGCGCGGCCTCCGCCTTCCTCGGAGCGCTCGGAGCACTCAGCAGGCCCGGGGAGTTGGCCGTGATCTCTTACGGCGGCGGGCGAGCCAGCGGCATAAAGATAGAGATCTCGCAACCTGTTCCGGGCTCCCCGGAAGCGGCAGCCGTCCTCGGCGCCGCGGGTGAGTCCGGGCGCCAGGTGACCTCCTACACGGGGCTCTTGAGAGCCAGGGGCCAGCTCGACGCCACAGGGGACCCCGTCGCCATGGGCGTTCCTCCGGGGAGCGCCGCCTTCGTGCGCGGGAACGAGGAGATGCTCGCATTGCAAGGTGCACGCTGCCGCGAATGCGGCACGATCTCGACCCCGCCTTCAGTCCACCCCACCTGCACCGGGTGCGGGGGGAGTGCTCTCGAGACCGTCGCTCTCGGGCGGAGCGGCGTTGTGGAGACCTTTGTGGTCAACCACACCATGCCCTCGCCATTCCAGGCACCGCTTCCCCTCGTCGTGGTGGACCTGGACGGTGGGGGAAGGTTGATGCTGCAAGGCAGCAGCCACGACGCAGGCGCCCTCGCCATTGGCGACAGGGTCCACCTGGTGCTGCGACGGTACGCTTTGGAGCGAGGGGTTGCCGTCTACGGCTACAAGGCACTTCGTGATGGCTCGGGGATGCCTCCCGGAGCCACGCTGGCTGCATCAGGCGCGAGTGGCACGGCCTGAGATGGCTCGATTCGAGGGGCCCGCGACGGCCCGAAGCGAGGAGGACTGACATGGCCTGGAACCGAGTAGCCGTCGTAGGCGCGGGTCTCGTGAAGTTCGGCGAGCTGTTCGAGCAGAGTTACGAGCAGATGGCGGCCGGGGCCTTCAGCGCTGCCGTTGCGCACGTCGACAAGGGAATCGAGCCGCGCCAGGTGGACGCTGTGGTCGTGGCGACCCAGCGGGGGTCCCTCTGGGGCCAGGAGGGGATCGGCGGCAACACCGTTCCGAGCGCGATAGGTCTCTCAGGGGTGGCCTGCACCCGTGTCGAGAACGCGTGCCCCTCGGGATCGGATGCCTTCCGGGTGGGAGCGATGATGGTCGCCTCCGGTGTCCACGACGTCGTGCTGGTGATAGGCGTCGAGAAGATGCGCGACAAGTCCGCACAGGAGGGACTGCTCGCACGCGCCGCGTCGGGGCATCCCATCTACAACCGTGGCGAAACCGCGCCGGTCCTCTTCGCCCCGTTCGCCACTCGCCACATGCACGAGTTCGGCACCACTCCCGAGATGCTCGCCGCCGTAGCCGTCAAGAACCACCACAACGGCTGCCTGGACCCCTACGCGCACTTTCGCAACGAGGTGACCGTCGAGCAGGTGCTCGAATCCCCTCCGGTGTGCCATCCCCTCCGACTCTTGGACTGCTGCCCGCAGACCGACGGCGCGGCGGCAATTATCATCACCGCCGCGGACCACGCGACGCGCTTTACGGACAAGCCGGTCTTCGTCGCCGGGTTCGGAGTCGCGACCGACCACCCTGCGCTACACGAGAAGTCCACCTTCGTGGGCCTCCCGGCAACCACGGAAGCGGCCAAGCGCGCGTACGGCATGTCCGGCATAGGCCCCTCCGACATCGACATGGCGGAGGTCCACGATTGCTTCACGATCACGGAGATACTCGACATAGAGGATCTGGGGTTCGTGGAGAAGGGGAAAGGAGGCCAGGCGACGATCGACGGCACGACCTCCCTGGAGGGACGCCTGCCGGTCAACACTTCAGGCGGTCTGCTCGCCAAGGGCCATCCCATAGGGGCAACGGGCGTGGCGCAGCTGGTGGAGTGCACGTGGCAGCTCCGCGAAGAGGCAGGCGAGCGCCAGGTGGAGATCCGCCACGGCAACGCCCTGCAGCACAACGTCGGCGGGCGGGGCTCCGGCGTGTCTGTCGTGAACATCCTCACCAGAAACCGCTGAGCCTGCCCTTCGCTCGTGATCTGGCCGGCAGCGCTCAGCCGCGAGCGGAGGGCGAACCGTTCCACCGGTGATCGCGCCGCCCTTGTGAGAGAATTGCCCGATGGAGAACGCCAGGCTGTTCGTGCAAGCAGTTCTCGCCTCGGTGACGATGATCTCGGCCATCATTGCCACGACAACGTTCGGGGTTTCCCGTGCAGCCGCACAGGGAACCGGAGGTCTTGCCTTCGGGACTCCGGCCCAGGTCGACCATCAGCAGCCCTGGTCTACGGTGAACTCCTTTTCCGGCGTCTCTTGTCCTTCCACCGGGCTTTGCGTGGCAGTCGACACTGCAGGTCACCTGGTCACCTCGACCGACCCGAACGCCGGTCCGTCTGCCTGGCAGGTGAGCAACCTCACCCAGGCAGGCCTTGACCTGACCGGCATATCGTGCCCATCGGTCAGCCTTTGCGTCGTGGTCGATACCAATGGTGACGTCATCACCTCGACGGACCCCACTGGCGGGCCGCTGGCATGGGACATCACGGGCGGGCTGCTCGATCCGATGTTCCCCGCTTACGTCTCGTGTCCCTCTACCAATTTCTGCGTCGCGGTCGACGCCAACGACACGGTGGCCTATTCGACCGACCCGACCGGTGGCGCCTCCGCCTGGACGACCTATTCCACGGACTACCCGGGCCTGGCGTTCGACGGGATCTCCTGTGCATCGAGCACTCTTTGCGTCGCGATGGACAGCAGCTCAGAGGTGGTGATATCCACGGATCCCACGGCTCCGGCACAGCTCGGGGGCTCGGGGCCCGGCGACTGGTCGGAGACGACCGTCGACAGCGGGAACGTGCTGTCGAGCGTCTGGTGCGAGTCCACGAGCCTGTGCGTGGCAGTGGACGAGCAGGGCAACGTCCTCTCTTCTGCGAACCCGACCGGCGGTTCCTCGGCCTGGAGCATCGCGCCCGTCGACGGAACCACCGCTCTGCTTGGGATCACCTGCTCCTCTGCCTCCTTGTGCGCCGCCGTGGACTCGCAAGGAGACGTCCTCGTATCGACCAACCCGACCGGCGGTGCGCCGGCATGGACCACGAGCAACATCGACGGCACCAACCAGGTCACCGCCATCTCGTGTCCCTCTGATGCACTCTGCGTTTCGGTAGACAGCGCGGGCAATATCGCCAGCACCATCTCTCCTGGGGGAGGCCCATCCTCCTGGACAACGGCCACCGTGGACAACACCGACTGGCTGTCGGGAATCTCCTGCCCTTCGGCCGCCCTCTGCGTCGGCGTGGACCATTCGGGGAACGTGGTGACATCCACCGACCCGACCGGTGGCAGCCCGCACTGGACGGTCACGCAGGTGGACAGCGTCGGGAAGCTGATGGCAGTCGCCTGCCCCTCCACAAGCCTGTGCGTCGCGGTCGACGACACCAGCCACATCTTCACCTCGACGGACCCGACCGGAGGCGCTGCGGCGTGGACGATCGCTGACGAGAGCGGCTCCCTGGTAGCCGGATTCCACGGCGTGTCCTGCGCGACCGACAGCGCGTGCCTGGCCGTCGGCGGCGACGGAGGTGGGCTCATCACCACGGACCCGACCGGCGGACCGGCTGCCTGGAGCTACGTGCGCGTCGGTCCGGGGTCGGCAGTAACTCCCGGGGGAAACGTGGGCGGCGGCGAGTTGATCACCGGCGCGTGGTGCTCGCTCGACCTCTGCGTGACGATCGACGACGCTGGCGAGATCGAGACCGCCGCCAGTCCCTTCGCGAACATCGGACCGAACCGGTGCTATGACCCCGCGACAGGAAAGAGCGACCTGAACGGCCCGTGCTTCGTGCCCCACACCTTGTCGAGTGGTGCCATCCTCGAGGGCATCTCGTGCAGCTCGTCGTCGTTCTGCGCGGTCGTCGACGACCTCGGGAACGTCTGGACGTCCCTCGACCCGAGCGCGGGCGCGTCGTCCTGGCAGGCAACGAGCATCGACCCTGCCCACTTCCTCGACGCGGTCACCTGCCCGTCGTCGTCCTTCTGCCTGGCCGTTGACAACGTGGGCCAAGCCTTCGCATCCGACACCCCCACAGGCGGCTCGTCGTCGTGGGCCGCGGCGGATGTGGACGGCGTGAACAACACTCTGAGCGGCGCTGACTGCCTCTCCAGCTTGTCGTGTGTACTGGTCGACACG
>JAJYXW010000048.1 GCA_021801525.1 Actinomycetes bacterium
AGAGGTGCGCCTCGGCCTCGGCGCGGGCTTGATGCCGTGGGTCTTGAGCACTCTTGCGATCGTGCTTGCCGCCACCCGATGCCCGAGGTGAAGCAGCTCACCTCGGATGCGCTGGTACCCCCACGTTGGATTGTCGGTCGCCATCGCCACGATCAGCGCGGCGAGCTCGTCGGCGACCTGTGGCCGGCCGAGCTGACGTTGGGGGTACGTCCAGTGTCGGGCGACGAGGCGACGGTGCCAGCGAAGGAAGGTCTCGGCCTACGCCGAACGCTGACCAGCGCTCGCGCGCCAAGAGCCGGCTCAGCGTTGCGAGCCAGGCCCGATCGGCCGGTTGGAGGCAGGGCCGCGGCTGGTTGCGGCGCAGGATCTCGAGCTCGTGGCGCAACACCAGGATCTCGATCTCCGAAGATCTGCGCATACCGGTTGATCAGTGCACTGCATACGCATGCCCTGCGCAGCCCTATGCACAAGCAGCTCCAGCGAGTAACCCGCCGCGAACCGGCTGCTCAACCGCCGCACGCGCCGCGCCACCCTGCCATGGCATGCCCTACGCAGCGTTGATAAGGCCCCGAGAAAAACACCCGAGAAACTCGCAACTCCGACGAGCCCCGGAACGAGAAACCGCTGGTCAGGCGCCTGCACCCCTGCATGAGGTGCGCGCCTGACCAGCGGTCTTGGTGGCGGGGGTGGGATTTGAACCCACGACCTCCGGGTTATGAGCCCGACGAGCTACCAGACTGCTCTACCCCGCGCCGACAGAGCCATTCTAGCAAACTTGGCAGCGGTCGGTGCAAGGGATGGTCATGCCTCGCCTGGAGCGGTGGTGCTGGTAGTGGACGCGGTACGAGGCTTGGCACTGCGCGGGGCGGCGCGTGCAGTGGGGGATCCGCTGGAGCCGGACCCCTTCGCCCCGACTGCGGAAGTACCCGCCGGGGCAGTCGTTGTGGTGGTACTCCCTCGTGTGCCACTCTTCGCTGAACCAGGACCGGATGCGGAACCGGAAACGCCAACCTTGGCCAATTGCTGGAGCTGACTCACGATGGCGCCGACCTGCTCGACGTCGCTCTGGTAGGCACCGAGGTTACCGGCCCCGAGGGCTGCCTGTGCCTGGGAGTAGAGGCTTCCGGCCTCGGCGATCAGCTGGCGCTCCTGAGCTGATATCCCTGCGCTGACCGGAGCACCAGAGCTCTGGCCGATGGCGATCGGGGCCGAGAAAACTCCCTGGAGAGCCGCCTGCAGGGTCGATCCCATCGCTGCCTGGGTTCCGTAGACGGCAATCACATCCTTGAGCTCCGGGAGCGCATTGCGCGAAGACTGTACGTACAACGGTCGGACGTACACCATCGCCTGCCCCACGGGGATCATCAGAACATTACCCAGTATCACGCTCGAGCCATTGGTGTTCAGCAGGCTGATTGCTTTGGATATGGTGGGTGTCGCTGAGATTCGCGCATCGATAAGCGCTGGGCCGTCAATTGATTGACCACGGGGCGTTACGTACATAGTCAACTGGCCGTTTCCGGGATCTCCCTTGGGATAGCGCGCGACCATAAATCCGGAAAGCGTTTGAATTTGATCGCCGCTCGAAACGGGAACAAAAGCGTCGATGAGGTTGAATGTAACGCGACTGGAACCGGGTGCTTGGAATGTCTCGTATAGAGGAGCCATCCGAGCAAGTTGCCCCGTGGAAACCGGTATTCCTTGGGCATTGGTCGTGTAAGTGGTTGCGAGTGCCGCCTGTGGTGCACCAGCCCCTGGGCTCTGGGAAATATTCCAGGCATCTCCCGCATTGTAAAACGCCTGTGGATTCGTTATATGGTAACGCCCATACATCGCAGCCTGGACCGTGAACATGTCTTTAGGGTACCGCAACAATGCCTGGAGGGAGGCTGGCATGCGGGAGGCCGGCGTGAACATACCAGGGAAGGCTCGCTCCCAGGTGCGCAGAATCGGATCTGTTTGATCGACAGCATAAAAGGTCATCTTGCCCGTGTAAGCGTTGACCAAGACTTTCACTGAATTCCGCACATAGTTGAAAGGAACCTGGAGCCCACTTCCTGCTGGTAAGGCGCTCGTGTTGGCGTTCTGAGAGTAGGGATAGTGATCCGATGTGGTGTAGGCATCCTCAATCCAGAAAATCTGACCATGCCAGACTATTGGATATGGATTGCTCCCCAAGCGCAGGAAGGGAGCTGCCTTGGCTATTCGCTCTCGGATGCCTCGAACGAACATCACACGAGAGTTAGAGGTGATCAAGTTAGAGATCAAGAGGTTGAAGTCGCCAAACCGGATCGCGAATGCCGCTCTGGTAAGGAAGGAGCTCAATTTCACACCCCCCGTGCCTTGGTAATGGCTCTCCTGCTCGGCACCGCTGGGAAGCTGGTAGTCGATCTCTGGTTGGCGTGTGTCTGCCACCACCCATCCGGGGTTGTTGACGCCGTAGTAGACGGATGGTTGCTTTATCGTGGGGTATCCCGGCGAGGATACCGGTGGTACGTCTCGGATTCCGAACACGGGGTTGCCGTCGGCCTTGGCCACATTGGCTGGGGTGACAACGGCACCGTACCCATGGGTGTACTGGAGGTGCACGTTCACCCATCCCTGTGCGGGCAGATCACCCGAGTTCAGCTGCCTGACCCCGATAACTACCGGCGTGGTCTGGCCGTTCACAGAAAGTCGATTAGTGGCAAGAGTATTGAAGCTGTAGTACGACCTTATCGCTTGTAGTTTCTGAAAGGTAGCATTGGTCAGTGACGGATCCCAGATGCGGACGCTGTTGAGGTTGGCCGCGTTCGCATCGACGATGGACGGTGTCAGAGTTTGGGAGGCAGCAAAGGGCTTCATCTTGATATTATTCAAGCTATAGGCTGCCCGCGTTGCTGCAATATTACGCGCTATATAAGGACTTTCCAATACGTCCTGTGCAGGGTTGACTTTGAGTGCTTGAACCAGAGCGGGATATATCGTACCTACCACGAGAGCAACGAACGCCCACAGCCCGATCGCTACGATTGGAAGGGCCCATCCCCGGCGCTTGATGTTGTAGAGCAGGATGACGGCTGCGGCCAGGGAGATCCAGATGAGAAGGGTGATGGCAGGTAACCGTGCATGCACATCTGTATAGCCTGCCCCTTGGACATACCCTTGTGTTGAAAAATCCAGAGTGTAGCGCTGGATGTAGTATCCAGCCGCCTTTACGATGGCTATTAGCGCGAGGAGGACCGATAGGTGAACTTTGACTTGGGGTGCAACTCGCAGCGTATTATTCTGTACTCGGATGCCGCCATTGAGGTAGTGGGCGATGCCAGTTATGATTGTTATTACAAGGATTGAGACGAATAGCCACCCGATCAGGTAGCTGAGGAACGGCAAGGTAAAGACGAAGAAGCCGATGTTCTTGTGAAACTGGGGATCGGTTGCGGGAAACGGGACTCCGTCACGAAAGAGGAGCCAATGACGCCACTGGCCGATGGTGCCGGAAGCGGCGATCGCTGCGACGAGTGCTGAGACGATGGTCCGCACGAGGACGTTTCGTGGGGCAACTGTCTGTTGATAGCGGCGGACCAGCTCGTCTTCTGGCCCGAGGGCGAGCTCGGTGGGAGCGAGATGGTCTACGACGGCCAGGCTGGTCCATATACCGACGAAGAAGACGGCGCCGAAGCCGACGAACAGCCCCGCTTTGACCGCGAGCAGCCTGTTCCATAGCTCACTCAGGTGGACGGAGCCGAACCAGAGGTAGTCGGTGTAGATAGCAGCGAGCGAGCGGAGGAAGAGCAGGGCGAGCAGCACGAGCAGGGCGAGGATGACCAACCAGCGGCGAGTGGTGATCCGCCGCGGCCGCTTGGGGCTGGGACGGGAGGACGTAATGTCTTGCGGGTTGCGCACGGAGTCGGAGCCTATGCGGTGGCGGGAACAATGAGGCAGCAGCATCCCGGGTGAGCCGGAGGGTGCGGGTGACCGGTCGGGTAGCTGTCCCCAGGGGCAATGCCACCCGCGAGAGCGTTGTCCTCGCAGTCCGGGCACGGCGAGCCCTCTGTGCCCACGTCCCAGTGGAAGACCGTGCCCGGCGGCGCTACGGCGAGAGCTCCCTTGAAGAAGGCGCTCGTCGCGTGGTCCTGGGCCAGGCGCTCTATGCGAGCCCCTTTCCACTCCCTGTAGGCGGCGCTCACGGTCTCGCTCGTTGTGTCCTCGTCGTGGTCGCCTCTCCCTTCGGTGCGGGCAGTGATTCGCTTGCGGAGCACACTGGTGAGCTCGACTGCCAACGCGCTTGCTGTTGTGTTCACGGCCTCGTCGTCCACCGCGCCAGGTGCTTCGAGCTGTACGCCGGCGCTGTGCGTGGCGCCTCCTTCGGCGAATCTGGCGCCCGCCTTGGCAGCTTCGAGCAGGTGGGGCCGGCTGGCCGCTGCGAAGCGCGCCTCGTGGTCTGAGGCATCCGGAAGAATGTCGGGCTGCCAACGTCCCGCGTGGCGCAGCCTGTCGAGAAAGTCGTTCTGGTCGTCCTGCAACGCTCGCTTGAGGCGCCGTGCGAGGCTCGAGACCACCGGGTCGAGCAGCTCGCTCCGTCGTAGGGCAAAGGACATCGAGCCGTGTTCTGGCGTCTCTGGGTCCGGAGTCGAGTCGCCTCGCTCACCGGACTCGCCTGACTTGCTTGCATCGCGGAACTCGTCTGGCTCGCCCAAGATGTCTGCTTCATGGCGGTCCGCTGCCGGTTCGCGTTCGGACGAGAGCTCTTCGGCGTCCTGGCGCGCAGCTCGCAGCCGTGCGAACACGTCCTCGGCCGCGGTCGCCGCGGTCGCCGCGGTCGCCGCGGTCGCCCCAGCAGCCCCAGCAGCCCCAGCAGTCCCAGCAGTCCCAGCAGTCCCAGCAGTCCCAGCTTTGCGCGGTTTGGCGGCCTTGCGAGGTTTGACGTCGCCAACAGCGTCTGGAACAGCGTCTGGATCGATGCCGCCAACTTGGGCCTCGTCGAGGGGATGCTGCCGAGGCTCTTCCACCGAGCTGGCGTTCGTCGACTCGCCTGCTTTCGAGGTCTGGACCATGCCGGGCTCGGGATCGGCTGTGTCCCTCCTAGTGCCTTGGTCGCTCATGGCTTGGGCATCCGGCGGTGGGTCGCTCGGGTTCGTGGTCCGTTCTTCGGGCGTGATCCGTGTCTCCAATAGGGCCTCGGGCAGGTCAGCCACGGAAGGTGATGAACGCGCTGCAGAGTCGGCAGCAACCTGTGCCTCTTCCTCAGCGCTCGCGAGGTCGTCGTCTATGCGCTCTACAGCAGACCTGACGCTTCCGATCACTGCTGCCAGGCGGTCACGGCCGGCACGTAGCTGGTCGATCTGGCCGTGGAGCAACCTCCGCCGCTTGGTTAGATCCGCGAGAACACGTGAGCGCAGCTCCTGAGCCTCTTGGACCATGGAGCGGCAATCCGATCTGGCGCGAGCGGTGATGGATTCGGCCTCGGAACGTGCGGCATCGATGGCGGAAGCGGCATCGTGCTCAGCCCTGCGCCGGATGTCGGCGGCAGCGGATCGAGCCTTTGTCAACTCGTCACTCGCCTTTGCCACGGCTTCGTCGCGCAGCGCGCTTAGCTCCTGGTTCGCCTGTGCCCGGAGCGACTCGACCTCGGCTCGAGCGTTGGAACGCAACTCTGCAGCCTCGGACTCAGCCCTGGTGGCGATCTCTGCTGCTGCCTCGTGGGCCGAGCGCAGAACGCGAGCCGTTTCCTGGCCCAAGGCGGCCGTCAGCGTGGCCTCGTCTATCGCAGGGTTGGCAGCGCGTTGTTCGGCAGCTTGGAGGGCCTCTGCCAGCTCGGAAGCGTGGTCACGCGCGGCAATCAGCTCACGGGCGAGCTGGTCCAGGAAAGCACGAACCTCGGTTGGGTCGAACCCCTTGCGCGTGATGCGAAAGCTGTGACTGGGTATCTCGGCCGGATCGATTCGGAGATTGGACGAGATCGTTACGCGGCGATCATCTGGCACAGTACGAGCCTACCGATGGGCCACCGCCAGGTCACTAACCGGCCACGGCCAGGATACTAACCGGGCATGGCCAGGTTCCTAACCGGCCACGGCAGCTCACGACCAGGGGGCCTCTTGCCAACCTGGAGGAGCGCTGTGCCCGCCAGGTCCCGGGAGCGGGCCTCGAGCTGCCCGGCCCAGATGCCCGCCCAGGCGCGCAAGGGCGCGCAGAGCCTGCGAGAGGGAGCTCACGGCTATGACGTGGAGCCCAGGAGTCGCCTTTGCCTCGGCCTTCGCGAACTCCGCAGGAGGGACCAGGAACACCGAGGCGCCCGCCCGCTCGACCGCGATCGTCTTCTCGGACACTCCACCTACGGGCCCGACGGTTCCGTCGGGGTGCATGGTGCCGGTTGCTGCCACAACCTTTCCTCCCGTGATGTCGCCGCCGGCGAGCTTGTCGAGGATTCCGAGGGTGAAGGCCAGGCCGGCGGATGGACCTCCGATGCCGTCGCTCGAGAGATGCAGGCCAACCGGCATCGCATAAGCGGCCTGCGTCAGCGCGTACACGCCCAGGAACGCAGTCCGAGGAGAGCCCGGAGCCGAGGAGAGCCGAACGGATATCGTCCTCTGCGAGTGCTCCAGAAGGTTGTCAATGCCGAGGGTGACCGTGGCTCCGGGCGCTTGCGCCCGTATGGCAGCCACCAGGCCGGCAGTGCTCGTGACAGGGGAGTTGCCGACCCTGGTGATCACGTCGCCCACGACCAGCTGTCTCCACGCGGGGGATCCTGGGACGATCTGGTATATGACAGCCCCTGCGTTGGTCTCGGGGACGCTGTAGCCGAGCTGGCGGAGCGCGGCCACCTTGGCGGTCAGCTGCGATTCCGCCATGTCGACAGCGCCTTGGAGGTAGAACTCGCTTGCCGGGGCCGAGCCCAGGAGAGCGCTCGAGCGCACGAGGGCCACGTTGCTGTCGAGAAGATCGGGCAGGTAGTTGATGAGCCTCACCTGCGAGACCCCGACGTCTGTGAGGAGGATCTTTCCGTGTAGCACCTGGGCCGGCTTCTGCCCGGGTACCGATATCAAGTTGGTGACCGGGACAGCGTCACCCGGCACGAGCACGTAATAGGGGAGGGTGATGAATGACGACGCCACCACCAGCACAGCCACGACGGCTGCGACGACGCCAAGGACGATGGGCCAGCGCCGGCGCTTCCGGCGGTTCGGCACTATGGTGGGACGTAGAGCTGTCATGGACGATTCTGCATCTCTCGACGGTCTTGACTGGGAAGGTCGTGCGCCGCATGCGGGTGGTTCAGCTGAGGATCCCTATGCGTGTTTCGGGCACAAGACTGCCACGGCTGCTACCCCCGGATGCGTCACCGGCAGCTCCTGCCCTCCGAGGTATTCCCTGAGGCGTGCGGTGCGTGCGGGCTACTCGGCCGACAGGCGTTCGGCCGACGAGCTCGTGGTGGACGCGGACCCCTCGGTGCGCGCGGCCGCTCTAGGCGCTCTGGCGAGAATGGGGGCTTTGTCGCCAAGTGCTGTCGTGAACGCGCTCGGTGACCCCCACGAGCAGGTGAGGCGCCGTGCCTGCGAGCTGGCTGTAGACACGCCGGGCGTCCGCTCAGGTGCTCTAGTGGCGATGCTCTCGGACTCGTCCGCTCTTGTCGTAGAGGCGGCAGCGTGGGCTCTGGGTGAACGGGGGCGCACCGAGGAACAGGCATCTGTTGGAGCGCTGTCGGTGGTCGCGCGAGAGCACCGCGAACCTCTCTGTCGCGAGGCGGCAGTTGCGGCGCTGGGCGCCATCGGCCATAGCCGGGGCCTCGAAGCAGTTGTCGCCGCATTGAGCGACAAGGCTGCGGTTAGACGCCGGGCGGTCGTGGCGCTGGCCGGCTTCGACGGAGCGCGAGCAGCAGAGGCGCTGCGATCTTGCCTGGACGATCGTGATTGGCAGGTTCGCGACGCGGCGTCGGAGCTGGTGGGGGAGTAGGTTCGCTCAGGCGTCGACGGTGACCGACAGCCGCTTCATGTCGTCGAGGGATTCCAGGCAGCGACCTGCCCCGAGGACCACGCACTCGAGCGGCATGTCGACCAGGTGGACAGGGACCGCAGTTTCCGCAGCCAACTTGGCGGCCAGCCCGCGCAGGAGAGCTCCTCCACCCAGCAGATGTATACCCTCGGTGATTATGTCCTGAGCCAGCTCCGGGGGGGCTTCGCTGAGGCAGGTCACCGCTGCGGAGATCACCTGGCGGACCTGCTCGTCGATAGCCTGCCGTACCTCCTCGGCGCTCAGCACGATTGTCTTCGGCATCCCGCTCATGATCTCGCGGCCGCGCACTTCGGCTCCGGACTCGCCTTCGTAAGGCGCGGCGGAGCCAATAGCCAGCTTTATCTGCTCGGCAGTTCGCTCTCCTATGGCGACTTGGTGAGTCCTCCGCATGGCTGCCTGGATGGAGCTGTCCATGTCGAAGCCGCCGCAGCGGATTGCCTGAATCGCTACAAGTCCCCCGAGCGAGACCACGGCAGTCTCGGAGGTTCCACCTCCGACGTCTACCACCATGCTCCCGATCGGCTCGTGGACGGGTAGCCCTGCACCGATCGCTGCCGCCATGGGCTGCTCGATCAGGAACGCCGACGACGCGCCTGCCTGGCGCGCAGCGTCCTTCACCGCCCTGCGCTCGACCGGCGTAATGGCCGAAGGCACGCATATGAGGACGCGGGACCTGCTCATGCGCGACACCCCGCAGCGCTGCAGGAGCAGGCGGATCATCCTCTGTGTTATGTCGAAGTCCGTGATCGCGCCCTGGCGAAGAGGGCGCACCGCGACGATGTACCCCGGGGTGCGGCCGATCATCTGCCAGGCCTCTTCCCCGACTGCCAGCACTTCTTGTGAACGGGAATCGAGTGCTATGACCGTAGGCTCGTTGAGGACGATACCCCGGCCTCTCGCGTAGACCAGCGTGTTCGCCGTTCCGAGGTCGATCGCTAGGTCTCTCGCCATCGCCCTGCCTTTGTTGCCTTCACGCCGCACATCGTAGAACGCCGTTGGAGACGCGGCGGAGCGCCGATGGAGACGCGGCGGAGCGCCGGGGCGACGACCGGGTGACGGATTGCACAAGTATCCTCGGCAATCGTGGAAGGAGATGGCCCGTTCGGTGCCGACGAGCACGACGGTGAGACCGGGGACGAGCGCGATGGTCCCGACCTTC
>JAJYXW010000179.1 GCA_021801525.1 Actinomycetes bacterium
TCGTGGAAGGCCGGCGCGTGCTCGGGTACGACGTGTACCCAGCTCGGCCCGAGGTCGAAGGAGACCTTGCCCTTGCCGATCTCGTGGCGAAGGGGAGCCGGGCCGTCCACGACGAGCTGGAGATAGAGGAGCACCCGGCCACGGACCTGCTCGAAGACCACCCGGCAGTAGAGGAGCTTGCCCCGGGACATGAGTGCCTCGATGCGCTTGCGCTCTACCTCCTCGGCTCGCGTCTTAGGCGCGGACACCGATATGTGCGTGTCCCGGCCCCATTGGAGGGCAGTGATCTTCCCGCCCTCCACGACGGGCCTCATCGAGCCGTGCAGGTCCTTGGCAGAAAGGGAGTGGAGCCCGTCTCTGGCGCGCTTGGGCTGCGGTTTACCACGCTTTCCCAGGTGCCACATCCAGGTGGCGTCGAATGCCCGGGCCGATAGCTCCTGGGCCTCTTGGGCGAATACCTGCTCGCGGATGTAGGACTTGCGAAGCGAGGAGCCATAAGACAAGACGGCTGCCCTCGTGAAGCCGTGGGCCTCCCGAATCACCTGGAACGCCTGGGACTGCCTTATCCGCTCGGGCGAGCGGGGCTTGCCCTTCCGCATCTTGCGAGCCTTCTCCCACGCTGGGTCCGCCTTCACCGCCCGAGCGCGCCTCTTCGCCTCCGCGAGCACGGCGTTGTAGAACCTAAGCCCGGCATGGTTCCTGGTGAGCGATAGGGCTAGCTCCGCGGGCGTCGGGTCGAGGGGGATGTTCTCGACGTGCGTGGGCGCACCCCTCTCGCGCTTGCGCTTGCGGGTGCCTGCCGTCTTGTAACGGCCCATCAGGCGACCTTCTGGTTCTCGACGTAAGCCTTTATGACCGAGAGCGGGGCACCGCCGACAGTGGAGACGAACCACGAGTTCGTCCAAAGCGAAGGGAACCGGCGGAGGTGGGCGAACTCCCGGCGCAGCATGCGCGAGCTACGGCCCTTCAGGAGACGGACAAGGCGCGACACCCCGAAGCTCGGGTCCACCTCCACAAGCAGGTGAACGTGGTCCGGCATGATCTCGAGCCCGAGCACCTCGACCTGGTGCTCAGCGCAGACCTCCCGGATGATCCCGGCAAGCCGGGCCTCCACCTTGCCGACGAGTACCCGGCGTCGGTACTTCGGGCACCAGACGAGGTGGTACTTGGCCGAGTAGACCACGTTCCTGCTCGATCTGTAGGCCACCTTCGGCATGAGTCCCAGCATACGGAGAGGGTGTATCACTCCGTGGATCTGTCCCGGCTGGGCTCGCTCGGCCCCATGGCTAGAGCCAGGGGCTTGCGCTCGCCGTTTCGGTCAACGGCGGTCAATGCCGGTAGACGCTGGTCAAGGTTGCCCAGGCGCACCGAGGTGCTCGAGCAGATCGGTGTAGAGGACCCGGTGTGCCTCGACAAAGCTCCCCTCCCCGAAGCGACCGAGGGCTCGCTCCCTCGCGGCCTCACCCATCTGCCGGCAACGTGCAGGGTCGCCGAGGAGCAAGGCCATGGCCCTGGCCATTCGCGCGGCATCCCCTGGCGGAACCAGCAGGCCGGTCACCTGGTCCTCTACCACGCTCGGCACCCCGCCAACCCGGGTCGCCACCACTGGCAGGCCGGCAGCTCCTGCCTCGATGAGCGCGGCCGGCGTTCCCTCGCTGCGGCTAGAGAGCACCACCAAGTCGAGCTCGCTCATCGTTGCCGGCATGTCATGGCACCAGCCGGCGAAATGCACCCGGGCTTCGACTCCGAGGCGGCGGGCCTGCTCCCCCAGCGCCTCGCGACAATCGCCGTCGCCGATCATTACTAGGTGGGCTTCTGGCGGGGTGAGCCCGGGCGGACGAGCAACTCGGGTGGGCAAGCGGGCGAAGGCTTCCAACAGCGTGGCGTGGTCCTTCACCGGTGCCAGGCGAGCTACTGCGCCCACGAGCGGCACGGCGTCGGGGATGGAGAAGCGGGCGCGCAGCGAATCGTGAACCGGCTCGGCGCGGCTCGGGCCCTCAGCGCCGCGGGCACGCTCACCTGGTAATGCGAGGGAGGCGAAACGGGAGAGATCGAAGCCTAGGGGTATCACGTGCCATTGGCCGGGCCTGCCGACTCCGAGGTCGAGCAGCTCGTCGCGGATCTCCGGGCTGACCGCCACGAGGGCATCGGCCAGGTGGGCAAGTGATCGCTCGATCATCACGAAGCCCGATTGCACCGGGGCCGGGAAGTACCCGTGCAGCACGTGCCCGTGGAAGGTGTGGACGATCGCCGGCCGGGGCCTCAGGCTCGCAGCAGCGAGGCGCCCGAGCGCCCCTGCCTTGGCCATGTGAGTGTGAACGACTAGCACCCGCGAGGCGCCGAGCAGTCGCCTCAGCTCGAGGAACGCGGCGACGTCTCGGAGCGGGCTCACCGCCCGGACGAGCGGCAAGTGCTCGACGGCGAGAGCCGGATCCTCGAGCTCGCCCTCGATCGAGGGCGCACGTCCCGCGGCTACGCGCACCTCGAAGCCCGGTGGGAGGCCGCGTGCGAGCTCGATCACAGCACGGGCGGGCCCGCCGACGTTCATCCGGGTGAGCACGTGCACGACACCAGGCACGCCCGCCGAGCGAGGCCACTCTTCGTTCAAGAGGCCCGACAGACGTTCATGGCTGCTGGTGATCGTCGGGTTACGCGTGACGTCCGGATTACGCGTGACGTCCGGATTACGCGTGATGCCCAGGCTCCGTGTGAGACCTGTGGCGAGAGCTCCGGCATGCCATTGCCGGCACCAGCGACCAGCACGATCAAGCAGCGATTCGCAGGCCCGGCACCAGCGGCTGGGGGCGATCGGTGCAGAAGAGTCCCACACCCGACTCGGCTGCGCTCGCCACGACCACCTCGGCAGGCATCGAAGCCGACACCACCAAGGGGAGAACCGGCGAACCGGTAGCCCTGGAGAGCAACCTCGCCCGGTCGAGTGCCCGCGAGATGTCGTCTTTGTGGGCGTTCCAGGAGATCTCGACCACGACGAAGAGCTCCTCGCCGCTTCGGTCGACCGCCTCGAACACGGCATCCGCTCTAAGAACCTCGACCAGCTCGTCGGCGTGCAGCCCCTCGACGTTGGCGGCTTCGTCGATGTCGAAGAGCCTTGCGGAACGGAGCAGAGCGCCGAGGTAACGCTTCGGATGCTCGCGCACC
The DNA here is from genome assembly GCA_021801525.1 of Actinomycetes bacterium. Lineage (GTDB taxonomy): Bacteria > Actinomycetota > Acidimicrobiia > Acidimicrobiales > JAJYXR01 > JAJYXW01. The sequence continues at coordinate 3,160 of JAJYXW010000179.1, forward strand.
CGACGTTCGAGATCCGTGCCCTTCAGGTCACCAACGTCGGTCTTCAGCACGGAGACATCGGTCTTCAGCACGGAGACGTCGGCTTCTATGTGGTCGAGCCGAGTCTCGATCCGGTCGAAGCGGGCCTCGTAGCGCTCCATCATGGCGTTGAGCTTGGTCACCTGGCGGGTCAGGCCACTCACCTGCCTCGCAAGCTCGGCAACCTGGGCACTCAGCTTGGCGACTGCCTGGGGAAGTGCGAGGAGCTCCTCACCAAGCAGGACGGCGCGGAGCTTCGCCCGAGCCACCTCGTCGTGCTCGAGTGCTCTGATCACCGCGTCGATGTCGACGCGATCGCTCGGGTTGCCGGGGTTGCCGGGGTTGCCGGGGTTGCCCGGATCGTTTGGATTGCTCATCACTCTCACCTGGTTCCCAGCCTACCAGCGGGGTGTTCGCCGGGGCCTCTCTCGGCTCGGCCAAGACACCTCGTGCATCTACTCTTGGAAGCGTGGAACGGGACGTGCCGCTCAGCTTCGTCGCCACGTCGCGAAACGACGGGCACGGCGGGGACCTGCTCGGCCGCATGCAGCAATTCGTCGACGCCCTCGGACCCGACACCCCGACACCCCGGCACTTCGTGAGCCTCCAAGGCGATCGCCGGCCACATGCGGTGCAGGCTGTCCAGGCCACTCGCCCCTGCCCGCCAACCCTGCTCGTCACTACTAGCAGGATCCTGGACGCCTCCGCTAACGTAGCCATCATGCCCGGTCCCGAGCAGGCACTGCACTCAAGGTGTGCCCAATGCCTCTGAGAGAAGCGCTCGCAGCTCGCTGCTTCCTCCAGTGAGGTATCTGGTAACGGGAGCTGCAGGCTTCATCGGCTCTCACCTGTACGAGGCGCTGATCTCGCGCGACCATGAGGTGCTGCCCTTGGACTGCCTAACCCCCTACTACGCGCCCGAATGCAAGCTCCGCAACGCAGCCAAGGTCGGCGCGACCATCACCCAGCGCGATTTGGCCAGCGAACCTCTGGACGACCTACTGGAAGGGATCGACGGGATCTTCCACCTTGCCGGCCAGCCCGGAGTGCGTCAGAGCTGGGGCGACGACCTGGCCCCGTATCTCCGGCACAACCTGCTCGCCACGGAGCGCCTCGCCACGGCCGCTGCGGCACGCGGCACCCGGCTCGTCTTCTCCTCGTCGTCTTCGGTCTACGGTTCAGCCAAGCAGTACCCCACTCCGGAGAACGCTGCCACCCGGCCCGTTTCGCCTTACGGGGTGACCAAGCTCGCCTGCGAGCACCTGCTGGCGGCTCACTCGGACCAGCAGGCGCTGGACGCCGTAGTCCTGCGCTATTTCACCGTATACGGGCCCCGGCAGCGCCCTGACATGGCGTTCAGCAGGCTTCTAGGCGCCCTCCACGCGGGACGCACCTTCCGCATGTTCGGCAACGGCGAAGCCACGCGGAGCTTCACGTACGTTACCGACGTGGTGGCAGCCACAATAGAAGCGATGGAGAAGGCCGCACCGGGAAGCCTGTACAACGTCGGTGGCGGGACGGAGGCCTCGCTGCGCGAGGTCGTCGATATCGTGCAGGAGATCACGGGGATGAAACTCGACGTGGAGCATTGCGAGCCAGTGTCCGGCGACGTCGTGCGCACAGCAGCGGACATCTCGAAGATCAGCCGCGAGATCGGCTGGATCCCGGCGGTCGACCTTAGAGACGGACTGATCGCCCAGTGGGAGGAGCTCGGTCCAGCAACGGAGCTCCACGGCGACCTCGGCATCGAAGGTCCGGGAGCGCGCCGATGAATAACTCCGCGCTGCGCGCCTCCGGACCCCGGTTCGGGTTCGGACAGAACTGGCAGAGCTATGCGAAGGTGATCGACGACTGCCGCATCCAGGAGGCTAGGGCCTCGCTCCGGGACATGCTTGCGGTGGAGAGGCTCACCGGGAAGACGTTCCTCGACATCGGCTGCGGGAGCGGTCTCTTCTCTCTTGCTGCGCGCGAACTCGGCGCTACCGTCCACTCGTTCGACGTGGACGCCGACTCCGTGCAGTGCACGAAGGACCTGCGCGAACGCTACGGCTTCGGCGAGGACTCCGGCTGGGTCGTAGAGCACGGATCGATCCTCGACCATGCGTATCTAAGCACCCTAGGAACACACTTCGATGTCGTCTACGCCTGGGGAGTCCTGCACCACACCGGGGCCCTCTGGGATGCCTGCCAGAACGTAGCTGGACTGGTCGCCTCAGGCGGCTTACTCTTCCTGGCGATATACAACGACCAGGGCCGGCCGAGTCGCGGCTGGTGGTGGGTGAAGTACAGCTATAACCGAGCACCCACACCTATGCGGCTCGTCCTGTTGGCCGGGAGCTATCTCTGGATGTACCAGATAAAACGACTGCCCTTATTAGTCACATCCTTAGCGCGCGGGCGGCTTCCAGAGCGAGTACCGGCTCCAGAGCGGGGAATGTCTGCCTGGCACGACCTTGTCGACTGGGTCGGCGGCTACCCCTTCGAAGTGGCGAGGCCTGGTCAGGTGTTCGACTTCTTCTGCGCCAGGGGATTTGCTCTGAGACGGCTGGTGACGCGCTCGGGGCACGGGAACAACGAGTTCGTGTTCGAGCGTGTCGCGCCGGCCGGAGACTTTGGAGCAGCCCTACGCTCACCGCCTACCGCTGGCTGACCCTGCCATGTGCGGAATAGCCGGCATTCTCGACGCCTCGCGGGCTGTCGCCGCGCCCGAAGTGGCCTCACGCGCATGCGCCATGGCAGCCAGACTCGCCCATCGCGGCCCTGACGACCGCGGCGAATGGGCAGATCCCAGCTCCGGCATAGCCTTCGCGTTCCGTCGTCTGAGCGTGCAGGACCCCAGCCCTTCGGGGTCACAGCCGATGCACTCTGCCTGCGGCAGGTACGTCATGGTGTTCAACGGCGAGATTTACAACTTCCGCGAGCTGAGGCGCCGATTGCCCTCGGGCGTGGCGCTTCGCGGGGGCTCCGACACCGAGGTGCTCGTCGAGGCAGTATCGGCGTGGGGTCTGGAGAGGACCTTGGAGGCTGTCGACGGCATGTTCGCCTTCGCTCTGTGGGACGCTGCCGAGCAGCGCCTGTCGCTCGCACGCGACCGCCTTGGAGAGAAGCCGCTCTACTACAGCTCTGATGGCCGGTTGCTCATCTTTGCGTCGGAGCTCAGCGCCCTGGAGGTCGATCCTGCATGCCCCACGGAGATCGACAGGCATGCTCTGTCGCTGTTCTTCCGCTACGGTCATGTCCCCACTCCTCTGTCGATCCTCAGGAACGTCCGTAAGCTGCCTCCGGGCAGCGTCCTCCATGCTCGCCGCAGGGGAGACCACCTGCTGTACGGGACTCCCGACGCTTACTGGTCTCTGGCGCGCGTGGTGGCCGGCGCCGTTCCTTCACGGGTCCGCTGGTCCCTGAGCGATGCGGCAGACCGCCTCGATCTCCTCTTGCGCGACAGCGTTCGCAGGAGGATGATCTCCGACGTCCCCGTGGGGGCGTTCCTCTCCGGGGGGATCGACTCTTCGACTGTTACGGCTCTGATGCAAGCTGAGCACACCGAGCCGGTCAGGACGTTCACCATAGGCTTCGAGGATCCCTCCTACGATGAGTCCGGGCACGCACGCGCCGTAGCCGCCCACCTCGGCACCGAGCACACGGAGATCTGCGTGAGCGCCGCTAACGCGATGTCGGTGATACCTCGCCTGGCGTCCATATACGACGAGCCCTTCGCCGACTCCTCCCAGGTGCCGACGCTCCTGCTCGCTGAGCTCACTAGGCGCGACGTGACCGTGGCCCTATCGGGCGACGGCGGCGACGAGCTCTTCGGCGGCTACGACCGTTACTTCATGTACGACTCCATCATGTCTGCCGGTGCGCGTCTCGCGCCGCAAGCTCTCCGGCGCCTGGCCGCCGCTGCGATGCTGAGGGTGCCCGAGGCCGGCTGGGACCGTGTGTGGCCGTTCCTTTACCCAGTGCTCCCGGACTGGGCCCGCAAACCCTCGCCAGGCAGGCGTGTCCACAAGGTCGCCCGGGCATGGGCGGACGACTTTGCCCGCGATCGAGGCGCTCGAGGACGAGCGACCTACCTGCCGTTCATTTCTCACTGGGACGACCCGGCAGAGCTGCTTCCAGGCGAGGGCACCCTGCCGGGGGACTTGGTGACCGACATGGAACTGCCGGCCGGACTGGCGCCCATAGAGCAGGGAATGTTCATGGACCTGCTCTCGTACTTCCCCGAGGACATCCTCGTCAAGGTGGACCGCGCAGCCATGTCCTGCGCCCTCGAGACCCGCATGCCCTTGCTGGACCGGAGGATCGTCGAGCTCTCGTGGGCCTGGCCCCTCTCCGTGAAGGCCAGAGCCGGCACGTCCAAGCTCGTGCTGCGCGAGGTGCTCTCCCGCTACGTGCCACCGGTCCTTTTCGACCGCCCGAAGATGGGTTTCGGCCTGCCGCTCGGCGAATGGCTACGTGGGCCGCTCAGGGGATGGGCAGAAGATCTCCTCTCGACGGCACGCCTCGCGGCGGAGGGCCATCTGGACCCGTCGCCAGTCCGCAGAATATGGAAGGAGCACCTGTCGGGCGAGACGGACTGGCGCTATCGCCTGTGGGACGTCCTCATGTTCGAGTCCTGGCTCGATTCGTTCCAGAGCGACCGGGCTTTACCAGCCACTCCCGCTGGCGGGCGCTAAGGAGATCCGTGCCGAGGGTGGTACACGTCATAACCACCCTGCACCCGGGTGGAGCCGAGCTCTTTTTGGCGCGCCTACTGCTCTGTGAGCCGAAGCTCGCCGAAGGCGCGCATGTGATATGCATGGGCGACGGCGGACCTGTGGCAGAAGCCCTGAAGTCCGGGGGAATAAGGGTAAGCACCCTCGGAATGGACCGCTCCCCGAAGGCCGCGTGGGGTGTCATGAGAGCGAGATCGCTCGTGGCTGCGTGGAGGCCAGACATGGTGCAGACGTGGCTGTACCACGCCGACCTCCTCGGCACCCTAGCCGCGGCAAGCCGCGCCCCGGTGGTGTGGAATCTGCGCGATGCCGCCATCGATGCAGCACATCTGAGGCGCACCACGGCTCTGGTGATGCGCACCTGCGCCTCGATCTCCAGGTGGGCGCCCGCGCGCATAGTCTGCTGCTCTCGAGCAAGCATGGAAGAACACACGCGGCTCGGGTACGACGCCCGGAAGATGACCGTCATCCGTAACGGCTTCGACCTCCGACGCTTCCACCCACGCCAGGGGCCCTTAGGCCCCCTGCGGCAAGAGTGCCGGCTGCCAAAGGATGCTCTCGCCGTCGGACTGTTCGCGAGGTGGCATCCGAAGAAGAACCACTTGGCGTTTCTCCGGGCAATGGGCGGGCTGCTCAGAGCCGACCCCAGGCTCCACCTCGTCCTCGCCGGCCGGGGGGTGTGCCCGGGGAACAGCGCCCTACGAGCGGCTGCGGAGGCTACGGGAGCGGCAGAGCGCGTGCACCTGCTCGGACACCGCGACAACGTGGACAAGCTCCTTCCCATGCTTGACGTGCTTGTTTCGGCTTCCTCCTCGGAGGGCATGCCTAACGTGGTGGGCGAGGCGATGGCGTGCGGGGTCCCCTGCGTCGTCACCGACGTAGGGGACTCTGCCTACCTCGTCGGGAATACCGGTCGCGTGGTGCCAGCAGGCGACGACCCTGCCCTCGTCGCGGCTGTGGCCGAGGTTGCTTACCTCCCCCAGGCTGAGCGAGCTTCACTCGGCGCGTCGGCCCGCCGCCGGATAATAGAGCGCTTCAGCCTCGAAGCGTCAGCATCGCGATATCTCTCGCTCTACGAGGAGGTGTCGCGACAGCCTCGAGGATGGCGTC
>JAJYXW010000139.1 GCA_021801525.1 Actinomycetes bacterium
CGATGCCGTCGGGATAGCCGACCGGCTCCCCCTTGCTCTCGGTATCCGCGGGGCGCACGTGCACCTCTACGGAAAGGCCGCCCGTCCCGGGCGAAAGCTCGGGCACGTCACCGCCCTTGGGGCCAGCACCGAGCAAGCGCTCGAAACCGCCCAGGCTGCTGCGGCGCTGCTGACTACGCCCTGACCGGATTCGCCTGCTTCGACGAGCACGGGAGGTTCGATGGTTGTACGAGACGAGGCGACTCCCAAGCGGCGTGCCATGGCTCGCCTGCTGCCACAAGCGGGTATGTCATGAGCCGCTCTGGCGGCGCCGGAATGGCAGCGAGCGACACCCCGTCGGGCGACGTGACTCCCCGCGTGGGGGTAGTCATGGGCAGCAAGTCGGATCTAGCGGTGATGCTCCCGGCATCCGAGACGCTCGCCGAGCTGAACATTTCCCACGAGCTGCGTGTGGTGTCCGCGCACCGCACCCCTGAGGGCATGCTTGCATACGGGCGCGACGCGAGAGGTCGCGGGCTCGACGTGATCATCGCCGGAGCGGGTGGCGCCGCACATCTTCCGGGGATGCTGGCTGCGATGACCACGTTGCCTGTGATAGGCGTTCCCGTACCGCTCCGCTATCTGGATGGGATCGACTCGCTGCTGTCGATCGTGCAGATGCCGTCGGGCGTGCCGGTCGCAACCGTTGCCATCGGGGCGGCACGCAACGCAGCGCTCCTAGCCGCCCGCATCCTGGCGGTCGGGGATCCGGCACTTGCCGACGCCCTGGCTGGCCTCACCGCCACCATGGCCGCGGCCTCGTCAGGCGACGATCTCGGGATCATCAGCGGGTGAGCCGTCTGCTGTGTCATCCTCGGCGGGATCGAGATGCCGACTGCGCACCGGCCGTCACCCGACGAAGTGTTGCAGGCGCTGCGAGAACTCCTCGCTCGCTCCCTGGGCGGCGATCGCCTGGCGCTCCCGTTCGAGCTGGGCCTCGAGGGCGGGGGCCAGGGCCGCGTTGAGTAGCTGCTTCGCGGCGCCGAACGCGCCAGCCGTGTGAGTCACGAGCTGACCCGCCAGCTCGGCGGCTCTCTCGAGGGGGTCGTCGACGACCTCGTGGATAAAGCCGATCTCGAGGGCTTCTGGAGCCTCGACGACCGGGTCGAGCAGCAGGAGCTTCTGCGTCCGGGCGCTGCCGACGATGAACGGCACGATCGCGGTCCACCCACCGTCGGGTGCGAGCCCCATCGACGTATATGCCTGCTTGAACCGGGCCTGCGTTCCACCAATGCGGTAGTCGCACGCGAGCGCGAGGCTCATCCCAGCTCCTGCGGCGACGCCGCCTATGGCGGCAATGACCGGCTTGGCCATAGCCCGCAGATCGGTGACGGCCCGGTGGAGCGGCACGGTCAGGTCGAGGAAGAACTGGCGCGGATCGCCTCCGGCGGCAAGGTGTGCCGCAGCGGCCTTCATGTCGCCACCAGCGCAGAACGCCCGCCCGGCGCCCCTGAGTATTACTACGCCCACCGCGTCGTCCTCCCGGCAGCGCGCGACCGCTGTCGCAAGCGCGTGCGCACACCGAGCGTCGAGTGCGTTGAGCGCGGAGGGCCGGTTCAGGACGACCGTGGCGCGGTTTCCGGATACTTCGAGGCGGACGCCGCTGTCGTCGGGTGCTGTCATTGCTTGCCTCCACGCGTTCGCACGGCTGCACCTGCCAGCCAACGGGGCCGCGGCGTGAAGCGCGGCCACGCCAATATCGGCGGCGCATCACCTTGGCTGCAGCTGACCTTACCAGTATGTGCAACCTTTCCGCAGGAGAGACGGTGCTTCTTCTCGGCTTCGGCGACCAGCACTGTGGATCCACTGATGGGGGCACCAGCCGGCGGCCGACGCGCCGGGCGGCCCTTTGGGCGACCTTGGTGAGCAGGTCCAGGCGGAGGTCGCCGACCGCCAGTTCCGTCGGCGTGGGCTGCTTGCTGCCGAGCAGGGCGGCGCGGATGCGGGCGAGGAGCTCGTCGTCGACGGACGAGAGAATCTTGCTCATCGCGACAAATACATCCGGATATCCAGGGGCGCTGCGGTTCGGTTCGCCTCAGCTGCGTCGGCACCCCACCGATAGGAGGGTAACGAGCGCCCTAGCGCGCGTAGAGGTTATCCGCCTGGTTGCCGCAGGCGGTACGACAGCACTCGCGCATGCGCGTAGTAACTGGCCGGGGTCGGTCAGCCCAGACAATCGCGCCCGGCCTTACTCCTGGGTCCCACACGCGAAGCGACCCGGACCATCTCTGACCCGGGTCACCAACAGGACTCCGGTTCGCATGGGGTCACATCACGTGGAGGTGGCGGGAATCGAACCCGCGTCCTTCGGCTTCTCAACGGGCCTTCTCCGAGCGCAGCCGGCAGTCGGTCTTAGCCCTTGCGAGGTCACCGGCGACGATGCCAGGGCGCATCCGGCCTAAGGTTTCCCCGGTGGCCGGCCAGCCATTCCACTCGGGTGAGCCCTACTTGATGGCGCCTGCTACCGGCCCGTAGGGCAGAGACCGGGCAGACGGGCTACCTTCTCAGGCAGCCATTGCGAGCTGAGGCTCGGCGTTTGTTTCGTGTCCCGGCTCTTTAACGTGGCTCCGGGGACCACGGCTCGCTTCTCCCGCTTCGACGACCGAAGTCGAAGCCTGTCACCCCCTTGAACGACGGACGTTACAGGCTCATCTTAGCTCGGATTGCAGGCCTCGGCAGCGGGCGTTACGACCAGGGTCCTGGTGCGCCCTAGCCGCTCAGAGCGCTCGCTCTGGTTGGATCCCCGATCAGCCGTCTTCGGAGTGCCGGCTTCCTCTGGGCGAGGCGCGTCCCATGGCGCGGGCAGCCTCACGAGCGGCGTCGCGCTCGGCGTCACGGGTCGCTATCGCCTGGCGTTTGTCCCATCGCCTCCGGCCTCTGGCCAGGGCCAGCTCGATCTTTGCGCGCCCGTCACGGAAGTAGACCGAGAGGGGCACGAGCGTGAGCGACTGGCGCTCCGTCCTCCCGAACAGCTCGTCTATCTCCGAGCGGTGGAGAAGCAGCTTGCGCCGTCTGTCCGGGTCGTGCGCTCCGAACCCCGCAGCATGGTCGTACGGGGAAATGTGCGCGCCGAGTAGCCAGGCCTCTCCATGCTCTATCCGGGCATACGCGTCGCCAATGACCACCTTGCCCGCGCGCAGCGACTTCACCTCGCTGCCTTGCAATGCGATGCCGCACTCGATCGTCTGGATGATCTCGTAGTCGTGGCGCGCGCGCCGGTTGCGAGCGACGAGGCGGAATCCCGCTGCGTCAGCCGTCTTCCCTGCCGTAGCGTGCCCTCGGCGTCCTGGCCCCTTCGCAGCTGCCACACGATGCAGGGTACAGGGGCGGCGCAGGGTACAGGGGCGGCGCAGGGTACAGGGGCGGCGCAGGGTACAGGGGCGGCGCAGGGTACAGGGGGGCGTAGGCTTTCGCCTCGTGCTCACAATGCCGACCACGGTGTTCGGGGAGATCTTGGCTCATTGCCTGGCCGGTCTGCCCGACGAGGCCTGCGGCCTGATTGCCGGCGATGCGGCCAGCGGGTCGGTTCTCCGCTGGTACCCCACGCGCAACGCGGCAGCCTCGGCCAAGCTCTACGAGGTGGATCCTCGCGATCTGCTCCGTGCCGACAGGGATGCCGAGTCGTCGGGAACCGAGTTGATCGGGGTTGTCCATTCTCATACCCACACCGGCGCTTACCCCTCTCCGACCGACGTGGTTCAGGCACCGGATCCGGCCTGGCACTACGTGCTCGTGTCGCTGCGGGACACCCACCCGGCCATGCGTTCCTACCGCATCGTGGGCGGACGGATCAGCGAGGAACTGCTGGCGCTCGAGTCCCGGTAGAATACCGACCAGAACCGTCGAGAATCGCCGTGGGTGCCGCTGCCGGAAGGCACAGGCGCCCCCAGCCCGAGGAGGATCTCACGTGACCGTCGAAGTACGCCTGCCGACCGTGCTCCGGCCCCACGCAGGTGGGGCCACGACGGTCAGTGCCGAGGGCACGACCATAGGAGAGGTTATCGAGAGCCTGGTAGGGCGCTACCCGGGCATGTCGGGCCAGGTGCTTACGCCTGAGGGCAGCCTGCACCGGTTCGTCAACGTGTACGTGAACGACGACGATGTCCGCTACCTCGACCAGCTCGACACCAAGGTCGCGGATGGCGACACGGTCTCGATACTGCCTGCCGTCGCTGGCGGTTGAGGGGCTTCTGGTGGCCTACCACAGGAGCGTGCTCGACCTGATCGGCAACACTCCGCTGGTCGAGGTGAGCGAGCTGAGCCCCAATCCCGAGGCGAGGATCCTTCTGAAGCTCGAGGGCCAGAACCCCGGCGGATCGGTGAAGGACAGGGTGGCCCTGGCCATGGTCGAAGAGGCGGAGAAGGAAGGTCGGCTCGAGAAGGGCGCTACCTTGATCGAGCCGTCGTCGGGCAACACCGGCATCGGCCTTGCAATGGTCGCGCGCGTGAAGGGCTACAAGCTGAACGTGGTCCTGCCCGCGAGCGTGTCGCCCGAGCGGCGCCAGGCCCTCGAGGTGTGGGGCGCGAGCATCATCGAGTCGCCGGGTCCCGAGGGATCCAATGGCGCGGTGAGGTTGGCGGAGCGTCTCCATGCGGAGAACCCTGAATGGGTATTCCTCTACCAGTACGCGAACCGAGCCAACCCCCGTGCTCACTACGAGGGAACCGGCCCCGAAATATGGCGTGACTGCCCGGAGGTGACCCATTTCGTGGCAGGGCTCGGAACCTCGGGAACGCTCGTGGGAGCCGGGAGGTTCCTGAAGGAGCGCAACCCGAAGATCCAGGTCTGGGCTGTAGAGCCCCCGGCCGGCGAGAACGTCGACGGGCTCCGGAGCCTCGACGACGGATACATACCACCCATCTTCACCGAGCTGGGCGGTCCGGAGATCCTCGACCGCAAGACGATAGCTAATCCCCGTGACTCGATCGTGTGGACCAGGAAGCTGGCGGACGTGGGGATCTTCGCCGGCATCTCCACGGGGGCGGCCATGGCAGGCGCTATACGCTGCGCCGAGTCGGTTCCTTCTGGTGTGATCGTGGCCATATCCGCCGACGGTGGCTGGAAGTACTTGTCCACCGGCGCATGGACCGACGAGATAGATGTCGTCGTCGAGCGGGCGAAGCGCATCATCTACTTTTGATGCAGCTGATTTCGAGGCGGCAGGTCTCGAGGCGGCAGGGAAGAGTGGGATCTCCCGAGCGTGCCGGAGGGGAGCCACTAACCTGTGCCCGGTGACTTCCCAGATGGCCGCGACCGCTGCCCCCACCGGGACATCCTGATGGACGAGCGGCCTATCGGCATGTTCGACAGCGGCTTCGGCGGGTTGACGGTGGCCAGGGCGCTAATCGACCTGGTCCCGAACGAGCACCTTGTCTACTTGGGCGACACGGGCAGGTATCCCTATGGCCCCAGGCAACTGGACGAGGTCGAGGCCTTCGCCCTCGAGATAGGCCACTGGCTCGTCGACGAGCACAACGTGAAGATGGTAGTCGTGGCGTGCAACACGGCTTCGGCGGCCGGCCTGAGCTCTTTGCGCCGGGAGCTGGATGTGCCGGTCGTAGGGGTCATAGAGCCAGGTGCCCGCGCTCTCGCTCGCGCGACAGCGAATGGCCGGGCTGGCGTCATCGGCACCGTGGGAACCATCTCGTCGGGTGCCTACCAGAGCGTTGTCGACGGCATGCTCGAGACTGGGCAGGGGGGCATCAAGGAGCTCCACTGCGCGGCCTGCCCTGGTTTTGTGGAGTTCGTCGAGCGGGGAGAGACTCGTTCCGATCAGGTGGCGGTGCTCGCGGAGCGCCTGCTTGCTCCCCTTGCCGAGGTAGGCGTCGACGCGCTGCTGCTTGGCTGCACCCACTACCCGTTCCTGGCGAGGACCATCGGCGATGTGATGGGTCGCGACGTGGTGCTCGTCTCCTCCGCCGACGAGACTGCGTTCGAGGTCCGTGCGTTGCTCGCGTCGGAGGGGCTCTCCAGGGGAGGCCCGGCGCCTGGCGAGCATCGCTTCTTCTCTTCGGGCGACGTGGAATGGTTCAAGGACGTTGGAAGCAGGCTTTTCGGCCAGGAGATAGAGTGCGTACGGAGCGTTTCGTGGCCTGCTACGAGTACCACGCCCGACGCGCCGCACCGCACCCAGCCCGGTACGCAGCCCGGTACACCCGGCGCGAGACCTTCCATCGGGTCCTCCTCCAGGCGCTACGAGCACAGGGCGTTTGCTGGGTGAGCGGCGGTGCCGACTCCGCGGGCAGGTTAGCCTTGTGAACTCGATCTGCATGAGCCTCGGAGACCTACACGCGCTCCGGAGACCCGCACCCATCAACTACCCGAGCGAGGAGACAGCCCTCGAATGAGCACGACGGAACCGAGTGAAGTGGACCCGCGAACCAAGCGAGGTGACGGAAGGGCACCCGACGAGCTCCGCCCGGTCACCTTCGAGCGGGACTTCACTGTAATGGCGCTCGGCTCGGTGCTCGTCTCGATGGGAAGGACCAAGGTGCTTTGCACCGCCTCGCTCGAGGACCGGGTCCCGCCGTGGATGCGGGGTGGTGGCAAGGGATGGGTGACGGCGGAGTACTCGCTGCTCCCCGGCTCGACTACCGAGCGGGCCGGGCGCGAGGCAGCCAAGGGGCGCCAGTCAGGTCGCACGCAGGAGATCCAGCGGTTGATCGGCCGCTCCCTTCGTGCCGTGACGGATCTCGTGGCGCTCGGCGAAGCCCAGGTTACGGTCGACTGCGACGTCCTGCAGGCTGACGGGGGCACTCGCACGGCTTCGATCTGCGGTGCCTACGTAGCCCTGCACGACGCGTTCAGTCGCATGGTCAAGCGCGGCGACATCTCTACCCATCCGCTCACCGATGCCTGCGCTGCCGTGTCCGTCGGCGTTGTAGACGGGTCGTGCCTTCTCGACCTCGATTACAGCGAGGACTCCCGGGCGGAGGTGGACATGAACGTGGTGATGACCGGGTCAGGTCGCTTCGTGGAGGTCCAAGGCACAGCCGAGGGCATGGCCTTCACCCGCGGGGAGCTAGACGAGCTCCTCGGGCTGGCCGAGAGCGGCATCAAGAGCCTTCTCGGCGAGCAGGCTCTGGCTCTCGCTGATCCCCCTCGGGCACGTTGAGGCCCCCTTCGACCCCGGTCCCCCGAGAGCGCCCGGTTCTTCCGGTACGCATGGTGGTCGCCAGCGCCAACCCGGACAAAGCGGCCGAGATCGAGTCGATTCTCCGAGCAGAGCTCGATGGCAGCATCGAGTTGCTGGCGCGGCCGGCAGAGGTGCCCGAGGTCGAGGAGACCGGGGAGACTCTCGAGGAGAATGCGCGCCTCAAAGCTATGGCTCTGGCCGTGGCCACTGGTATCCCGGCGCTGGCCGACGACACTGGGCTCGAGGTAGATGCGCTTGGCGGGGCACCTGGGGTGCTTTCCGCTCGCTATGCGGGGCCGCACGCTACGTACGCCGACAACGTCGAGAAGCTTCTCGCCGAGCTGAGGCGGCGAGGGGCCATGCAGCCGGCAGAGCGACGCGCGACGTTTCACACGGTCGCGGTCGCGCGCTTCCCCGGCGGCGCCGAGCTCGCGGCAGAGGGCAGCGTGGGGGGGGTCATTTCTGAAGCGCCAAGGGGTTCGGGAGGCTTCGGCTACGACCCTGTGTTCGTCCCGGACGAGGGGGACGGGCTCAGCTTCGGCCAGATGACCCCAGAGGAGAAGCACGTGCTCTCGCACCGCGGCCGGGCGTTCAGGGCGCTCGCCCGCATGCTCGAGGGAGCCGCCGGAGAGTCCGGAACCGGCTAGCAGGGCACCAGGGGCCGCGGATAGGCTTCGACCCGCGCTGAGCGCATGCCAGAGGACTTGGACCGCGTGGGCACACGCGGGATGACGCGATACCGCAGAGGAGACCAGATGCCCGACGAAGCCGAGCTGAAGAAGGCGATAGGAAAGCCGACGAGCAAGGCGAAGGTGGTCATAGAGCGTGGCCCCGTAGCCAACTTCGCGACGGCTGTATGCGACGACAACCCGGCTCATCGCGACCCCAAGGCGGCCGCCGAGGCCGGCCTCGAAGGCATAGCTGTTCCCCCGACATTTCCCTTCGCAATGGAGACGTGGGGCAAGTTCCCCGAGATACAGCCCTCCGACGCTCCGTCGAGCAACGCGATGGGTGAGGTGCTGGGTCCGCTCATGGCCAGCGGAGGGATCATCCTTCATGGCGAGCAGGAGTTCGAGTACCACCGGCCCCTCAAGGTGGGCGACGTTCTCACCGGAGAAGGAAAGGTCGTCGACGTCTACGCCAAGGAGTCGAAGGGCAAGACGATGACCTTCATCGTGACCGAGACCGTATGGCGCGACGAGGCGACTGGGGAGCCTGTCGTCACGAGCCGCACGAACATCCTCCATCGCGTCTGAGGAGCCGCCCAGGCCGCTAGGCGGCGCCGGTAGCGAGAGACGCCGGCTGACAGCGGGGGTGGTCATGCTCGTCACCTTCGTGGCGTTCGAGCAGATGGCCGTGGCGACCGCCATGCCTGTGGTGGTCCGCGATCTCGGGGACGTGAGGCTGTACGGCTGGACCTTCAGCGCCTACGTGCTGGCCGAGCTCGTGACAATGGTCATTGCCGGCTCGTGGGCCGAGCGCTCGGGCACCTGGGCTCCCCTGGTCGGCGCAGTGGCAGTGTTCGTCGCCGGTCTGGCCGCCGCCGGTGCGGCACCGTCGATGCCGTGGCTGGTGGCAGCGAGGGCTGTGCAGGGAGCGGGATCGGGGGTCGTCGGCGTGGCGGTGAACGTCCTCGTGGGAAAGGCGTATCCCGACTCAGCACGCCCGAGGATGTACGCAGTCATGTCGAGCGCCTGGGTGCTTCCCTCCGTCGTCGGACCTGCGGTTGCCGGTGTG
>JAJYXW010000008.1 GCA_021801525.1 Actinomycetes bacterium
CTCCCCCGCCTCCCCCGCCTCCCCCGCCTCCCCCGCCTCCCCCGCCTCCCCCGCCTCCCCCGCCTCCCCCGCCTCCCCCGGTGCTTCGCCGTCCCGTACCGGCCACAGCACCAGGCTGACCACCAGGTAGACGAGGGCCGCCCCCGGTGCGCCGGTGAGCATCGAGGCTTGCGGGAAGATCATCTGGCCTAGCGCCTCGCCCCCGACCCACACCCCCGCAGCCCATATCGCGGAGGCTGCCAGAGCGATGCGGGTGGTCCGCCCATAGAGGAGGCAGGCACCGATCGCGAGCTGTACCAGCCCTATGGTCACGTTGAAGAGAACCTGGTGGGCTACTCCGGTCGCCACGAGGGTGCGGATGGCGTCAGTGATGAAGTTGGGCCTGCCCATCGTGTTCTGGCTGAGCGGGCCGAAGAACCCCTTGGAGCCCTTCTCGTACATATAGGGCTGGAACTGGAGCGCGCCATCCAGCAGCCACAAGCAGCCAAGGGCAACCTGGAGGTGACGACGGGAGGGCGACCGAGCTCGGAGGCGCGGGAGGAGGTTAGCGCGGAGGCGACCGGGGTGGCGCGTTTGGTGGCGCGTTTGGTGGCGGGCTCGGTGGCGTGAGGCGCCCCCTTCCGGGGATGCTGCAGCCTGCTCGGTCGGTGTCCCTGTTATGGCTATGGCCGAATGCTACGCGGCCCCCGGCCTGCGTGGCTCTTCACGGCCCCCAGGTGGCAAGCCCCCCCCAGGGCAGCTTGCCGTAGCCGTCGGGACCGCCGGAGTCGAGAGCGCCGGCCAGGCTTGCCGCGAGCACCGTAGGCCTTCCACCACCTGCCGGCAGCACTTCGATGGCAGAACCGGTCACGAACGCAATCGACGAGCCGGTTGGCCCGAATCGCGGCTCGGCCACGCCATGCCCCGCATCAGGAACCGCATGGGCATTGGCTCCGTCGGGCGCGGCAGTCCACAAGCTTCGAGTGCTGTACCAGGCGTCGAGGCCAACACCCTGCGGAAGGCCGCGCGCGTCAGCGGCCCGGACGAACGCGATTGCCTTGCCGCTGGGCGACCAGGTCGGGTCGAGGGATACGCTGCCAGGTGGCTCCGGCAGCGTATGGCAGGTCCCCTGGGCCGGTCGGCAGAGGGCCAGTCCGGTTCCGGCCCAGGGGAGTGCTCCGCTCGCGTGGACCAGGAGCAGGCGGTTGCCGCCTGGCGACCAGGCCAGCCAGGGAAGGTAGACGAAGGTGCGCGCTAGTGGCATCGCCACCGGGGAGGTGAGGGGAATGCTCACGAGCTCGAGCCCTGTCGCCTCTGCGGCGAGCGAGTGAGCGGGATCGATCCAGGCGAGGAGCCCCTCACCGTTCGGCCACCACCCGCCGAGAAGGAGGCCGGCCCCTGAAGGCGCCGTGTAGGGCAGCACTCTTACCGTGATGCCCGCGGCGTCTGCCGTGGCTCCGCCTGGCGTCGGAGCTTGCGCCGGAGCCGGCGTCGGAGCCGGCGCTGACTGTCCTGAAGCCTGCGCCGTGCCAGGGAGCTCGAGCACGTCAATGTGGGAGCTGTCCCCTGGTGCGGGGGAGGCTGGCACGACGGCAATGCGCCTGCCACCGGGAGACCATGCGAACGAGGCGATCCGGCCCGACGCGGTTGGAGGGTAGGTGACCGACAGCGCTACGGATATGCCGAGGCCGCTACTGGAACCCGCGCTCCCTGCTCCCGCGCTCCCTGCTCCCGCGCTGCCGGCACCCGCGCTGCCGGCCGGCAGGGACAGCAGCATCAGGCGGCCGGATTCGGGTCCTCCGGCGGGAAGGACTGCCAGGATGTCGGCAGTGGGGGACCAGGTTATGGCCACAACCGAGCCCGTGACGCCGGTGATCACCTGCTGGCCCCCCACGGACACGACGTGCAGGCCGCGGTTTGGACCCAGGTAGGCGAGCCATTGGCCGTCAGGAGACCACTGCGGCTCCGACGCCGGATTGGCGACGCCGGGAACCGGCTGTGGCCTGCTGCCCGGCTCCGCCGTGTAGAGGTGGCCAGCGCTCACGAATGCGAGCGTGCCGGGTAGCTGCTCGAAGGCGGAGGCACCCGACACGGCAGCGCCAGTCGTGGGAGACGGGCGACTGCTTGCAAGGGGCACCAGAAGAGCGATGGCGAGGACGCCTCCTGCACCGATCGCGCTGAGCGCCGGAAGGAGGGGCAGCCACCACCAGCGCCTGTTGCGTGCTCGGAGCCGCGGCTCGCGGGCCGGCACCGTCGGCGTCGCCGGACGGGAGGCCGCGGCCTCAGCCAGGCGTGCCAACCCTCGGCGCAGGTGCTCCTCCAGTATCTCGTCTGGGAGTCTGCTGCTCATCAGAGCGCCACCTTGCTGCTCATCGGTGATCCACCTTGCTAGTCCTCGAGCATCTTCTTCAGGCGTGCGAGACCCCGGCTCGCCAGGGACTTCACCGTGCCGGGCGCACAGCCGAGCATCTCGGCTATCTCGGACTCGGAGAGATCTGCGTAGTAGCGCAGCACGATCACACTGCGTTGACGCTGCGGCAAGCGGGCCATGACGTCGGCCAGCTCCCGGAGCTCGGGCTCGCTCACCCCTGGCAGCCACCTGCCGCGGTGGCGTGCGACGACGGCGTTGTGCCGGTGGTGGCTGCGGCTGGCGTTCACCACGGCGGCGCGAACGTAGGCGGCCGGGTTGTCCGACTCGCTGAGCGCGTGGCGGGAACGGATGAAGGCGTCCTGGACGATCTCCTCAGCCACGGCCCGGGAGCCGGTCAGCAGGATAGCGAGGTGGAGAAGCGGCAGGTAGCGCTCGCGGTAGAACTCCTCGAAACCGACCGGCCACGGCTGGTCGCTCTGGTGTCCAGGATGCGCAAGCTTTGCATCGCTAGCGCGCCCGCCGTCGCGCCCGCCGTCGCGCCCGCTCCGGCCTGCCCACCCGCGCCCGGCTTCGCGCTCGTTCGGGAGAGCCTGTTCTTCATGCCTTTTCTCGCCATGCTGCCAGGCTGAAGGCGTACCCATACCCGAACCCGAACCCATACTCACACCAAGTATGACGCCTGGCTGCTTTGTGAGGTTCCGCCCGAGCTGATCGAACCGCCAGGAGCTCCGAGCCGCCGCGCGGCCGGCGGCAACGTATCGTATTGGGTACTGGGGCACTGGGAGGAAGCCATGTCGATCGCAAGGCGATTTGGCAGGCGGGTTTTCGCCGGCTTGGCGGCCGGTGCGCTGGTCGCGATCGGTGCCGGCATTCCCGCAGGTGCCTCGGCGCCACCTGCAGGCACCGACCGGCGTCCTTTCCGCTTGCCTGGCGGCTTGCCTGGCGGCCTGCCTGGCGGGCTTCCTGGCGGCCTTCTGCCCGGGCCACTTGGAAGGCCATCCCGCACCCTGGTGCGAGACGCGAGGCTGTCACCCGGGCTTCCGCCTCCGGGCGCCAAGGCGCTCGGCCCCCTCGCTGGTGAGCGCCTGGTCCGATTCGACGTGGTTCTCGCGCCAGCCCACCCCGGAGCGCTCCGCTCGCTCCTTGCCTCCCTCTACGATCCTGCTTCCCCCCGGTACCACCACTGGCTGCCCCGCGGGGCCTTCCTCTCGATGTTCGCCCCGCCCGCTTCCGAGGTGTCGGGCGTGCTCGGCTGGCTACATCGCACGGGGATCACCGACACGACGGTCTCCGGCTTCGCCGTTCGGGCCGCGGCGCCTGCCAGGCGGGTCGGTACCGCGCTCGGCATCCCCCTGGAGCTCTACCGGTTGCCTTCGGGCCGGACCGGGTACCTGGCCGGGCGCCCGCCGCTCGTGCCGGCGAATCTTGCTACCGGCGAGGTCCAGGCTCTCATAGGGCTGAACACGCTGGCGAGGATGCACCCTGCGCTCGCCTCGGGGGCCACGGGGGCCACAGTCGCCCGGGCGAAGGTCGCGCCGAAGCCTCGCGCGGACGGGATGACGCCGTGTTCCGCTGCCCAGTCGGAAGCCTCCACGGGCCCCTATTACACCCTCGATGCTCTCGGCGCAGCGTACGGGGTCGGCTCCCTGCTCGCAGCCGGGCAGAGCGGCAGCGGCGAGACGATCGGCCTCTACGAGCTGGCTCCTCACTCTGCTTCGGACGTCTCCACCTACGAGTCGTGCTTCGGCCTCACCAACCAGGTGTCCACCGTGAGCGTCGACGGGGGGGCGGCACCGAGCACGAATGGCACCGTGGAGGCCGACCTCGACGTCGAGCAAGCCGCGACCCAGGCGCCCGGAGCCTCGATCATCTCCTACGAGGGGCCGAACTCAGGCAGCGGGCCCTACGACACCTGGGCCACGATAGTGAACGCGGACGCCGCGCAGGTGGTGTCGACGAGCTGGGGCACTTGCGAGCCCGTTGCCTACCAGGCGGGGTGGATACCCTCCTTCGACACGCTGCTGCAGCAGGCGGCGGCCCAGGGCCAGAGCGTGTTCGCGGCGGCGGGGGATTCGGGGTCCGAGGGCTGCTACGCGGAGAGCCAGTCCATAGTGCCGTCGACCTCCGAGCAGGTGGGCTTCCCGGCCTCCGACCCTTGGGTGACCGCGGTGGGCGGCACCACCCTGCTGGGACCTGGCGACGAGACCGCCTGGAATTCCTGCCAGTCCGACGAGAGCACCACGTGCGCCAACCAGTACGGCGGGCAGGCAGCCGGCGGAGGTGGGTTGTCGCGCTACGAGCCCGAGCTCAGCTACCAGCCGCAGATCCTCTCCTGGTCGAGCGCTCAGCCCTGTGGCACGAACTGCCGGGAGGTGCCCGACATATCAGCGAACGCGGGCGTGGGGATGGTCCTCTACGCGAACGGGGCTTGGGTGGCAGTCAGCGGGACGAGCGCCGCGGCACCCTTCGTCGCCGGGATGGTGGCGGATCGCAACACCGGCTGTAGCGCCACGACGGGTCAGTGGGCGCCCGAGCTGTACGCGCTTTACGACCAGGGAGCGTACGGCACGGCATTCAACCAGATCACACAGGGCAATACCGACATGACCGGCTCCAACGGCGGGGCGTATCCCGCAGGTCCGGGGTACAACGCGGCCACCGGCATCGGCTCCCCGATTGGCGCCGGCCTATCGTGCCCGGAGGTGACGTCGGTGCAGCCGTCTTCCGCGCAGCCGGGTACCCAGGTGACCCTGAGTGGTCTCGGGCTCGAGGACGCGACGGTCTCCTTCGGAGGCACCCAGGCTCAGGTAGTGAGCTCGGATGCCACATCGGCAACCGTGGTGGTACCGCAGGGCTCCGGGAGCGTGGCTGTCTCCGCGACGAGCCCGCTCGGTGCCGGCACCGCCGAGGCGGGATTCAGCTTCGTGGACCTGCCGGCAGTGACCGGTCTCTCCCCTTCGGCCGGCTCGGTCGCAGGTGGCACGAGCGTGACGATCACCGGCGCGAACTTCACGCCTGGCGCGACCGTCGCCTTCGGGAGCGAGGCGGCCACCTCGGTGACGGTGAGCTCGAGCAGCGAGATCACGGCAGTGTCACCGCCGGAGCCGTCGGGCAGTGTCGAGGTCACCGTGACTACATCACAAGGGACCAGCAGTTCTTCCAGCGCGTCGCTCTTTGCCTACCAAGCTGCCTACACGTCGCTACCTAGTCCCACCCGTATCTGCGACACCCGAGGTGGCAATCCGTCGAACCTCTCGGGTGCGGAAGCCCAGTGCAACGGGAAGACCCTCTCCCCCGGCACCCCCCTCTACGTGACAGTCGCAGGCGTCGCAGGCGTGCCGGCGGCAGGTGTCTCCGCGGTCGTCTTGAACGTGACGGCGACGGGCGAGGCAACAGGAGGCTACATGACGCTCTACCCTGCAGGGTCCAGCCAGCCCGGTACCTCGAACCTCGACTTCACCGCTGCGAAGACGGTGGCGAACCTGGTCGAGGTCGGCGTGGGCTCCAACGGCCAGGTGGCCATCACGAGCGACACCTCGGCCAATGTGATCGTGGACGTCGAGGGCTACTACAGCGCGGCCTCCGCAGCCGGCGAGGGCTCATACGTGGGGATCACTCCTGCGAGGATCTGCGACACCAGGAGCGGCAACCCCTCCGACCTCTCGGGCGGGGACGCCCAGTGCAACGGCAGGGCGCTCGGTGCCGGAATCCCGCTCAGCGTGCAGGTGGCAGGAAACGGCGGCGTGCCCTCGACCGGCGTCATGGCTGTCGTAGCGAACGTGACGGCTGTTGGCTACTCGAGCGGCGGCTACATGACTGCATACCCGGCGGGTGAGACGCCGCCGACTGCCTCGAACGTGAACTTCGCCCCGGGGGAGGGCCCCGTTCCCAACAGGGTGATCGTCCCTGTGAGCTCCACCGGCGCTATCGACCTGGTGAGCGACGTGGCTACTGACGCCATCGTCGACGTGAGCGGCTACTTCACGGCCGCCGGCAGCTCGGGCACGGGCGGGCAGTTCAACGCCGAGGCAGCGCCGGTTCGCATCGTCGACACCCGCTGCTCCGCGTCGCCTCCCCCGAGCTTCTGCCAGCGCGAGTCGATCCCGGCGGCCAACTCCGGCTTAGGAATGCTTGGTGCCGGGCAGACCATGACGGTCAAGGTGGGCGGTCTCGCCGGGGTGCCGGCAAACGCTACCGCCGTCGCGCTGAACGTGACTGCCACGAGCACCACGGCCAACGGGTTCCTCTCGGTAAACCCGGTCGTCACCCCGCCGAGCACCTCGGACCTGGACTGGACGGCGGGCGAGACGGTTCCGGATCTTGTGATCGCGGTGCTCTCGAGCTCGGGCACCATCACGCTTTACAACTTCTCGGGTTCGGTCAACGTGGTCGTGGACGTGATGGGCTGGTACCGCTGAGCCGCAAGGCGCCCCGGACGTAGCTGCACGTAGCTGCACGTAGCTGCACGTGTCGCCTCGCTTACAAGACCGAGCTCGCGTACCCCTGCCCTCTCGAACGAGGCAGCCGGCAAGCCGCAGGCCGCCGACAGCGTCGCGCACCACCGCCTTCCGCTAGCGCGTGCGGGTGAAGCGATGAACGGCTTCGAGCAGCTCGGTCGCCTTCTCTGCGGCGACCGCCTCGTCGCCCGAGGAGAGGGCGTGGCGGACGCAGTGATTGACGTGGTCGCCGAGGAGGATGCCGGCCACTGCCTCCAAGGCGGTGGTCACGGCGGCGATCTGGGTGAGGATGTCGATGCAGTAGCGCTCCTCGGTGATCATCTTCTCGATGCCCCGCGCCTGGCCCTCGATCCGGCGCATTCGCCTGATGAGCGCCTCCTTGTTCTTGGCCGCTACGTAGCCGTAGGGATGATCAGGCCCTGGTATGGCCGGCTCGGCGTCGCTCATCGGGCCTCCTCGCTCGGGTGGAAGCGGCGCAGGCGCAGCGAGTTGGTGACGACGAAGACGCTGGAAAACGCCATCGCTGCGGCGGCGACGATCGGGTTGACGACCCCGGCGACGGCCAAGGGGATAGCAGCCACGTTGTAGCCGAAGGCCCAGACGAGGTTGCCCTTGATCGTAGACAGTGTGCGGCGCGAGAGCCGAATGGCGTCGGCTGCTGCTCGCAGGTCGCCGGTGACGAGGGTGATGTCGGAGGCCTCGATGGCGGCGTCGGTGCCGGTCCCGATCGACAGCCCGAGATCAGCCCTAGCGAGGGCGGGAGCGTCGTTGACGCCGTCGCCGACCATGGCGACCACCTCGCCGGTCGCCTGGAGGCGAGCAACCTCGGCCGCCTTGTCCTCGGGCAGCACGCCGGCCAGGACTCGGTCGATCCCGACCTCGGCCGCGACGGCGTGGGCGGTCGCCTCGTTGTCTCCGGTTAGTAGCACCGGGGTAAGTCCGAGCGCTCGCAAGTCGGTGACAGCTTGACGGCTGGTCGCCTTGATGCGGTCCGCTACCGCCACGAGGCCCATGACCTTGCCATCGGCGGCGACCGCGACCACGGTCGCCCCGGCGGCCTGGAGGCGGGCCACCTCGGCGATGAGCACGCCGGTGAGCTGCGCCCCCCGGTCGGCGAGCAGGCTCGGGCGGCCGACCACGACGGCGTGTTGGTCGACGACCGCCTCGATTCCGAGCCCGGCTCGGGCCGAAAACGACTCGACTGGTGGCAGGGTGCCCAGGTGCTTACGCCCGTAGGCGGCGATCGCCTGGGCGATCGGGTGCTCGCTCGCGTCCTCGGCGGCGGCCGCTAGGCGGACCAGCTCGTCCTCGGCAACCCCCTCGGCCGGGACGACGGCGGCAACAGCCATCCTGCCCTCGGTCAGCGTGCCCGTCTTGTCCAGGACGATGGTCGTGACCTGGCGGGTGTGCTCCAGGACCTCGGGTCCTTTGATGACGATCCCGAGCTGCGCTCCGCGCCCGGTGCCGACCATGATGGCGGTCGGCGTGGCGAGGCCGAGGGCGCAGGGGCAGGCGATAACGATGACCGCCACGGCGGTGGTGAAGGCCGTCGTCGTGGCGACACCGCCTATCAGGAGCCAGCCGAGGAGGGTCAGCGCCGAAATGGCGATGACGATAGGGACGAACACTGCCGAGACCTTGTCGGCGAGGCGCTGGACCGGAGCCTTGCCTGCCTGGGCGTCGGCGACCAGCCGGGCGATCTGGGCGAGCGCGGTCGACGATCCGACTCGGGTGGCCTCGACGACGAGGTGACCCGAGGAGTTGACCGTGGCGCCAGCGACGGCGTCACCGGGCCCAACCTCCACGGGCACCGACTCGCCGGTGAGCATGGACTGGTCGATCGCCGAGGTGCCGGACACCACGACGCCGTCGGTCGCGACCTTCTCCCCGGGGCGAACGACGAAGTGGTTCCCTACAGCGAGCTGCTCGACCGGCACGAGCACCTCGGCGCCATCGCGAAGCAGCCGGGCTTCCTTGGCCCCGAGCTCCAACATCTTGCGGATCGCCTCGCCCGAGCGTCGCTTGGCTTTTGCCTCGAGATAGCGGCCGAGGAGGACCAGCGCGGTGATGGCGCCAGCGGTGTCGAAATAGACGCTGGTCGAGATGCCGGCCAAGAGGACCAGGGTCGACCACGTCCAGGCGGCGAGCGTCCCGACCGAGATGAGGGTGTCCATGGTCGCCACTCCGTGGCGGGCGTTGGCTGCTGCTGCCTTGTGAAAGGGCCAGCCGGCGTAGAAGACGACCGGGATGGCGAGAGCGAGAGAGACCCACTCCCAACCGGGCGATCGCAACGCCGAGATCCACGAGAAGACCAGCAACGGGACGCTGAGCGCCACGGCGACGACGAGCCGGTGCAGATAGGAGCGGGCCGGATCCTCGTCAGTGATCGCCTCGGGGAGGGCGGCACCGTAGCCGGCCGCCTCGACCGCCCCGATCAGCTGGTCGAGGCCGACTCGCGCCGGGTCGTAGGCGACCGCGGCGTGCTCGCTCGCGAAGTTGACGCTGGCGGCAACGCTGTCCAGCTTGTTGAGCCGCTTCTCGATGCGCGCGGCGCACGAGGCGCAGGTCATGCCGGTGATCGCGAGCTCAACGTGCTGGCGCTGCTCTGCTGAAGCCGCCTCGGGTCCGGTAACGACCGCCATCACGACGCCTCGTAGCCGGCCTCTTCGATCGCGGCGCGCAGCTGCTGGTCGTCGAGCCCCCTACCGGTCACGGTGACGAGCTTGGTGCCAAGGTCGATCTCAACCTCCGCTACCCCGGTGACGGCACCGAGCTCACTCGAAACCGCGTGCGCGCAGTGGTCACAGGTCATTCCCGGAACACTGTAGGTGATCGCCTCGGTCATGACGCACTCCTCTCGTAGCTTCAGAGATACCCTACCCCGGTATCCCTTCCCATCGTACCTGCCGTCGAGCGGCCCTCGTCGGCGCCGAGCAGGAGCGGGGCAGCGCTCAGGAGAGCATCGGGTTCGGCGAAGACCGTCGTTGCTTGGCCTCGGCTGTCTTCGACAGCAAGTTCCCTGCTAGCGTCGCAGGCAGCGCAGCGATGCGGCTCATCGTCAATCGGCCAACGGGGGGACTGTGTCGTCGGATCTAGCGGGGCGGGGTGGCCGGGTAGGGCAGTTGAAGGGTGACGGCTTCTCGCTGGCGATGTACTTGGCCGCTGTCGTCATGCCAGTGCTGCTGCTCACGGTTGTAACGGCTTCATGCACTCAGGCATCCTCACCGAACCAGGTAACGGTAACCCTCGACAGCGACGGGATACCTCATATCAAAGCGGACAACTTCACAGCCCTTGGCTATGGCGAGGCTTGGGCCTTCTCACAGGATGCGTTCTGTACGCTTGCCAATGACTTCGTCACGGTCGAGGGTGAGCGGTCCCGCTACTTCGGCCCGACAGCCCGGAGCCTGAACTACTCCGCAGGAGTGAACAACACCAACCTGGACTCCGATCTCTACTGGCAGTCGATCAAGTCGAGTGGCATTGCGAACCGTGAGATGCACCAGGCTCCGCCGAATGGCCCGCTTCCACAGATCCTGCAGGTGTATAGGGGTTTCGTCGAGGGTTACAACGCCTACCTGGCGTCGGGGAAACTGAACGACCCCCGCTGTGCCGGCAAGCCGTGGGTTCGCCCGATCAATCTGACCGACATGTTCCTGCGGGGTTACCAGATCGTAACGGAGGCCTCTGGTGAGCAGTTCATAGCCGATGAGGTGAGCGCCGCTCCACCGGCCACTCAGCCGGCCGCTCCACCGGCCACTCAGCCAGCCAAGCAGCCAGCCACTCAGCCGGCCACTCCAGCGGCAACCAAGCCGGATGCCGCGAGCACGAGTGTGCCTTCCCGGAGAGCTTCGCGGACCAGCCTCGCGAGCGCGCGAGCTGACGTGACCACCTCTTGGCCAGGCGTGACCAGCGCATGGGCGGGCAATCCCGACCTGGCCGCCCTCCCCGCCGTGTTCAGTGAGGGCAGGAGTGGTAACGCAACCCTCGGTTCCAATGGCATCGCCATTGGTTCCAGGGACAGTGCGAATGGCAACGGAATAGTGCTCGCAAACCCGCACTTTCCCTGGCGGGGAACGGAGCGGTTTTGGATGGCACAGCTAACCGTGCCTGGTCAGTACAATGTCGAAGGCGGTACGTTGGAGGGCTTCCCACTGATCGGAATCGGATTCAACCAGAATATTGCGTGGACCCATACCGTATCTACCGATTTCCGTTTCACCTTCTACCAGCTGAAGCTGGTGCCCG
This sequence comes from Actinomycetes bacterium, assembly GCA_021801525.1. GTDB lineage: Bacteria > Actinomycetota > Acidimicrobiia > Acidimicrobiales > JAJYXR01 > JAJYXW01. Next base: position 11,056 of record JAJYXW010000008.1, read on the forward strand.
GTGATCCGACCAGCTACTACGTGGACGGAAGATCTCACAAGATGGGCACTGAAACCGTGCGCGTCAACACCGGCCATGGCGTGGTGACCCATACCTTTTATACGACACGCTGGGGACGGGTTGTAGTAGTTCCTCAGGCGGACTACCACTGGACAGCTACTACTGCATACGCGTTCGACGATTCGACTATTAATGACGCATTCCGGGCCGCTAACCAGTACCTCCGTATGGGCCAGGCAAGGTCGGTGAAGGACCTCCTGAAGGTCGAGTCCACCTACCTTGCAATCCCGACTTTCAATACGATCGCAGCTGACAATACTGGACATGTACTTTACGCCGATGTTGGCAATACCCCCGCCGTTCCAACATCGCTTATTGCTGCATGCACCCCCAAGGGCATGCCCGAGCTGGTCTATGCCGCTGCGGGCGTGATTACCCTGGACGGCTCGAGGTCAGCTTGCGCTTGGAGAGACGAGCCGGGTACGCCAGTGGCCGGGATATTCAGTGCAAAGCAGCTACCCCACACGATACGGACGGATTATGTGGAGAACTCGAATGACTCCTATTGGCTAGCCAACCCAAAGGCACCATTCCCCGCGTACTCTCCGATAATAGGCAAGATAGATACGACTCAGGACCTGCGTACCCGCCTTGGTAACCGGATGATCGCCGCACGGGTGGCTGGGAACGACGGCCTCGGGCCGCCCGGATTCACCATTGCCACCATGCAGCAGATGTGGGAGAGCGACCGATCTGAGCTCGCCAAGCTCGTGTTGAAGCCCCTGGTGCGTGACTGCACTAACAACCCGATTGCACACGCGAGCACCGGCACGACAGTTGATCTCACCGCGGCGTGTCATGCGCTGGCGGGATACAACGGCACCGGTCGCCTGAATGCTGCAGGCGGATGGCTGTTCTCGGAATGGGCGGTACGGGCGCCGTCGACCAACTTCTGGGCTGTCCCGTTCAATCCAGTGCATCCACTGGCCACGCCTGCAGGGCTGAACACTTCGAACCCAGCGATACTTCAGGCCCTTGCCGATGCCGTCCTCAGCCTCCAAGCACACCACGTGCCGCTCGATGCCAGCTACCGTCAGGTGCAATACGAGGCGCGCAACGGGGTGAAGGTCCCGATACCTGGATGTGACAGCGGATGCTTCAACGCTATCTACGCCGCCGACGGCCGGGGCGGCTTACTTCATGCCGATCCCTACGGAGAGGTCTACTTTGGCTCATCCCTCGTGATGACAACCGAGCTCACCGCTCACGGTCCGATCTCCCAGGGCATTCTTACATACTCCCAGGCCACTAACCCTAGATCCCCCTATTACGCCAACATGACCAGGCTCTACTCACGCAAGCAGTGGGTCTCCCTCCCGTACACCCCGACCCAACTCGCTCATGATCGCGCTGCGCGCACCTTCACGCTCAGCGTGCGTTGACGCGCACCTTCACGCTCAGCGTGCGTTGAAAGGTCCAGCCGTTCCGACAGGAGGCAAGAGAGTGGCTCTGCTCAGTTCACCGCGGCGGACGGTGAGGTCCTCACCCGCCAGTTCCTCGCCGGCAAAAAAGCCCATCTAACTGGGCTTTGATCGGAGCCTGGGGTGGGGATCGAACCCACGGCCTGCGCATTACGAGTGCGCTGCTCTACCACTGAGCTACCCAGGCGAGCGCGGTTGCCAAGGTTAGCCGGACGGCGCTACGCGCAACGCGAACCGGAGCTGCGCTCACGGCGACGGCCCGAGATCCGGCCCGAGATCCGGCCCGAGATGCGGCCCGAGATCCGGCCCGAGATCCGGCCCGAGATCCGAGAGTCTTGCGAAGAGTGCCTCGAGCAGGAGAGCCTCGCCGGGGTTTCGTACCAGCGCTGCCGAGGCGGCACCGATGGCCTCTACGGCGGTAGTCAGCGCACCCAGGTTTCGTGCGAACGCGCTGGTGGAACGTGCAGCGAGCATCTCGGCGCCCTTACGGGCGTGCGACCCAGCCGAGGGAGACGCGGCGCACAGCCTTACGATCCGGTCGCGATACACCCCGGCAAGCTCTCCGAGGCCGGCTCGGAGCTCGTCGGTGCGGTACCTGCGTTCTTCGCGCTGGTGGCGCTCCTCGACCTGCCTGCGACCAGGGATCCCACGTTCCATGCGGGCTTTGGCCGCTGTCGCCATGGCATCGATATCTTCGAGGTGGCGCTTCCTCAGCGGCCCCAGCGCACCGTCTGTCATGGAGAGGAGCCTTTCTGCTAGCTGCGCGGCTGTGGCTCCCGTGCCGTCGAGCATTGTCGGCACATCGCGCCAGGCTTGCCTGCGGAGTGCGAAATCCGGGTCGGCAGCGAGCAGCTCCGCCTTCTCGACGCTGCCCCCGCATGCTGCAGCGATGGAGGACGCCACGGCGGTTTCCACCCCGCGCGCGGCCAGCCACGAGGTGATCTCAGCCTCGGGAACCGAATGGAGCTCTATGCGCGCGGATCGGCTCGCCAGGGTCGCCAGGCTTGCCGGGAGCGAGTCGGCGAGAAGCAGGAACACAGTTGCTCCAGGAGGTTCCTCGACGGTCTTGAGCAGCACCGGAGCCGCTAGGCGGGCAAGGTGGAGGTCGTCGACCACGATCACCTGGCGACGTGCTTCGACGGGCTTGCGGTGCGCTATCCGCACCGCCTCGCGCGCGTCCTCCACGCTGAGAGAGGCACCGGTCCTTTCAACTTCCACCAGATCCGGGTGGGTACCGGCGAGAACTCGCCGGCACGAGCCGCAACGTCCGCACCCACCTTCGGGACAGATCAGCGCGGCAGCGAAGGAGCGTGCCAGCGCTCTCTTCGGCGATCCGGCCGGTCCGGTTATCAGGTAGGAATGCACCGGGCGGCGTGCCGCGAGCTTCACCTCCTCGACGGCGCGCGCTTGGCCCACCACAGCGGCAAACAGCCGGTCGGAAGGGAAGACATCCGCAGGGCTATCGGTCGTCACGCTCGTCCTCCGAAAGCAGGTCAGGCGGGCTCCCCAGGCGTTCGGCAACGGCCGCCAGCACTCGCCGACCAACCACCTCTGGCGGGTCGGTGCCGGCTACCACCACCCAGGATCCTGGGTGTGCCCTGGCCAGGTGCAGGTACCCGTCTGCGACCTTGCGGTGGAAGGCTTCGTCCAGCGACTCGAAGCGATCAGGCCTCGTCCCGGCCAGGCGCGCTCGAGCGAGCTCCACGGGTGTGTCGATCAGCACGTTCAGGTCGGCCTCGATGCCGGAGGCGGCAAACTCCACTATGCGGCCCAAGGCTGCCAGGTCGAGGCCACGGCCGTATCCCTGGTACGCGAAAGTCGATCCCGAGAACCGGTCGCTCACCACCCACCTACCCGAAGCAAGTGCCGGCTCGATTACCGCCGCGACGTGCTCGGCCCGGTCGGCAGCGAGCAGCAGCGCTTCAGCGCGGGCGCCGAACGCCCCGGGCGGGGCGCCGAGGAGGTGGTCTCGAAGTGCCTGCCCGAGGGGTGTCGCTCCCGGTTCACGCGTGAGCGCTGCTCCCGTATGCTCCGCGAGAATGCGAGCTTGGGTGGACTTTCCGCAGCCGTCGATGCCTTCGAGTGCGATCAGCCGGCCGCGAGGGTGCATTCCTGCTCAGCCGGAAGCCCGGGCCGGCGGCTCCTCGTCGGAGCTGTCAATCGGTGTGGCACCAGCCTTCTTCGCGGCACCAGCCTTCTTCGCGGCACCAGCCTTCTTCGCGGCACCAGCCTTCTTCGCGGCACCAGCCTTCTTCGCGGCGCCAGCCTTCTTCGCGGCGCCAGCCTTCTTCGCGGCGCCAGCCTTCTTCGCTCCTGCCTTGCGCCGCAGAGGTGGGCCTGCTGCGCGCCTGTCGGCAAGAAGCTCCGCTGCACGCTCTAACGTTATGGTTTCAGGGTCGTCGTCCTTGCGGAGGGAGGCATTGGTGGTCCCGTCGGTGACGTACGGCCCGAAGCGCCCACTGCGGAGCACCACAGGGGAGCTGGAGACCGGGTCCGTGCCCAGCTCGCGCAGCGGCGCTGCCGGTGCCTGCCCCCGGCGGGTCTTCGGCTGGGCCAAGAGCGCGAGAGCCCCGGCAAGGTCGATGCTCAGGAGCTCCTCTTCGCTCGCAAGGCTCCGGGTGTCGTTCCCACGCTTGACGTAGGGGCCGAACCTGCCGTTCAGTGCGATCACCTCGTCGCCGCTGTCCGGGTCCACGCCCAGCGTCCGAGGCAGGGACAGCAGCAAGAGCGCCTCGTCTAGCGTGACGGTCTCGGGGGACATCGTGCGGAAAAGCGATGCCGTGCGGGGCTTCTCACCTCCCTCGGTGGCCTCGCCGAGCTGCACGTAGGGGCCGAAGCGGCCCGAGCGGAGCAGCACGGGCGCGCCGCTCGCGGGGTCGTTGCCGAGAATCCGGTCGCCAGAGGGCGCGGCGAGCAGCTCCTCCGAGCGCTCCAAAGTGAGCTCGTCCGGTGGGAGATCCTCTGGTATGGAGACCCTCTCCTCGCCCCGTTGGAGGTACGGACCGTACCGGCCGACCCGTACCACGACTTCGAGACCGTCGGAGCCGGTGCCGACTGGGATGGAGTTGATCTCGCGAGCGTCTATCTCGCCGAGATGGGCGGCTACGAGATCTTTCAGCCCGGGATCGCCCGCCTCGCCGAAGTAGAACTTCGTGAGCCACGGCAGAGCTTCGGCCCGCCCTTCGGCGATGGCGTCGAGGTCGTCTTCCATCGATGCAGTGAACCCGTAGTCGACGAGCTCGTCGAAGTAGCGCTCGAGCAGCCCCACGACCGCGAACGCGACGAAGGATGGCACGAGGGCAGTTCCCTTGCGCCACACATATCCCCGGTCCTGGATCGTCGAGATGATGCTCGCGTAGGTCGAGGGTCGCCCGACCCCCATCTCCTCCAGCGCTTTCACCAAGGAAGCCTCCGTGTAACGCGATGGGGGCTGGGTCGAATGCGAGCGCGCCTGCATGCCGAGAGCGTCGACCTGGTCGCCCTCTTCGAGTGGCGGGAGTCGGACTTCGCGCTCGGCGAGGTCCGACTCTGGGTCGTCCGAGCCCTCCACGTACGCCCGGAGGAACCCCGGGAAGGCGATCACCGTGCCGCTGGCCTGGAACTCCGCCGTCTCGCCTCCACCACTGGTCTCGCCTCCACCACCGGTCTCGCCCCCACCACTGGTCTCGCCCCCACCACTGGTCTCGCCCCCACCACTGGTCTCGCCCCCACCACTGGTCTCGGCAGCCAGGCGGACCTGAGCCGTGGTGCCGGTGGCGTCGGCCATCTGCGAGGCGATGGTGCGCTTCCACACGAGCTCGTAGAGCCTGAGCTCGTCGCCGGAGAGCGAGCGCGCCGCCTCTTCGGGGGTGCGGAAGGTCTCTCCGGCCGGCCGGATCGCCTCGTGAGCCTCCTGGGCGTTCTTGACCTTGCGCTCGTATCGCCGTGGCTTGGCGGGAACGTACTGGGCGCCGTAGAGCTCCCCGGCCTGGCGCCTGGCTGCCGAAATGGCCTCGTCCGACAGCGTGGTGGAGTCGGTCCGCATGTAGGTAATCCAACCCGCTTCGTAGAGCCGCTGGGCCACCTGCATCGCCCGTTGCGCACTGAAGCGAAGCTTCCGGCTGGCTTCCTGCTGCAGCGTCGAGGTGATGAACGGCGCTGCAGGAGACCTGCGGAACGGTTTCTCGGTGACGGAGACCACCCGGAACGGGCGCCCGGTCAGGTCGCTCGCGAGGCGAGTGGCCTCCTCTTCCCCCAGCATCCGCACGGGTCCCTTGGCGACCAGGCGCCCCGAGGAGTCGAAGTCGCGCCCTGTGGCCACCGGAGTGCCGCCGAGCGAATGAAGCGGTGCTTGGAGCTCGGACCCCTTGGCTGAGAAGGTGCCTTCGATGTCCCACCAGGTGGCGCTCTTGAAGCGGATCCGCTCCCGCTCGCGCTCCACAATCATGCGCGTGGCCACACTCTGCACACGGCCCGCCGAGAGCCGCGGCATGACTTTTCGCCAGAGGACGGGCGAGACCTCGTAACCGTAGAGGCGGTCGAGGACCCTGCGGGCCTCCTGGGCATCGACGAGGCGCCGGTCGAGGTCGCGCCATTCCTGCACGGCCCGGTCCATGGCTGCACGGGTGATCTCGTGGAAGACCATTCGCTTCACCGGGACGGTGGGCGACAGGACCTCGAGGAGGTGCCAGGCTATCGACTCGCCCTCGCGGTCCTCGTCTGTTGCCAGGTACACCTCGCTCGCCTCTCTTACGAGCTGGCGAAGCTTGGACACTACCGATTTCTTCTCGGGAGCGACGACGTAGAGAGGCTTGAACCCGTTGTCGACGTCGACACCGAGGCGTGCCCAGCCTTCTCCCTTGTACGCGGCGGGTATCTCGTCGGCGCGCCTCGGCAGGTCCCTCACGTGCCCGACAGATGACTCGACTACGTAGCCGCTCCCGAGAAGGCGTGCGATCGTGCGCGCCTTGGCAGGCGACTCGACTATCACCAGAGGCTTGCCGGGCACCAGAGGCTTGCCGGGCACCAGGGGCTTGCCGGACTCACCTGCACGGCTCTTTGTGCGGCTTGTGCTGCCGCCTGCGGGGGCAGCCGTCATGCTCAGGCCTCTGCCGGGGCCCCCGCTGCAGATCCGGCCAGCGGAGACCCAGCAGCGGCCGGCATCGCTGTGGCATCGTCGCCACCGAAGCCGGCGGACTTGCGCTTGGAGAACGCGATGGCGGCCAGCAGCACGACCAGCGCAGCGACGGCGATGCCGATCCTCGTGCCGGTGTGGGAGCGGAGAGTTATGACCGCGGGAAGGATCAGGAGCGAGACGAGGTTCATCACCTTCACCAGGGGGTTCATGGCGGGACCGGCTGTGTCCTTGAAGGGGTCGCCGATGGTGTCTCCGATGACGGCGGCCTTGTGGGAATCGGAGCCCTTGCCACCGTGGTGTCCGTCTTCGATGTACTTCTTGGCATTGTCCCAGGCGCCGCCAGAGTTGGAGAGCGTGTTGGCCATGAGCTGGCCTGTGAGGATGACCGCGGCCAGGAACGCACCGAGAGCAAGGTACCCGATCCCGAAGCCGACTATCACCGGTGTAAGGATCGCCAGCAGTGCCGGGGTTGCCAGCTCCCGCTGGGCTCCCGCGGTGCAGATGCTGATCACTCGGCCGTACTCGGGCTCCTCGGTGCCGTCCATGATGCCTGGATGCTCGCGGAATTGCCTGCGCACCTCGTGGACCACCGTGCCGGCCGAGCGCCCCACCGCTCTTATGGCGAGCGAGGAGAAGAGGAACACGACCGAGCCGCCGATCAGGAGGCCGATGAAGATGCTCGGGTTTGCCACGTTTATGGCCGTCGCTGCGCTGTGGAAGAGGGCATTGCCCGTGGCTCGCAGGTTGAGCTGGGTGCCGATCGTCTCGATGAAGGCGCCGAAGAGGGAGACAGCTGCTATGACGGCCGATCCTATGGCGACACCCTTTGTTATCGCCTTGGTCGTGTTGCCTACCGCGTCCAGGCTCACCATGACGCGCTCTGCCTCGCCCGTGAACTCGCCTGACATCTCTGCGATGCCGGCGGCGTTGTCGGCTACGGGGCCGAAGCTGTCCTCGGAGACCACCGAGCCGGCGGTCGAGAGCATGCCGATCCCGGTGAGCGATACGAAGTAGAGGGCGAGCTCGATCTTCCCACCGCCAAGGGCGATTGCGACGGCGATTGCGATTGCGATTGCGATTATCGCCCAGACGGCAGACTCCAGCCCCGAGCCGATCCCCGACAGCACCGTGGTGGCCGGGCCGGTGAGGGTCGACTCCGCAATCTCGCGGACGGGGCCTCTCTCAGTGGAGGTGAAGTGCTCCGTCACCTGGCTGGCCACCAGGGTGAGCACCACGCCTGCGAGCACCGCCCAGAAAAGCTTGAGGTCGTGCACGTAGAACTCCGCCACCAGGCCCGCCGCGATGACCGTTAGAGCGCTGGCGGTCCAGTGCCCCCGGTTGATCGGGGCCATGGCGTTGCGGTCGCGCTTGGTCGCGCGCACGGCGAAGGTGCCGACCGCCGAGGACACGATGCCGAATCCCGCGACGATGAGGGGGAAGATCACCCAGGCGACTGCGTTCGCGCTCGCTGCCGGGTGAAGCGTGTGGAACGCCGCGAACCCGAGGATCAGAGCGGCGATGATGGTGATCTCGTAGGACTCGAACAGGTCGGCCGCCATGCCGGCGCAGTCCCCCACGTTGTCCCCCACGTTGTCGGCGATCGTGGCAGCGTTGCGGGGGTCGTCCTCGGGTATGCCGGCCTCGATCTTGCCGACCAGGTCGGCGCCTACGTCGGCAGCCTTGGTGAAGATGCCGCCTCCCACCCTCATGAAGAGAGCGAGCAGCGACGCCCCGAACCCGAAGCCCACGAGCACGGCGGTCGCCATGTTCTGCCATATCAATACGATCGCCGTGGCGCCCACGAGTCCCAGCCCCACGCAGAACATCCCGGTGATAGCTCCGGTCCGGAAGGCGACCCTCAGGGCCCCGGCCATTGTGCCGCTGCGGGCGGCCGCGGCAGTCCTCACGTTCCCGCGCACCGCCAGGCTCATGCCGATGAAACCCGTCAGCCCCGAGAACGAAGCGCCGATGACGAACGCGAGCACCCGGTAGCCGCCGGCCGCTGCGAAGGACAGGGCGATGCTGCCGTCGGGGCGGACGACCTTGGTGGCGGTGAAGAATATGAGGACTGCCAGGGGAACGACAATGATGGCGATCGTGCGGAACTGCCGTGCCAGGAACGCTTTGGCACCCTGCTGGATGGCTGCCGCGATCCGGCGCATCGACGCGGTCCCCTGGTCCGCCCGGAGGACCCCGCGCATCAAGAAGAGGCCGACCGACATGCCTGCGATGGCTGCGACCAGGGCGAAGACGAGCCACGCCTTCGCTGCGCCTGTCAACACGAATGCCTGGTACCCCCCTTCGGCGGCGAGGAGGTGGGTCATCGGCTGTTGCTCCCTTCGGTCGAGTTCCGCAAGTTCCGCGAGCGGCGGCTGCTACCTAGGTGCAGCCACTCCGCAGGCTGCACGACGGTACCAGCTCGGCGGCCGGCGGCTCAGGTTTGGACTGGCGTGCACCGGATGGACGCGCCGAGTGGTCGGAGACGCGGCCACTTAGGCATCCGGGGCGATCGGGCCATGACGATACCTACTGATGGCACGCGCGAGCAAGGAGCGCTCACGAGCGACGACGCCGGGACGACGCCGGGACGACGCCGGGAGGACGCCGGGACGACGCCGGGACGACGCCGGGACGACGCCGGGACGACGCCGGGACGACGCCGGGAGGACGCCGGGACGACGCCGGGACGACACTGCCCTTCTCCTCGGCGCACTCGGACCTAGACTCGCCGTCGGTGGAAGCGGCCTTCTTCGATCTGGACAAGACCGTCATTGCCAAGGCCTCCATAGCCGCGTTCGGACGCCCCTTCTACCGAGGCGGCCTCATCAGCCGCCGCACTGTCGTTAGGGCGCTCGCCTCCCAGTTCGTCTACATGCACCTGGGAGCCAGCGAGACCAAACTCGAACGCGTGCGTGAGCTGGTGCTCGGGCTGACTCGCGGTTGGGACCGGGACGAGGTTGCGCGCATCGTGCGCGAGACCCTCGAGGAGATCGTCGAGCCGATCGTCTACGAGGAGGCGGAGGACCTGATCGCGGGGCATCGTGCTTCGGGCCGGCGTGTCTACCTGGTCTCGGCTTCGCCCGAGGAGATCGTGGGTCCGCTGGCTGAGTTCCTCCACGTCGACGGTGCGATCGCCAGCAGGGCAACGCTGGACGCGGACGGCCGCTACACGGGCGAGATGGAGCTCTACGCGTACGGCCCGTGGAAGGCAGAGGCCGTTGTCGACCTGGCAGCCAGGGAGGGCATCGACCTCGCCAGGTCGTACGCGTACAGCGACTCCTTCACCGACGTGCCGTTGCTCGAGTGTGTCGGCCACCCGGTCGCGGTAAACCCGGACCGGCTGCTCGCAAAAGTGGCGCGCGACCGAGAATGGGAAGTGCTGTCATTCGTGAAGCCGGTGCGGCTGCGCGACTCGGTTCCGGTGCCAACGTTGCCCCAGGCTGCGCTGCTCAGTGCCACCGCTGTTGCCATCACAGGCGTTGCGGCGGTCGCCTGGCGCTACAGCCAGCGCCTACGCGAGCATGGCATCACGGCGCTTTGAGTTGCCGCGCCGAGCTGCAGAGCTGAGCTGCCGCGCTGCCGCGCTGAATAACCGGGCGTTGCGCTACCGCGCTGACCACCGGTTTTCCGAAAACCTACGGGGACCGCCCAAGGACCACCCGCGTGGCCCCAAGTAGTCCCGCGTGGCCCTCAGAGGCTGGACTGGATCCGCTTCGCAGCTACTACGCCGACAGCGACGAGCAGCGCGAGGATTATCAGCTTCTTCACGAGAGGGATCATACAGCGTGGCGTTCAGACCGTGAGCAGATCCCTGGCGCCCGTGTCGGACGAAGGGTGGCGTAGCTTCGACATCGCTCTCGCCTCGATCTGCCGTATGCGCTCGCGCGTCAGGTTGAAGTACTCGCCGACCTCCTCGAGAGTGCGGGGTTCGCCTCGGTCGAGCCCGAAGCGCAGCCGCAGTATCTCCCTCTCGCGCTCGTCGAGGGGGGAGAGCAGGCGGTTTATCTCCTCGGGCAACAGTGACGTCGCTGCAACCTCGAACGGCGACTCCGCAGCACGGTCCTCTACCACGTCGCCGAGCTCGGCGTCCCCGTCCTCCCTCAGGGGCTCCGACAGCGACAGGGGCTCGGCACGGAAGCGCAACGCCTCGATCAGCTTGTCCTCGGGCATCTCGACCTCGGCACCCAGCTCGGCGAGAGTCGCCGGGCGACCCAGCTTGAGCTCGAGGCGCGACTGGGCCTTCTGGACCCGTGCGAGAGTATCGCCCGCATGCACGGGCAGGCGTATGGTCCGGCCGGTGTTTGCAATGCCGCGAGTGATCGCCTGGCGGATCCACCACGTAGCGTAGGTGGAGAACTTGAAACCCTTGCGCCAGTCGAACTTCTCCACGGCATGCATCAGGCCGAGGTTGCCCTCCTGGATGAGGTCGAGCAACGGCAGGCCCGAGGCCTGGTACTTCTTCGCTATGGACACGACGAGCCTCAGGTTCGACTGGACGAACGTCTGCTGCGCCTGCTCGCCGGCGAGCACCTTGCGGCGCACCTCGCGGCGCTTGGCCGGGGTGAGATCCTTGGACTTCGCGACGAGCTCCTGTTCGGCTTCACGCCCTGATTCGATGATCTGGGCAAGGCGAACTTCGTCGTCTTTCGTGAGCAACGGGTATTGCCCGATGTCCGTCAAGTAGAGCCGGACCAGGTCTTCCTCGTCCCGCTCGACGCGCTCCTTCGCCAACGTCATTCCAACCCTTCGTGAACGATCGGATCCCGGGCTATGCCCTTTCCGGTCGTGAAGCTCTCTTGCAGGTGTCCAGCTCTTGCCATCTGCTGCCGCCGAGTCTTGGTATCGGGCACCATGCCCACCTCCGAATGCCAGTCTAACGGCAGCGTCAAGTGGCTCGTTCGCTTCGGGCTCCCGGGAACGTGACCAAACCTGGTCCACTAGCCCTGATCAGGGCCTCCCACCGCCTGGTGCTCTCGGTCCCAGCAGATGCGTCACCAAGGCTAGCACAGGCGGCTTGCAGTAGCGCCTCAGCGGCTTGCCAGGCCGACTGTTCGCCGGCAGTCACCAGCCGCAGGACGCGCACCGTCGCAGTGTCCGCAGGAAAAGATGTGTGTCGTAGATGGCGCCGGTACCCGACGACGAGGCGCGGGAACACGACCCGTCCTAGGGCAGACAACCGGAGCGATGTCTGTACCTCACCCTCGGAAGCCGGATCGCGCAGGTCGTCTTCTATCCGGGAGAGGAGCCGCATTGCGGGCTCCGCCAGAGCGTTGCCAGCCACCGGGTCGCCAGTCTGGGGCCCGCCAGTCTGGGGCCCGCCAGTCTGGGGCCCGCCAGTCTGGGGCCCGCCAGTCTGGGGTCCGCCAGTCTGGGGCCCGCCAGTCTGGGGTCCGCTCGAGGCGGACAAATCGTTCCACAGCTCGGCGTGCCACGCGTGCTGGCGCGACTGGACGTCGAAGAACACGCTCACTGTGGGCGCCTCCTCTACTGCCGACCAGCCGCCCAGGATCTCGAACAGGCGCCGCTCGACCATCGAGTACGCGCCCGTGATCCTGCCCAGGTCCACGAAGCCGAGCGGTTCCCCGGATTGGCTCCCCGCAGCGGGCCAGCCGAGGGCTTCGGCAAGGAGCCACGGGTCGCTCAGCGGGCTGCCGGGTTCGGTTCGAGGCGAGCCGGGTGCAGCGCCCATGTCAGGCGGCACCGCCTTGGCACGTTGCCTCGGGCACCTCGGGCACCTCGGGCACCCCCTGAACCCCCTGAACCCCCTGAACCCCCTGAACCCCCTGAACCCCCTGAGGCTCGGGAGCAGGCTCCCGGTAGCGGTTGGTTATGGGCATCCGGCGGTCTTTCCCGAACGCGCGCGTAGTCGTTCTCACCCCGGGTGGCGACTGGCGGCGCTTGTACTCCGCCGCATCGACGAGCTGGGCCACCCTGGCGACGATTGCCGGGTCGAAGCCGAGCGCGACGGTTTCTGCGAGGGACAAGTCATCCTCGACCAGCGCCTCCAAGATGGGATCCAGCGTTTCGTACGGTGGAAGGGCCTGGTCGTCGCGCTGGTCCGGCCGGAGCTCGGCGGAAGGTGCCTTCACGAGGACGCTCTGCGGCACGAGCTGGCGTCCGGCACGCTCGTTCCGGTATGCGGCGAGCCGGTACACGAGCGTCTTCGGCACGTCGCGGATGACGGCGAACCCTCCAGCCGAGTCCCCGTAGAGCGTGGAGTAGCCCGTCGCGACCTCGCTCTTGTTCCCGGTCGTGAGCACTATCCAGCCTCGTGAGTTCGAGACCGCCATCAACAGCACGCCTCGCAGCCGGGACTGGAGGTTCTCGTCGGCAAGACCGGTCGGTGCTCCGCCGAGTATCGGCGTGAGCATCTGCTCGTACGTGGCGTGCGCCGGCTCGATCGGGATTGTGGTGAGCTCGATGCCCAGGTTGCGGGCGAGAAGCTCCGCGTCGTCGAGCGATCCCTTGCTCGAATAGCGCGACGGCATGGCAATTCCATGCACGTGCTCGGGTCCGAGCGCATCGGTGGCCACGAGCGCGACTAGGGAGGAGTCGATGCCGCCCGAGAGCCCGATCAGGGCGTCGGTGAACCCGTTCTTCGCCAGGTAGTCCCGGGTCCCGAGCACGAGCGCCTCGTACACCTCCTCTTCGGGCGACATGTCACGGCCGGACCCCGCCGGCGAGGACGGGTCTGCGCTGAACGCCCCACGCCCCGCGCCGGCCCCACGCTCCGCACCGGCCCCACGCCCCGCGGAAAGCTCGCAGACGAGCAGCTCTTCGCTGAACCTCGATGCCCGGGCCACCAGCTGCCCGGATGCGTCGATCACTACGGAGCCTCCGTCGAACACGAGCTCGTCCTGGCCGCCGACCTGGTTCACATAGGCGATCGCGCACCCCGACTCGCGGACGCGCTCTTCGATCAGGGCCAGGCGCTCGTCCTGGCGGCCGGCGGAGAAGGGGGACGCGTTCACGTTCACGACGAGGTCCGCGCCCGCCTTGCCAGCTTCGGCCACCGGGCCCCCGGGCACCCAGAGGTCCTCGCATATGGAGACCGACACGCGCACCCCGGCGATGTCGTACACCTTGGGGGAGCCTGTTCCAGGGCTGAACCAGCGCCGCTCGTCGAAGACGCCGTAGTTGGGCAGGAGGCGCTTGTGGTACACGCCGGCAACCTTGCCGTCCAGGCAGAGGGCAACTGCGTTGGCCAGCGCCGGGACGACAGGCCCAGCCGACCCTCCCCTCTGGCCGCTGCCAGCCGACCCAGCCGACCCTCGCCTCCGGCCGCTGGCCGGGAGCTCGAGCCGGTCGACGAACCCGACGACGGCGGCGCACGATCCGGTGGAGCGTGCCACCTTGTCCAGGGCGGCCTGGTTCGCGCTGACGAAGGCGGGCTTCAGCACCAGGTCCTCGGGCGGATACCCCGTGATAGCGAGCTCCGGGAACGCCGCAAGATCAGCTCCAGCCTCTTCCGCCCGGCGCAGCGAGTCGAGCACCTTCTCGACGTTGCCCTCGATGTCGCCTACCACCGTGTCGATCTGGCAGAGAGCCAAGCGGATGGTGGGCACCACGGTGATCCTACCGGCGGGTCCGCAGCTCGACCAGCCTTTGCTCGCTCACCTCACCGGCGACCTCCACGGTCTTCAGCCTGCTGGCAGCGCCGGAGACGAGCTCGACCGAGGACCGGGGCAGGTCGAGGGCCCGAGCGAGCGCGACAAGGGCCTCTTCGGTGGCTTTCCCCTCGTGAGCCCGCGCGCGCACCCGTATTTCGAGGGCGCCGTCGCGGGTGCCACCCACATGGGGGTTCCTGGACCCCGGCTGCACCCTGATGCGCAAGCGCACGGGCGTTAGTCAGTCCTGCCGGGAGCCGGCCACGGTAGCTGTCATCAGACTTGACATACCTACACTCAACTTTGCTATACTCAACAATGAACAGAAATGCACGCCAGCTCGGGCGCAAGGGCTCTCAGCACCAACCCATCGACAGCCCGACCACCGAGCCTGGCACATAGCAGCCCGGCACTGGAAGAGAGCATCGGAGGACAACTAAATGGCGAAAGCCGTCGGAATAGATCTTGGCACCACGAACTCGGTGGTGAGCGTGTTCGAGGCGGGCGAGCCCACCGTCATACCCAACGCGGAGGGCGGGCGGACCACGCCGTCGGTCGTCGGTTTCGCCAAGTCGGGCGAGGTCCTCGTCGGCGAGGTGGCGAAACGCCAGGCGATCACGAACCCCGACAGGACGATTCGCTCGGTGAAGCGACACATGGGCACGACCTGGGGCATCGACATAGACGGCAAGAAGTACACCGCTCAGGAGATCTCCGCCCGGATCCTGCAGAAGCTGAAGAGGGACGCGGAGGCCTATTTGGGTGACACCGTCAACCAAGCCGTCATCACCGTGCCGGCCTACTTCGACGACGCGCAGCGCACAGCGACCAAGGAGGCCGGCCAGATCGCCGGGCTCGAGGTGCTCCGCATAATCAACGAGCCGACGGCTGCCGCGCTCGCGTACGGGCTCGACAAGGAGAACAAGGAGCAGACCGTCCTCGTGTTCGACCTGGGCGGCGGCACCTTCGACGTCTCGCTGCTCGAGATCGGCGACGGCGTCTTCGAGGTGAAGGCGACCAACGGCAATACCCAGCTCGGCGGCGATGACTGGGACCAGCGGGTGATCGACTGGCTCGTGAAGACCTTCAAGGACACCGAGGGCGTCGACCTCTCCCAGGACAAGATGGCCCTGCAGCGCTTGAAGGAAGCGGCGGAGAAGGCGAAGATCGAGCTCTCGACCGTCCAGGAGACCCAGGTGAACCTGCCGTTCATCACCGCCACCTCGGACGGTCCCAAGCACCTCGACGTGAAGCTCACCAGGTCGAAGCTGAACGAGCTGACGGCCGAGCTGGTGGAGGCATGCAAGGGTCCCTTCGAGCAGGTGATCGCCGACGCGGGCTTCTCCAAGTCCGACATCGACCACGTGGTGCTGGTAGGCGGCTCCACCCGTATGCCCGCCATCCAGGATCTCGTTTCGAGCCTGACCGGCAAGGAGCCGCACAAGGGCGTCAACCCCGACGAGGTCGTCGCGGTGGGGGCTGCGGTGCAGGCGGGTGTGCTGAAGGGCGAGGTGAAGGACGTGCTCCTCCTCGACGTCACGCCGCTCAGCCTCGGCATCGAGACCAAGGGTGGCGTGATGCACAGGTTGATCGAGCGCAACATGACCATCCCCACCAAGCGCTCGGAGGTGTTCACGACGGCCGAGGACAACCAGCCCTCGGTGGAGATCCACGTGCTCCAGGGAGAGCGCGAGATGGCCATGTACAACAAGACGCTCGGCAAGTTCCAGCTCGTCGACCTGCCTCCTGCGCCCCGCGGTGTGCCGCAGATCGAGGTGACCTTCGACATCGACGCGAACGGCATAGTGCACGTGTCGGCGAAGGACCTGGCGACGTCCAAGGAGCAGTCGATGACCATCACGGGGCAGTCGTCGCTCTCCAAGGACGAGATCGAGCGGATGGTGCGCGACGCCGAGTCCCACGCCGAGGACGACCGCCGCCGGCGCGAGGAGGCGGAGGTTCGCAACAACGCCGACACCCTCGTCTACCAGACGGAGAAGCTGCTGCGCGACCAGGGCGACAAGTTCCAGGGCGACGAGAAGGAGCACGTGGAGTCGAGCCTGAAGGCCCTGAAGGAGGCGCTGTCGGGCTCCGACGTGGAGAAGATCAAGGACGCGACCGACGCGCTCGTGTCGGCCAGCCACGGCTTCACCCAGCGCCTCTACGAGGAGGCAGCCAGCTCCGCCAGCTCCGGCGGCTCGGGCAGTGCCGCGGGCGGGTCTTCTGACGGGGCTGCCGGAGGATTCTCGGGCGGCTCGAGCGCTTCGGACGGTGCCGACGATGAGGTCGTCGACGCCGAGATCGTCGACGAGCCGGGGGCATGAGCTCCGGTCCTGAGGCCGAGGCGGCCCCGGGCGCAGGCGACGAGCCCGGCGCGCGGGGCTCGCTCCGCGAACCAGGCGAACCTGGCGAAGCGGTCGAACCTGGCGAGCCAGTCGCGTACGCCGAGGGCGAACCTGGCGAGCCAGGCGCAGCAGGCGAACCCGGCTTGGGCGAACCTGGCGCAAATGGCGCAAATGGCGAAGCGGGCGAGCCTGGCTTGGACGGGCCAGACGCGCTCGTCGCCAAGCTCGAGGCCGAGCGTGACGAGTACCTGGACGCGCTCCGCCGCCTGCAGGCCGACTTCGAGAACTATCGCAAGCGCATGATCCGCCAGCAGACCGAGCAGCTCGAGCGGGCCGCCCAGGATCTCGTGGTGAAGCTCCTGCCCGTGCTCGACGCCCTGGATGCGGCCCGTGCGCACCTGGGCGATCAGGAGGCGGCAACGGCGGAGGGAAAGGCGCTCGTGCAGGCAGCCGCGCTGCTCGACGCAGTGCTGGCGAAAGAGGGCCTGGAGAGGATCGACGAGGTCGGGGTCGCCTTCGATCCCTCCGCCCACGATGCTGTGGAGCACGAGGTGCCGGATGCACCCGAGACCGCGGAGGCGCCCGAGCCCCCGGCTGCCGCCGATGTCTCTGGCGCGCCGCCCGAGCCCCCGGCTGACGCCGGAGTCTCCGGCGGTAAGCCATCCCCGGGAGCTGATACAGCGCCATCCCCGGGAGTCGCCGGCCCGGAGGCTCAGGCGGGATCCCCGGGAGGGGCTCAGCCGGAGGCGGTCGTCTCGGGCGTGCTTCGTGCGGGCTATCGCTGGAAGGGTCGGGTCGCGCGCCCGGCGATGGTGAAGGTCCGGGGATGAGGCAACGGCCATGACCGTCCAGCGCGAGTGGCTCGACAAGGACTACTACCAGGTCCTGGGCGTCCCCTCGACGGCAGGAGACAAGGACATAACGAGCGCGTATCGCAAGCTTGCCAAGCGCTACCACCCCGACGCGAACCCCGGATCCGAGGATCGCTTCAAGGAGATCACCGCTGCGTACGACGTGCTCGGCGATCCGGCCAAGCGCAAGGAGTACGACGACGTGCGGCGCCTCGGGGCGAGGGGCCTCGGCGGGTTCGGCACGCCGGGAGGGACGACCTTCCGGGTCGAGGACCTCGGCAACCTCGGGGACCTCCTTGGCGGGATAGGCACGGTATTCGGCCGGGGGCGCTCGAAGACCGCGGGGGCGGGCCCGAGGCGCGGGTCGGACATCGAGGCCGATCTCCACCTTTCCTTCGAGGACGCGGTGCGCGGGGTGACCACGGAGGTCCATGTCACAGGTGAGGCGGTCTGCGCCCGCTGCCGCGGGACGGGGGCCGCGGCCGGCAGCCAGGCGCTGACCTGCCGGCGCTGCAACGGGCGGGGGGTGCTCGACGACAACCAGGGGCTCTTCTCGTTGAGCCGCGTCTGCCCCGACTGCGGGGGCCGCGGGAGCACCGTGGACAAGCCCTGCCCGGATTGCAAGGGCACCGGGGTCTCCAGGCGTACGCGCCAGGTGAAGGTCAGGGTGCCCTCGGGCGTCGAGGACGGGCAGCGCATCCGGGTGAAGGGCCGCGGCACGCCCGGGCGCAACAACGGTCCTCCTGGCGACCTCTACGTGACCATACGCACGGCCCGCCACCCCCTCTTCGGCCGCAAGGGGCGCAACCTCACGCTCCAGGTGCCGGTCACCTTCACCGAGGCGGCGCTCGGCACGACGATCACGGTTCCCACCCTCGACCAGCCCGTCACGCTCCGCGTGCCGCCGGGGACCAGCTCCGGGCAGACCTTCAGGGTCCGCGGGCGGGGGGTGAGCGCAGGGGGCGGCCGGGCTACCGGCGACTTGCTCGTCACGGTGGAGGTTGTGGTGCCGAAGTCCCTGAGCCCCGAGCAGCGCGCGGCCGTGGAGCAGCTCGCCCGGGTCAGCACCGAGGATCCCCGCGACTTCCTGAAGGCGGCGAAGTGACCGGCGGCCCGGATGCCCAGCGCGGCGGCGCCCCGGATGCCGCGCAGCACGACAGGGCGGTCTACGTGATATCGGTGGCAGCGGAGCTGGCAGGCGTCCACCCGCAGACGCTTCGCATATACGAGCGCCGGGGCCTGCTCGACCCGTCGCGAACCGGCGGCGGGTCCAGGCGCTACTCCGAGCGAGACATAGAGATGCTCGGCCAGATCCAGGCTCTCACCAACGCCGGGGTGAACCTCGAGGGCGTGAGGCGTGTGATGGCGCTCCAGGCCGACCTCGAGCGGATGAAGGAGGAGGTGGCGCGCCTTCGGGCCGAGATCGAGCGGGTGAACGCCGAGGCGCGTGAAGCCCTCGAGCGTACGCACCGCCAGTACCGGCGCGACCTGGTCCCGGTGAGCCAGAGCGCTCTCGTGTGGCGCCCGGTGCGCGCTCGCCAGGCAAGGAGGAGGTGACCAGCCAGTGGCGCTCGACCCCAACAAGATGACCCTGAAGACCCAGCAGGCTCTCGCCGCGGCGCAGGCGGCTGCCAAGGCTTCGTCCAATCCGGAGATCACTCCCGAGCACCTCCTGGTTGCCATGATCTCCGAGCCCGACGGGATAGCCATGCCCGTGCTGGCTCGGGTAGGGATGGAGCCGGCGAAGGTGCTGAGCCGCCTGCGCGAGCGCGTGGACTCCCTTCCCAAGGCTTACGGGGCAGGCGACCCGTCGCCCTCGCGCGAGCTGCTCGCCGCCCTGAGAGATGCCGACGAGGTCCGCCGCCAGATGGGCGACGAGTACCTCTCGGTCGAGCATGTGCTCTTGGTTCTCGCGGGGAGCCTGGGCACGAGCCGCGACAAGCTCCTCGAAGCGCTGCGCGAGGTGCGCGGCAGCCAGCGGGTCACCTCCCAGGACCCCGAGGGCACCTACCAGGCACTCGAGCGCTACGGGCGCGATCTGACCGAGCTCGCGCGCCGGGGGAAGCTGGACCCGGTCGTGGGGCGCGACGAGGAGATCCGCCGGGTGATCCAGGTGCTCTCGCGGCGCACGAAGAACAACCCCGTCCTGATCGGCGAGCCCGGCGTCGGCAAGACGGCGATAGTAGAGGGGCTCGCGAACCGGATCGTCGAGGGCGACGTCCCCGAGGGACTGAAGGGCAAGCGCCTCGTGGCGCTCGACCTCTCGGCGATGGTGGCGGGCGCCAAGTACCGCGGCGAGTTCGAGGAGCGACTGAAGGCGGTGCTGAAGGAGATCACCGATGCCGAGGGCGCGGTCATCACCTTCATCGACGAGCTCCACACGATCGTCGGGGCCGGGGCCGCCGAGGGCGCGATGGACGCCGGCAACATGATAAAGCCGCTCCTCGCCCGCGGGGAGCTGCGGATGGTCGGAGCCACCACCCTCGACGAGTACCGCAAGTACATAGAGAAGGACGCGGCCCTGGAGCGCCGCTTCCAGCCGGTGCACGTCGGCCAGCCGAGCGTCGATGACACGATCGCGATCCTGCGCGGCCTGAAGGAGCGCTACGAGGTACACCACGGGGTTCGCATTCAAGACGCCGCCCTCGTGGCCGCGGCCGTGCTGTCCGATCGCTACGTGAGTGGGCGCTTCCTGCCCGACAAGGCCATCGACCTCGTCGACGAGGCGGCTAGCAGGCTACGCATAGAGATCGACTCCATGCCCACCGAGATCGACGTGGTGACCAGGCGCATGCGCCAGCTCGAGATCGAGCGGGTCGCCCTCGAGAAGGAGACCGACGCGGCGTCGCTCGAACGCCTGGCCCGGCTGCAGGAGGAGCTGGCCAACCTGGGCGAGCAGGCAGGCGCGATGAGCGCCCGCTGGCAGGCCGAGAAGCGGGCAATCACGGCGGTCAGCTCCCTGAAGGGAGAGCTCGAGGCTGCGCGCTCGGAGGCGGAGCGCCTTGCGCGCGACGGGGACCTCACCGCCGCTTCTGAGGTGCGCTACGGGCGGGTGCCCGACATAGAGCGCCGCATCGACGAGGCGACGAAGTCCCTCGCTGAGCTACAGGCCGGCGGGGCGATGCTGAAGGAGGAGGTGGACGCCGAGGACGTCGCCGAGGTGGTCAGCCGCTGGACGGGCATCCCGGTGTCGCGCCTCATGGAGGGCGAGGTCCAGAAGCTCGTGAGGATGGAGGAGTCCATCAGCGAGCGCGTGGTCGGTCAGGCCGAAGCCGTGCGAGCTGTCGCGAACGCCATCCGCCGCAGCCGGGCCGGGCTGTCCGACCCCCGGCGGCCGATCGGCTCGTTCCTCTTCCTCGGTCCGACTGGCGTGGGCAAGACCGAGCTGGCCCGTGCCCTGGCCGGGTTCCTCTTCGACGACGACCGGGCGATGGTGCGAATCGACATGGGCGAGTACCAGGAGAAGCACACCGTCTCGCGCCTCGTCGGCGCCCCTCCGGGCTATGTCGGCTATGAGGAGGGCGGCCAGCTCTCCGAGGCGCTGCGGCGGCGCCCCTACGCGGTGGTGCTGCTCGACGAGATAGAGAAGGCGCACCCCGACGTGTTCAACGTGCTGCTCCAGGTGCTCGAGGACGGCCGGCTGACCGATGGGCAGGGCCGCACGGTCGACTTCACGAACGCAGTGCTGATAATGACGTCCAACCTCGCGGTCGACCCGGCCGCGTTCTTCAAGCCCGAGTTCGTGAACCGGATAGACGACGTCGTCCGCTTCCGCTCGCTCGACGAGGACGACCTGAGGCAGATCGTGGACATACAGCTCGCCGCGCTTCAAAGCCGCCTCGCGGAGCGGCGCCTCGCGCTCGAGGTCACCGACGCGGCTAAGGCCTGGATGGCCAGGACCGGTTACGACCCCGACTTCGGCGCCCGCCCCCTACGGCGGGTTATCCAGCGCTCCCTGGAGGACCCCCTCGCCCTCGCGGTGCTGGAAGGGCGCTACCCCGAGGGCTCCACCGTCACCGTGGACGTGTCGCCCTCGGGCGACGGCCTCGATCTCCGCTGAGAGGCCCACCGGATAGACTGCCCACGTTCTCGGGCCCGCCATGCCGCCCGGCGCAGGCGGCGCGGGCTCCGGGCCTTCCGGAGGAGGTTTGACAGGTGCCCGCAACCGTGGTCGTAGGGACCCAGTGGGGTGACGAAGGCAAGGGAAAGCTGACGGACCTCCTGGCGAAGGACATGCACATGGTCGTCCGCTACCAGGGGGGGCACAACGCGGGCCATACCGTGGTCGTGGGCGGCGAGACGTTCGCCCTGCAGCTCGTGCCGAGCGGCGTCTTGTACCCCCATCTGGTCCCTGTCATCGGCAACGGGGTGGTGGTCGACCCGGCGGTCCTGATCGAGGAGCTGGACGTCCTCTCCTCCAAGGGCGTCGACACGTCGAGGCTCGTCATAAGCGGCAACGCCCACCTGATAATGCCCTACCACCAGGAGCTCGACAGGGTGACAGAGCGATTTCTCGGGAAGGCGTCGCTCGGCACGACCAAGCGCGGCATCGGCCCCGCCTACGCCGACAAGGCCGCGAGGGTCGGCCTCCGAGTGCAGGACCTGCTCGACGCCAAGATCTTCCGCCAGAAGCTCGACGTGGCCCTGAAGGAGAAGAACGCCGTCCTCGCCAAGGTCTACAACCGCCTTCCCCTCGACGCGGGAGAGATCTGCGAGCGCTACCTCGGCTCTTACGCGCCCCGGATCGGTCCGATGGTCGCCGACACCGTCGGCCTGCTCCACGAAGCGCTCGGTGAAGGGCGCAACGTGCTCTTGGAGGGCGCCCAGGCGACCTTCCTCGACCTCGACCACGGGACCTACCCGTTCGTCACCTCGTCCAACCCGGTCGCGGGTGGAGCGTGCATCGGGGCAGGCATAGGGCCCCGCCAGATCGACGCCGTCATAGGGATCGCCAAGGCTTACGTGACCCGGGTAGGGGCGGGCCCCTTCCCGACCGAGTGCGGAGGCGAGGTGGGCGACCTACTGGTGGAGCGCGGCCAGGAGTTCGGCACCAACACGGGGCGCCGGAGGCGCTGCGGATGGTTCGACGCTGTTCTCGCCCGCCAGGCCGTTCGCCTGAGCTCGCTCACCGAGATCGCCCTCACGAAGCTCGACGTCCTCGACGCATTCGACACGCTGAAGGTCTGCATCGCCTACGAGAGCGCTGGCGAGAAGCTGGCCTACCCGCCTTACCACCAGTCGGCCTTCCACCAGGTGGCTCCCGTCTACGAGGAGCTCCCCGGATGGCGCTCCGACCTCTCGGGGGCGACGGAGCTCTCGGACCTCCCGGACGCAGCGCGCGACTACGTGGCGTTCTTGTCCGAGCAGGTCGGCGTGCCGATCCGCCTGGTAGGGGTGGGACCAGGGCGCGACCAGTTTGTCCGGTTCGCCGCATGAGCCCGGGCTGCGAAGGATCCCACGCTGTGAGGGTCTGCTGGCTGTGATGGAGCCCAGGCTGTGAAGGTCTGCGTCGTCGGCGGGGGTGGGCGCGAGCACGCCCTCGCCCTAGCCCTCGCCCGGACCGCCGAGGTCGTGCTGACGCCGGGCAGTCCCGGCATGGCGGGCTCGTGCCGCGGGGATCGGGAGGCTGGGGCCCCCCTCGCCGGTTCTGCGTTCGGCGGCCCCGGAGAGCGGATCAGCGTTACTGGGGCCCCTCCCGAGGAAGTGGACGCGGAGCTGTTCGTGATCGGTCCCGAGGCGCACCTCGTCGACGGTCTGGCCGACCGCCTGAGGAGCGACCGCCGCCTGGTCGTCGGGCCCGGTGCTGACGGCGCCCGCCTCGAGGGCTCCAAGGCGTTCATGAAGGAGCTGCTGGCCGAAGCCGGTGTCCCGAGCGCGCGCTTCGGGGTGTTCGACGACCTCGGCGAGGCTCGGGAGCTCCTGCGCAGCCTGCCGGGCCCGTACGTGGTGAAGACCGACGGGCTCGCAGCAGGCAAGGGTGTCCTCGTGACCGAGTCGCTGGCCGAGGCGGCTGCCGACGCCGAGGCGAAGCTGTCGGGCCGGGCTTTCGGCGATGCCGGGCGGCGGGTGGTGATCGAGGAGGGGCTCTCCGGGGAGGAGTGCTCGCTCATGGTGCTCTGCGACGGCTCCCGCGTGGCGCCGCTCGCTCCCGCCAGGGACTTCAAGCGCGTGGGCGACGGCGACACCGGGCCCAACACCGGTGGCATGGGGGCGTACTCACCCCTCTCGGAGGTGGGTGACGACCTGGTCGGCCATGTGATGGAAGTGGCGGTCGAGCCGTTGGTGGGCGCACTGCGGAGGCGGGGGATCGACTACAGGGGTGTCCTCTACGCTGGCCTCATGCTCACCGACGAGGGGCCGAAGGTCTTGGAGTACAACGTCCGCTTCGGTGATCCCGAGGCGCAGGTGGTCCTTCCCCGCTTCGAGGACGACCTCACCGGCATCCTCGCCGAGGTGGCCTCGGGCCGCCTGCGCAGCGAGCCGCGCTTCTCCAAGAAGGCGGCCGTCTGCGTGGTGCTCGCGTCCGGCGGGTACCCGACCTCGCCGGCAACGGGCGACGTGGTCGAGGGGCTCGGGGACGCGGCCGCGATCCCGGGCGTGAGCGTGCTCCACGCTGGTACCGACCTGGACTCGGCCGGCAGGGTCGTCACTGCCGGCGGGCGAGTGGTCGACGTCGTAGCGCTGGCGCCGTCGCTCCCAGAGGCGCGCTCGAGCGCGTACGAGGCCGCCGCCCGGATCCACTGGAAGGGCATGATCTTCAGGAGGGACATAGCAGCCGAGGCGGCTGCAAGGGGCACAGCCGCTGAGGCGGCTGCAAGGGGCACAGCCGAGGGGCCGGAGCGGTGATCCCCAGGTACTCCCTTCCCGAGATGGCAGCTCTCTTCACCGACGAGGCCCGCCTCGGCATGTGGCTCGAGGTGGAGCTGCTCGCTGCCGAGGGGTGGGTCGAGGCGGGCGCGATAGAGCCCTCGGTCGCGAAGGCCCTGCGCGACCGCGCGCCCCGGGTCGATGCGGAGATCGTGGCGGCCGTCTCCAAGCACGAGGAGGTGACCAACCACGACGTGGCTGCCTTCGTGGACGTGCTCCAGTGGGCGATAGGCGGCCCCGAGGCGCGCTACGTCCACTTCGGGCTCACCTCCTCCGACGTGGTGGACACTGCGCTTTGCGCCACCTTGGTCCGTGCGTGCGACTTGCTGGTGGAAGCCTGCGGGGCGCTCGTCTCGGCACTGCGCCGGCGCGCCGTCGAGCACATGGCGACGCCGATGGCCGGCCGCACCCACGGCATGCACGCGGAGCCGACCACTTTCGGCGCCAAGCTCGCTCTCTGGTGCCTCCAGGCGGAACGCGATCGATTGCGCCTGGTGTCCGCTCGCAAGGCGATCGCGGTAGGCAAGCTGTCGGGGGCCGTCGGCACGTACTCGAACATCGACCCGCGGGTAGAGGCGCATGTCTGCAGCGGGCTCGGCCTCGTGCCCGTCCCGGCTTCTCAGGTGATCTCGCGAGACCGGCACGCGGAGGTGCTCTGGGCGTGCGCTTCGGTCGGCGCCACCGTCGAGATGATCGCCACCGAGGTGCGCCACCTGGCGCGGACCGAGCTCCGCGAGGTGGAGGAGCCCTTCGCACCGGGCCAGAAGGGCTCGTCGGCCATGCCGCACAAGCGCAACCCGATCCTCTCGGAGCGCCTGTCGGGCCTCGCGAGGGTGCTCCGCGGATATCTCGGCGCGGGTCTCGAGGACGTCGCCCTCTGGCACGAGCGTGACATCTCCCACTCGTCGGTCGAGCGGATCGTCCTGCCCGACGCGTGCCTCCTCGCCTACTACGTGCTACGCCGGGCGGCCGGGCTCGTCGACGGGCTCGTCGTCCACCCCGACCGCATGCTCGCCAATCTCACCGAGGGATCCTTCGGGCTGGTGTTCAGCCAGCCGGTCCTCCTGGCCATGCTCCAGGCGGGGATGCAGCGTGACGCCGCCTACCGGATAGTCCAGCGCGACGCTACGAAGGCCGCCGAGGAGCGGCGGCCGTTTCGCGAGGTGTTGGAGGAGGATCCCGAGGTGACGCTGCCCGAGGCCGCGATGGACGACGCTTTCGCGCTGGAGCGCTCGCTGCGCCATGTCGATCGTTTCCTGAAGGCGATAGAGGCGATAGGGGAGGTGCAACCGTGACCGGTCCCGAGGAGCCCGGCCGGCTCGTTCAGACTGGCCGACTCGTACAGACTGGCCGACTCGTACAGACAGGCAAGGTCCGCGACATATACGACGCCGGAGATGGCCTGCTGGTGATGGTCGCCTCGGACCGTATCTCGGCCTTCGACGTGGTGCTGCCCGAGCCGATACCGGGCAAGGGCCGCGTGCTCACCGCCATGACTGCGTACTGGCTGGGGGAGTTGGCGGACCTGGCGCCGAGCCACCTGGTCACGACCGACCCGGGTGCCATCGTGGAGCGGATGGGCGCTGCCGCCGGGGAGCTGCCGGCCGGCATCGCCGGGCGCGCCATGCTCGTGAGGCGCGCCGAGATGCTGCCGATCGAGTGCATCGTGCGCGGCTACCTGGCCGGCTCGGGCTGGGCGGAGTACCAGCGCTCGGGGACCCTCCACGGCATGGTCCTGCCGGGCGGGCTCCTCCAGGCGAGCAGGCTGCCGGAGCCGCTGTTCACTCCTTCCACCAAGGCATCGGAGGGCCACGACGAGAACATCTCCTTCGATCAGGCGTCGGACCTGGTCGGCAAGGAGGTAGCGGAGCGAGCCCGCGACCTGTGCGTGGAGGCCTACCTGCGAGCGGCGGCTAAGGCGGAGTCCGCAGGCTTGATCGTTGCCGACACGAAGTTCGAGCTCGGCTACATAGACGGCGAGCTCTCCATCTGCGACGAGGTGCTCACACCGGACTCCTCGCGCTTTTGGCCCCTCGACGAGTGGCAGCCCGGCACGAACCCGCCGGCCTTTGACAAGCAGCCGGTGAGGGATTGGCTCGAGTCGACCGGCTGGGACAAGAAACCGCCGCCGCCCCATCTTCCGGAGGAGGTCGTCGCGGCCACCGCCGAGCGCTACGCAACCGCGTACGAGCGGATGAGCGGGTTGCGCCTGGCCGACTGGTACCCTGCTTAGCAGTGTCTTTTGCTCCGCGAGATCACGGCGAACCCGCTCTAGCTCGTGGGAGCACCAGATTCGAGGTGCTGGTCGAGGTGAGGCTGCGTCCCGACGTGGCAGATCCTGCCGGTGCGACGGTGGAGCGGGCGCTGCCCGCGCTCGGCTTTGCGGGTGTCCATGGTGTGAGGATCGGGAAGGCAGTGCGGTTCTTCGTCGACGCCGATGACGAGGAATCGGCTCGCCGCCGGGCCACCGAGGTGACCGACCGCCTCCTCGCTAACCTCGTCATCGAGGAAGCCAGCGTCACGCTGGTAGGGGAAGGCCGGTCTAATTGAGCTCAACGGTAGCCGTGGTGGTGTTCCCCGGCACCAACTGCGAGCACGACGTAGCGGCGGCCCTCGGTTCCCTCGGCGCCGATGCCGATCTTGTCTGGCATACGACTGTGTCACTCGCCGGCTATGACGCCGTGGTGCTCCCAGGGGGGTTCGCCCACGGTGACTACCTGCGGCCTGGCGCTCTGGCTCGGTTCTCGCCGGTGATGCAAGCGGTAGAGGAATTTGCCGCGGCCGGCGGACCGGTGGTGGGCATATGCAACGGCTTCCAGGTTCTCACCGAGTCTGGTCTATTGCCCGGAGCGTTGCAGAAGAACCGGGGGCTGCGCTTCATATGCACGACGGTGGACGTGGAGGTGGCCTCGGAGCGCTCGCCGATCACGGCTGGACTCGACATCGGCACCACGTTGCGCCTCCCGATCAATCACTTCGAAGGCTGCTACACATGCGATACCGGGACGCTTGCCCGGCTACGTGCAGAGGATCGCATCATCCTCCGCTACGTGGACAACCCCAATGGTTCGGTCGACGGCATTGCAGGAGTGAGCAATGCGAGCGGGAACGTGGTCGGGCTCATGCCTCATCCCGAGCGGGCATGCAATCCGCTCACTGGAGAGATGGACGGGGCCGAGCTCCTCGGCGCCCTTCTCAGCCCTTCGCGCTGCGGGTGATGCCTGCCTTTTGGAGCACGGCCGGGCTCACCCCGATCGCCTTCCAGGCTGCATAGCCGATGTGCTTGCGCTCGCCGTACTCCTTGGCGACCTTCACGAACTGCTTCTCCAACTCCGAGAGGTCCGCGTTGGCGCTCAGCTGCCGGAGCTCGGCTTGAAGGTTCTCGCGCTCCTGGAGAAGGCCAAGCTTGGCGAGAGACTCTGCATTGGGCAGCTTCGCTTCGATGGTTGCGAGGCGCTTTGTGATCGACTCCTTGGTCCGGCGGCGACCTCTGCGAGGTTTTTGCGCTTGGAGCGCGTCGAGATAGGTCCGAACGGCCCGTCCCTCCTCGCGGCCTTTGGCGAGAGCAGCTTTGTGCTGCGGTGACATGGGAGTGCGCTTGCGCGGCTTGGCTGGCGGCTTGGCTGTAGGCATGGCCTCTATTATGGTCAACTTCGTACCCGGATTGCAAGTAATGAAGATCCAATGACATTTTGAATCTGGGCAGAGCTCGAATCTGGGCGGAGCTCGAATCTGGGCGGAGCTCGAATCTGGGCCAGGCCGGGAGGCGGTACCGTTGCAGCAATGAACGGCCCCGTCGAAGCGATGGACACAGAGAGCGTGCACCGCTCACTCGGCTTGACCGATGAAGAGGCGGCTCGCATCGAGGAGATCCTGGGGCGGCCTCCCAGCTCGCTCGAGCTCGCTATGTACGCGGTCATGTGGAGCGAGCATTGCTCGTACAAGTCTTCGCGCGTGCACCTGAGACGTCTCCCGAGCGAAGCGCCTCATGTGCTCGTAGGTCCCGGTGAGAACGCCGGTGTGATCGATGCCGGCGACGGCATTGCCGTTGCCATACGCATAGAGAGCCACAACCATCCTTCGGCGGTGGAGCCCTATCAGGGTGCCGCGACGGGAGCCGGAGGGATTCTTCGTGACATTTTCACCATGGGGGCCCGCCCGATCGCCTTGATGGACCCGCTCTTCTTCGGACCGCTCGACGACGCTCGCAGCAGATGGACCTTCGAGGGAGTGGTAGGGGGCATCGCGGGCTATGGCAACGCGGTCGGCGTCCCGACGGTGGGGGGCGAGCTGACCTTCTCGCCGTGCTACGCGCGCAACCCGCTCGTGAACGTGCTGTGCGTCGGGGTGATGCCCCGGGAGCGGCTGGTGCTCGGTGCCGCCACGGGCGAAGGAAACCTTGCCGTGCTGCTCGGGGCTAGCACTGGTCGTGACGGCATCGGCGGCGTCAGTGTGCTTGCCTCCGCTTCCTTCGGTGTAGCCGGCGACGACGCCGCCAAGCGGCCTAGCGTGCAGGTAGGCGACCCCTTCGAGGAGAAGCGCTTGATCGAGGCGTGCCTCGAGCTCCTCGACGCTTCTCTGGTGGTCGGCATCCAGGATCTCGGCGGCGCGGGGCTGGCGTGCGCTACCTCGGAGACCGCAGCCCGGGCAGGAATGGGCATGGACGTCGACACCTCTGCCGTGCCTAGGCGCCAGGAGGGGATGGAGCCCTTTGAGGTGATGACCTCCGAGAGCCAGGAGAGGATGCTCGCGATCGTGGCGCCGGGAGATCTCGAGGAGGTCATGTCGGTGTGCCGGCGCCACGAGGTGACCGCATCGGTGGTGGGGGTGGTGACGCCGCCCATCGGAGGGCCGGACGGGCCCGTGGGGCGGCTCAGGGTGAGGGACGGTGACGGCCCGGTCCTGGCCGACGTGCCGGCAGCATCGCTGTCCGATGACGCCCCTCTCTACCACCGGCCCATGGCGCCCCCGGCGGAGCGGGAACTGCGTCTGGCCGACGACCCCGCCGTCCTCGCTGCCCCCGAGGACTGCGGCGCGGACCTCCTGGCGCTCCTCGAGCTCGGAGCCGACCCTTCGTGGGTGTATCGCCAGTACGACCACCAGCTCTTCTTGAACACGGTGGTGGGACCGGGCGGAGATGCCACAGTGCTCCGGCTCCAGGCCCCGGGCCTCCCGCCGTCCAAGCGGGCGCTCGCGCTCTCGACGGACTCCAACCATCGTTGGTGCGCGGTGGATCCTCGTGGTGGCACGGCGGCGGTCGTGGCGGAGGCGGCCCTCCAGGTCGCGTGCGCCGGGGCGAAGCCGGCGGCGCTGGTCAACTGCCTGAACTTCGGCGATCCCGAGCACCCCGAGGTCATGTGGGCGCTCTCGGAGGCGGTCGACGGCATGGCCGGGGCGTGCAGGGCCCTATCCGTGCCCGTGGTGGGGGGCAACGTCAGCCTCTACAACGCGAGCTCGGGCGTGGACATCGACCCGACCCCGGTTGTAGGGGTCCTCGGGGTGATCGAGCGCCTGGAGCGCAGGCCTCCCCCGCCGGTGCTCGTGGACGGAGAAGCGGTGGTGCTGCTCGGAGCCACAAGCGGCGAGCTCGGGGGATCGGCCTGGGCCGTGGACCTGCGCGGGCACGCCGGTGGCCACCTGCCGGCTCTCGACTTAGAGGCCCATGCCCGGGTGGTTGGCCTCGTGGCGTCCCTGGTGGCCGAGGTGGTCGCCAACCCCGTGGCCGGGGAGGGACCTGAGGGGCTGGTGCTCGGGATCCACGACGTCTCCGCCGGGGGCCTGGGAGTCGCGCTTGGTGAGCTCGCCATCTGGTCGGGAGTCGGGGCCCATATCGACCCCAAGCTCGGCGCCGAGCTCGGGGTCGAGGTAGGAGGCGTCCCGGGCCATGCCCGGCTGTTCTCCGAGTCCCACGGGCGGGTGGTGCTCTGCACGCGCACGCCGGAAGCCTTGCTCGCCAGGGCTGAAGCTGCCGGGGTGCCCGCTTCGGTCATAGGGACAGCCGGCGGGAGCAGGCTGATCGTGGATGGACTGCTCGACCTGGAGGTGGAGGTGCTAGCCCGCGCGTGGCGCAGCCCCGTACCCGCTGCCCTGGGAGAGCCGGTCCCTGCCGGTCTTTGCCGGGATTCGCGCTAAACCATCCGGCCAAGCGCGCCGATGACCAACGTGTCGTGAAGCGACTCGTTCACCGGAGAAGGGGAGCTCGGCCCCTGCGCGCTCTTCGGGCCGCCCTTGCCTTCGTCGCGGGCGCGAGCGTCGCCACCTCGGCGGGAGCGGGAACGCTTGGTGTCGTGGCGGCGGCCGGTGCCGGCGCAGTCGCAGCCGTGCTCGGCGGGGTCGCCGCAGCGCCGCCCGCCGGGGCGGCCGTGCAGGACATCTACACGGTGGCCGGGGGCATCGGGGAAGGCCAGGCGACCGGCATAGCCCAGTCGCCGTACTACGTGGCCGTTTATGGCACCACGGTGTACGTGGCGGACTTCGCCAACAACGTGGTGCGAGCCGTCGACACCCAGACCGGAGTGGAGACCGTGGTGGCCGGCAACGGCAAGGCCGGATACAGCGGCAACGGCGGCCCGGCGACGAGCGCCGAGCTCGATCTCGTCTCTGGCATCGCTGTGGACCCGCAGGGCGACCTCTACATCTCCGACCAGGCGGCCGACGTCATCCGCGAGGTGCCGTCGCACTCGGGCACCCAGTGGGGCATTTCCATGACGGCGGGAGACATCTACACGATTGCCGGGATCCCATACGTGAACGGCTCCTACCAGGGGACGGTCTGCGGGAAGCTGCCTCCCCACGACGGGGTGGGCGACGCCTGCCCCGCCACCGAGGCGACCCTGCTCGGCCCGGTGGGGCTGGCCTTCGACGCGAACGGCGACCTCGTCATCGCGGATCAGACCAACAACCTGGTGCGCATCGTGGCGAGCGGGGGCCCGAACCCGCCCTCGTGGGCTCCCTCGGGCATGAAGGCCGGCTATATGTACTTGGTAGCGGGCGTCGTAGGCAAGCAGGGCAGCGCGCCCCCTGCCAACGGCGCACCGGCTTCCCAGGCCGAGCTCGACCTCCCCCAGGGGGTCTACGTGGACCCCTCCGGCAACCTCTTCATAGGGGAGGACCTCAACTCCTCCGCCCCGGTGCTCGAGATCCCCGCCACCAGCCAGACGCGATATGGCATCTCCATGACCGCGGGCGACATGTACACCGTGGCGGGCGGGGCGAGCGCGAACTGCTCGTCGGCCGTCGACGGTGCCGGCGACGGCTGCCCGGCCACCCAGGTCGACCTCACGGACCCGGCCGGCCAGCTCGTCGACCCCGCAGGCAACCTGCTCACGGTCAACTACTACGACAACGTCGTCCAGGAGGTGAGCGCCTCGACGGGGAAGATGTCGCTCGTGGCGGGGATCCCGCCCGGGATGCCCCAGGCTGCCTGCTCGGGAGCCACGGACCCCTTGGGCGACGGCTGCCCCGCCACGCAGGCCGCGCTCGAGTACCCGACTGGGCTCGCGTACGCGACGAGTGGCTCGCTGGCGGGAGACGTCCTCGTCGCCGACGCTGGCAACGTCCGCTACATCGACGGTTCGGGGACCCTGGAGAATCTGGCCGGCAACGGGTTCAGTGGGCTGTTCGGGCTTGCGAGCCCCGTCAACGCCGAGCCCTTCCAGGTGGGCGCCGGCGGCTACTCGGGCGACTGCGGCACCGGCTTTCCCTGTGGAACGCCGGGACAGGCCGAGTACAACCACCCGGCCGGAATGGCCTTCGGTCCCAACGGCGACCTCTACATAGCCGACTCCGGTAACCAGCGGGTGAGGATGGTCGCCGCCCACTCCTTCAGCCAGTACCACCTGATACCCGTGAGCGCTGGGTACAGCTACCTCGAGGCGGGGGGCGGGGTGAGGGGCTTCGGGGGCAACGGCGGCTCCGCGTTCATGGCGACGCTGAACGAGCCCGAGGACGTCGCCGTCGACGCCGCAGGCGACGTGTTCGTCGCCGACACCGGCAACAACCAGGTTCGGATGATCCCTCGCGCAGATGGCACCTACTTCGGCATCGCGATGCAACAGGGGCGCATCTACACGGTCGCCGGCGGCGGGAGCGGCACTTGCGCGGGTGCTACCGACGCGCTCGGCGACGGCTGCCCTGGGATCGACGCGATCTTGAGCTCTCCCGGCTACGTGGCCGTGGACCCGGTGAACGGCAACCTCGTCATATCCGATACCGGTCACAACCTGGTGCGCGAGGTGAACCCCGTGACGGGCGTCATCACCGTGCTGGCCGGCACGGGCGTGGCCGCCGCCGCGCTGCCTGGTGGCGCACCGGCCGCCTCGTCACCCGTCGACGCCCCTGCCGGGGTGGCCTTCGACACCTCGGGCGACCTCTACGTGGCGGCTTCGGGCTCCGACACCGTAGCTGTGGTGCCCGCGACGTCCCGGCAGTGGTTCGGCACCTCGATGACCGGAGGCGACCTCTACACGATCGCCGGCACCGGATCGGCAGGTTTCTCCGGCGACGGGGGCCTGGCGACAAGTGCAGCCTTCGACGACCCGACGGGGATCGCCGTCGATCCCCTGGGCAATGTCTACGTGGCCGACACCGCCAACAACCGGGTGCGCGTCGTCTACGCCGGCAACGACGTGGTGGAGACCGTGGCCGGC
>JAJYXW010000116.1 GCA_021801525.1 Actinomycetes bacterium
AGGGCGCTCGATGCTCCGTTCGCTCTGGTGCGCAGCAGCGCCACGCCTGTGGCGCCCCATGGAGTGGTTGCCGCGTGGGAGGGCGGCTCCCTAGAGGAGGTGGTCGGTCTTGCCCTCGCACACGCCCGTGGGTAGCGTGGCACCATGCCCGAGAACGATGGCCTACGGCGGTACCTGCAAGCTGGCATGGCGCTCACGCAGATAACGCGTGCACGTGCGGACGAGGTGGTGCGGGAGCTCGTGCGCACCGGCGAGCTCGAGCGCGTGCGGGCCCAGGAGTGGGTGGACGACCTGGTCTCCAAGAGCAGGGAGCGTTCGGAGACGCTCGTATCGTTGGTACGTGGAGAGGTGAGCCGCCAGCTCGGCGAGCTCGGGCTCGGTCGTGTCGACGAGGTGGCGCGCCGTGTGGCGACGATCTTGGAGAGGCTCCCAGGTCCGTACATGGCCAGCGGCACCGGGCGCGGAGCCGCCAAGAAGGCTCCCGCCAAGAAGGCTCCCGCCAAGAAGGCTCCCGCCAAGAAGGCTCCCGCCAAGAAGGCTCCCGCCAAGAAGGCTCCCGCCAAGAAGGCTCCCGCCAGGCGGGTGTCAGCGAGCAGTGCCAGGGCCAATGGCTCAGGGGCACGGAAGGCGGGCGCCTGAGCGCCACGACCAGGCGCCGGCTCGACTCGGAGATGGTGCGCCGGGGGCTGGCCCCCTCGCGTGAGGCGGCACGCGAGCTCATCGACTCTGGCAATGTGCTCGTCGGCGGTGCCCCGGCCGGCAGGCCGGCCCGCCTAGTGGCCGCCGGGGAGCCAGTGGCAGTGGCGGAGGCCTCCCGGCGTTTCGTGTCGCGCGGTGGGCAGAAGCTGCACGCGGCGATCCATGGCTTCGGCGTCGACCCCCGAGGCATGCGCTGCCTCGATGCCGGTGCGTCGACAGGCGGGTTTACGGACTGCCTCTTGCAGCACGGCGCCGCCTGCGTCGTCGCACTCGACGTGGGTCGCGGGCTTCTGCACGAGCGCTTGAGGAGCGACGCGCGCGTCGTGGCGGTGGAGTCGACCAACGTGCGCGACCTCTCGCCGGATGCTTTCGGGGGAGGTTTCTTCGGGATCGTGTGCGCGGACTTGGCGTTCATCTCTCTCACCAAGGTGGCCGGCGCCCTGGTGCGAGCGCTCGATCCCACGGGGGGGGACTTGATCGCTCTGGTGAAGCCGCAGTTCGAGGCAGGGAGGAAGGAAGCGTCACGCGGGCGCGGGGTCATACGTGACCCTGAAGTGTGGGGCAACTGCCTGCAAAGCGTCGCCGCTGCTCTAGGCCAAGCAGGCGCGCATGTGCTGGGCGCCATGCCCTCGCCAGTAAAGGGCCCGGCCGGGAACGTCGAGCTCTTCGTGCATGCCAGAGTTGCCACTGACGAAGTGCCGACTGTTTCAGCCGAGCAGCTCGAAGCGATGCTGCAGGGAGCGGTCACGGCTGCCACGCAGCTCGTGAGCGCAACTTCCCACGCGCGACCGGTAGCCTCCCGAGTTGGCACATCCGGCCGGGGACCCGAGGCTACTTGCGAGACGGATCGCTAGGCAGGGGCCGGAGCAGGCTATGGCCAACGTAGTGTTCGTGGTCCACCCAAAGCATCCCGAGGCAGCGGGAGCTGCGGCACTCGGCGCGAGGTGGCTCGATGAGCACGGGCATGCCTCTTCGACGGGCACGGCGGGCATTGCCGGCGCGGACCTGGCAGTCTGCCTGGGAGGTGACGGGACGATCCTGCGCACGGCTGTCCTTGCTGCTCCTTTGCAAGTGCCACTCCTCGGCGTCAACCTCGGACGCCTCGGTTATCTCACCGAGGTGGAGCCGCCGGCTCTGGTGAGCGCGCTCGAGCGCTTCGTGGCCGGCGATTTCGAGGTCGAGGAGCGCATGATGCTCGACGTTTCCCTGGAGGGGACTGGCACAGAGGGGACTGGCACAGAGGGAGGCGCCAGAGAAGGAGGCGCCGGAGAGGGCCGGCACTGCCCGGCGGTGCTCGGGCTGAACGAGGCTGCCGTCGAGAAGACGCTCCCGGGTCACACGATACGCGTGGCGCTCGAGATCGATGGCCGCCGGATCCTCACTTACGAGGCAGACGGCCTGCTTGTCTCCACCCCCACCGGGTCCACTGCCTATAGTTTCTCCGCCCGCGGTCCCGTGGTGAGCCCGAGGCTTCGAGCGATCGTGGTGACGCCGGTGTCTCCTCATATGCTCTTCGACCGGCCTCTTGTGCTCCACGGCGACGAGGTCGTGCGGATGGAGCTGCTCGCTCATCGCCCGGCGGCGCTCGTCGTCGACGGGGAGCAGAGGACGGTGCTCCGAGCCGGCGCTGCCGTGCTCTGCAGGAGGAGCGCGCACGTGGCGCGACTTGTCAGCTTCGGTGGCCGCGACGTCTATGGAGTGCTGCGCGACCGCTTCGGCCTCACCGACCGTTGAGGTTCTGACCGGATGCTGGCCGAGCTTCGCGTGAGCAACCTCGGTGCCATCGAGGATGCCCGTCTCGACCTCGGGCCTGGGATGACTGCCCTCACGGGGGAGACGGGCGCGGGCAAGACGCTGCTCGTCGGGGCGCTGACCCTCCTCCTCGGAGCAAGAGGAGATCCGCTCGCGGTCCGTTCTGGTGCTCCCGAGGCGGTTGTACAGGGGCGCTTCGTGGAGGAAGGCGGAGAAGAGACGGTGGTGTCGAGGACGCTGCCCGCATCTGGGAGATCCAGAGCGGAGGTGAATGCCAAAATGGTGCCGGTCGGCGCGCTTGGCGGCCTGCTTGGCGGGCTGGTCGACGTGTACGGGCAGCATGCCCACCAATCCCTGCTCGACCCATCTGCGCAGCGCCGGGCGCTCGATCTCTTCGCCGGGGTCGACTTGTCCGAGCTTGGTCGGGCTCGTGAGCGCCTGCGCTCGATCGACGCCGAGCTCGAGGCCCTGGGCGGAGGCGCGCGGGAGCGTTCACGTGCAATGGAGGTCATCGCCCACGAGATCGCCGAGATCGACAGGGCGGCCCTAGCCGACGACGACGAGGAGGAGCGGCTGGCGGAGGAGCGAGACCGCCTGGCGGACGCAGTTGCGTACCGCGAGGCCGCTGCCGGCGCACTGGCGGCGCTGCAGGGCCGCGATTCCGGCGCAGCGGGCTCGGCCGGGGGGGTACCCGGCGCGCTCGATCTCCTCGGTGCCGCGAGGGGCGCTCTAGCTGGGCGCTCGGGTCTTGCCCGCTGGGCCGAGCGTCTCGCTGGCGCCGAGGGGGAGCTGGCGGACGTGGCGTCGGAGCTCCGCAGGGTGCTCGAGGCGTGGGAAGACGATCCGCAGCGCGAGGACGAGGTGCGTGCCAGGCTTGTATTGCTTCGTGACCTGAGGCGCCGCTACGGCGACACCCTGGCCGAAGTGCGCGCTTACGCTGAGGACGCGCGGCTGCGTCTGGAGGAGATGCGCGGCTCCGAGGCGCGGGCGGAGCTCCTGGCGGCAGAGCGTGACGAGCTCGCGGTGCTGGCGCGCAGGCTCGAGGCAGAGATCCTCCGTCGACGCAGCGAGGCGGCGCCGCGCCTCGCTGCCGCGGTGGAGGAGCGCCTGAGAGAGTTGGCTATGCCAGGCGCAAGGCTGGAGGTGGAAGTCGGCGACGAAGCTCCAGGCGACGCGGTCACGTTCCTTCTCGCGGCGAACCCCGGAGAGCCTGCGTTGCCGCTCGCCAAGGTGGCCTCGGGAGGAGAGCTGTCGCGGGCGATGCTCGCGCTGAGGCTCGTGCTCGCCGGTGCGCCTCCGACGGCCGTGTTCGACGAGGTGGACGCTGGGATCGGGGGCGAGGCTGCCGTAACTGTCGGGCGCGCGCTGAAGGAGCTGTCACGCGGGCGCCAGGTGCTCGTGGTCACCCACCTGGCCCAGGTCGCGGCTTTTGCCGACCAGCACTTCGCCGTCGAGAAGCACGAGCACGGCGGACGCGCCCGCTCGGTGGTGAGGGGGCTGCATCCCGAGGAGCGAACGGTGGAGCTGGCTAGGATGCTTGCTGGTCAGCCCGGCTCCAGAGCCGCTCGCGAGCATGCCGAAGAGCTTCTCCGGTTGGCGGCAGGCTAGCCCTTGTCCCAGAGAGCGCGGTCCACTAGTGAGCCCGGTCCACCAGTGAGCCCGGCGGATGGTCTAGATTTGGTGGATGCCCCGCAGGTGCGGCCGGTGAGTGCCACCCGGTTCGTTTTCGTCACCGGAGGTGTCTCCTCTTCGCTTGGCAAGGGTCTCAGCGCATCGGCACTCGGCAGGCTGCTCAAGTGCCGTGGGCTCAGGGTGACGATGATGAAGCTCGACCCTTACATCAATGTGGATCCCGGCACGATGAACCCCTTCGAGCACGGAGAGGTGTTCGTCACCGAGGACGGTGGCGAGACCGACCTTGATCTCGGTCACTACGAGAGGTTCATTGACGAGAACCTGCACCGCGACTCCAACGCCACTACCGGCTCCATCTACCAGTCGGTCATCGCGAAGGAGCGCCGGGGCGACTACCTGGGCAAGACCGTGCAGGTGATCCCCCATGTGACCGACGAGATCAAAGAGCGCGTGCTCCGCCTCGCAACCGATGACGTGGACGTTGTGATAGCCGAGGTGGGGGGGACGGTCGGCGACATCGAGATCGTCCCGTTCCTCGAGGCCATCCGGCAGTTCCGCCGCGACGTAGGGCGTGACAAGGTGTGCTACGTCCACCTCACCCTGGTGCCCTACCTCGCACCATCCGGTGAGCTGAAGACCAAGCCGACGCAGCACTCGGTTACCGAGTTGAGGAGCCGGGGGATCCAGCCGGACGTGATCGTGTGCCGCTCCGACCAACCGATATCTGCGTCGCTGAAGCGGAAGATCTCCCTGCTCTGCGACGTGCCAGTGGAGGCCGTCATATCGGCGGTCGATGCGCCGAGCATCTACGACATCCCTCTCGTCCTCCACGACGAGGGCTTCGACGACGTGGTGTGCCGGATCCTGCGCCTCGATGGTGACGACAGGCGGCTCGACCTGTCGGTATGGGAGCGCGTGGCCGATCTCGCCTCGCGGGCAGAGCGCAGCGTGCGCATAGGCGTTGTCGGCAAGTACGTTAACCTGCCCGACGCGTACTTGTCGGTGGTGGAGGCACTGCGCCATGCCGGCTTCCACCACGGCGCGCACGTCGAGGTGGAGTGGGTG
Source organism: Actinomycetes bacterium (assembly GCA_021801525.1). Lineage (GTDB taxonomy): Bacteria > Actinomycetota > Acidimicrobiia > Acidimicrobiales > JAJYXR01 > JAJYXW01. The sequence continues at coordinate 5,152 of JAJYXW010000116.1, forward strand.
CAGGCCGAGCAGGTACCTGACATGCTGGCTTCGGACCGGCTCTCGCACTTGGACGGCATGGTCATCCCAGGTGGGTTCGGCGAGAGGGGTGTGGAGGGGAAGATCGCGGCTGCGGGTTATGCGAGAACGAGGCAGGTGCCGTGCCTCGGCCTGTGTCTCGGTCTGCAGGTAATGGTGATCGAGGCTGCCAGGGAGCTCGCGGGACTCAAGCGTGCCAACTCTCGCGAGCTCGACACCTCTACTCCTTACCCTGTCATTGACCTGATGGACGATCAGCACGAGGTGGTCGACAAGGGTGGGACCATGCGGCTCGGCGCCTACGTGGCCCGACTCGTCCCGGACACGATCGTGTCGCGTGCGTATGGATCGGAGGTGGTCTCCGAGCGCCACCGGCATCGTTACGAGGTGAACCCGCGCTTTCGCACTCGTCTCGAGCAGGCGGGGATCGTGTGCTCGGGCACCTCTCCGGACGGGAAGCTGGTGGAGTTCGTCGAGCTCCCCGGCCACCCGTTCTACGTCGGCACCCAGGCTCATCCCGAGTTCAAGAGCCGTCCCGACAGGCCTCACCCGCTGTTCAGGGAGCTGGTAGCCGCTGCCGTGGCACGCGCTGAGGGCAGGCTTCCACGGCTGATCGACGTCGATGGCAGCTCGCTCCAGTCCCCGGTTCCCCCCACACCCGCGCAATCAGCGGCAAGGTTCGCCGCAGATGTTCCCTGAGGAGCGCTGGCGCTCCGAGCTCCCGGTAGGCGCGTGCACGATGCCCCCGAGCCTCCGATGAGCGATGTGGGATCCGCTGCGAGCCGGGGCTTCGCCCAGATCTCCGAGATGGAGATCTGGCGCGGTAGGGTAGTGCGCCTTGTTCGGACCGAGTGGAGCGCACCAGACGGCACCACGATGGAGCGCGATGTCGTGCGGCATCCCGGCGCTGTGGCCGTCGTGGCGATCACTGGTGGTGCGGCACCCTGCGTGCTGCTCGTCCGGCAGTTCCGGGCCCCTTTGGGCAGAGAGGTGCTCGAGGTGCCCGCCGGCACCCTGGACGTCGCAGGAGAGCCGCCGGCCGAGGCAGCGCGCCGCGAGCTCATGGAGGAGGTGGGGATGCTCGCGGGCAGGATCGAGGCCCTGGGCACGATGCTGAACAGCCCAGGCTTCACCGACCAGCGTACCCATCTTTTCCTCGCGAGCGACCTGACGGAGTGCGAGATGCGCCCCGAGGGGGTGGAGGAGCGCCATATGAGCGTGGTGGAGATGCCTGTCTCCGGTATCGACGCTGCGATTGCCAGCGGCGAGATTGCCGACGCCCAGAGCCTGCTGGGCCTGCTCATGGCTCGGCGTGTGCTCGGGATCTGAGCGTGGCGCGCGCTGTCTGCGACGAGGCCGAGGAGTACCTGACCTGGCTCGCGGTGGAGCAGGGGCGTTCGCGCAACACCCTTCTTGCGTACCGGCGTGACCTTTCCTCCTACGAGGGGTACCTGGCCGAGCGCGGATTGGAGCCGGCAGCAGCGTCAGAGGCCGACGTGGAGGCTTACCTGGCCGCGCGCCTCGCCGAGGGCATCTCCCCTGCGTCGGTCTCGCGCGCCCTTGCGTGCATCAGGGGCATGCACCGCTTCCTCGTGGAGGAAGGGATGGCGGCGGGCGATCCAACTGCAGACGTCTCGAGCCCGCGAGTGCCGTATCGCCTGCCCAAGGCGCTCAACGAGGCCGAAGTCCTCGCCCTGCTCGCGACCGCCAAAGGGGCCACGCCGATCGAGCGGCGCGACCTCGCCATATTGGAGCTCCTCTACGGCACCGGAATCAGGGTGTCCGAACTGACCGGGCTGTCGCTCACGGACCTGCGACCCGGCAGCGGGCTCCTCCGGGTGACGGGCAAAGGGTCGAGGGAGCGTCTGGTGCCACTCGTGGGAGCTGCAGCGGAAGCGCTCGGCAGGTGGCTCGGGCCCGGCGGCCGCCCGGAGCTCGTGCCGCGAAGGTGGGCCAGACGCCAGGACTCCGAAGCCGTGTTCTTGAACGCTCGTGGAGGCCGGATCGGGCGTCAGGGGGTGTGGCTGGTCATCTCCCGGCATGCCGAGGCCGCAGGCCTGGAGCGCAAGGTGCATCCCCATGTGCTACGGCACTCGTGCGCGACCCACATGCTCGAGCACGGTGCCGACATTCGCGTCGTGCAGGAGCTGCTCGGGCACGTCTCAATAGCCACCACACAGGTCTACACGTTGGTGTCACCGGAGCACCTCAGGAAGGCATACGAAGCGGCCCACCCGCGCGCCGGTCGGGCTCGCGCGTTGTAGTCTCGTGAGCGTGGCGAACGACGCACCTACCGTGGACTACCGGGCGCTTCTCGAGGAGGAGCGCAGCGACCTCCTGGCCAAGCTCGCGGAGCTGGGCTTCGGCGACGGTCAACCCGAGCTGTCCTACGACTCGAACTTTGCCGACACGAGCCAGGTGACCGCCGAGCGAGGCGAGGTGGATGCGCTTGCCGGCCAGCTCCGCGACACGCTGAACGAGGTGGAGGCTGCTCTGTCCAGGTTGGCGAGCGGAGGGTACGGAGTGTGCGAATCCTGCGGATCGCAGATCTCTCCGGCTAGGCTCGAGGCGAAGCCTGCTGCCCGCCGGTGCATTGCCTGCGCCACGAAGACCTGACTTCGTGGACTCTACGGGCTACCCCCAGCGACCTCCTAGGCGCGCGCTGTCGCGCTCCACGGGCCTGTGGGTGGTAGCCGGCCTGGTGCTCGCCTTCGTGTTGCTGCGCCTGCACAGGGTGCACAGCTACGAGCTGGTTTTCTTCGCCGTGCTCGTGCCTTCGATCATCCTTCATGAGATATCTCATGGTGCCGTGGCGCTCCATTACGGAGACGACACCGCCAAGCGGGCAGGGAGGCTCACCCTGAACCCTTTGCCCCACATAGATCCATTCGGCACGATCATCCTGCCGGCGCTCCTGGTGCTGTCGGGGGTGGGTGCTTTCGGGTGGGCCAAGCCTGTGCCCGTGAACGTGTCGAGGCTGCGCAACCCGAGGGACAACGAGGTGGCGGTGGCGCTCGTGGGCCCGGCGGTGAACATTGCGCTGGCGGTAATCTTCGGCTTGGCGTTCCGCGAGATGGCGCCGCCGTTCCTGCGCTTCGCGGTGTCCGAGGGATACCTGCCGAGCTCCATCGGCTACCAGGCGCTCTTCCTTGCCGGCTACGCGAACGTCATGCTCGCCGTGTTCAACCTGCTGCCGATACCGCCGCTCGACGGCTCGGCAGTGGTGGAGCGCTTCCTCCCCGAGCGCTGGTTGGCCGGCTACCTGCGCATCCGGCCTTTCACCCTGGTGGTTCCGCTGCTCGTCATACTCGTGTTCCCCTCAGCGCTCGAGGCGGTGTTCCAGCCGTTCCTGAGCGCCTGGGGGCACCTGCTCGGCTGAGAGGCTCAGCGGATAGGGATGCCGGGCTTGCCGTCCCCCAGACTTCGCATTGCGGCGTTGTCGTCGTCGGACAGGCACTCCAGCCTGCCCTTCCTCCTCCGCCTTGCCCTGCTCGTCTGGATGAACGGCTCCCTGATCCAACCTCCCTATCCGCTGAGCC
>JAJYXW010000178.1 GCA_021801525.1 Actinomycetes bacterium
GCGAAGGCGCTCGGCGAGCTCCTCGACGATCCGCGTCGCCGGGACGAGATGGCCGTCGCCGGGTCGCAGCGGTTGGTCGAGCATTTCGGGGACGAGAAGATGGTCGCTTCCTACGAGGCCCTCTACGCGCAACTGGCTCGTCGAAGGCGCGCTCCTACTCCGAGGCGCCTGGGTCGACGCGCTCGGCGGGACGGCCACACGTGCGGAGTCGGAGCGTCCGGCGCGCCGAGATCAGCCGGAACAACGGCCGCAACGGCTCTGGATCATCGGGAGTCGGGACCGTTCGGGCCAACGCCGACCGGACGTGGAGACTGGCTCCGCGGCTTCGTGCAGGTTCTTCCTCCGGAGGTGCGGGCGCGTCTGAGGGACAATGGGAGAGCGGGTGCTCGGATGGTGAAAGGCGTCTCGAAAGCGTTGGCTTCGCCACTGGCTCGCCGGCGGTCGGACGACGACTCGGCGTCGCGCCAAGTCGTCTCCCGGAATGCCGGGGCGCTGAGAGGGCGAGTGCTAGTTCTAGGCGGCCCGAAGCTGTGCGAGCTCGTCCGGGCATCCAGCCGGGCGATCGAGGAGTGCGTCGTATGGGATCTCGAACCTCGCAATCTCCAGGCCTCGCTGATGGTGGACCTCGTCGAGGACGGCGCGCTCGGAACGGCCGAGTACGACTGTGAGGTCGCCGTCGCGACGTCTTGGCAGCCTGGGGCGAACGAGGTGGCGATCACCAACTTGTGGCTGGCGCTGCGACCGGGAGGGAGTCTGTTGCTGGCCGTCCCGGCTCGCCGTGCTGATCAGACCCACGCGCTCACGGAGGACGGCCTTCGTCGCGCCCTTGGCAGTCGGTCACTTGTGGCGCGCGTCGAGACCGGGATGGTCGGGGGCAACGGCAAGTGGCTCATCGCCCGTGTCGAGCGGGCCGGCGAGGAGACGATGTGATCCGCCGGACGATCCTCATGTACCACCGGGTTGCGGAGGACCCACGGGATCCCTACTCGCTGTGCGTGTCGCCCGATCGATTCGAGGCTCAACTGCGGACGATCATGGAATCGGCGGAGCTCGTCGATCTCCACTCTCTCTCCTCGACGGCGGATCAGGGCCGGCGTCCCGACCGCAGGGCCAGAGCCCAGGTCGCCCTCACCCTCGACGACGGGTATGCCGACAACCTGCTGGCCGCGCTTCCGATTGCCGAGATGCTCGGTGCACCGATGACCGTCTACGTGACGACGGGCTATCTCGGCTCGAGCGCAGGCTACTGGTGGGACCGGCTTGCCCTGCTGCTGGACGGCCGCGACAGGATCGACCTCGACGTCGAGATCGGCGGAGATCGGCTGAGGGTCTTGTTGACCGGAGAGGCGGCCTCGGAATATGCCCTTGTCGCTCTGCACACGCGCCTCAGGCAACTTGCCGTCACCGAGATCGAAGCTGCTCTTGCGACTATCGCGGAGCAGCTCGCTACGCCCATGCCCGAGCCGCTGAGCGCCAGGGTGATGAGTCGTGACGAGGTCTGCGCCCTCGCGAAGAGCCCCCTCGTCACGATCGGCGCTCACACGGTCGACCATGTGCTCCTCGGTGGGCGTGGGTTCGCCGAGCAGCTCGAGACGATAAGGAGATCGAAGGAGGAGCTCGAAACGCTCATCGGTTGCCCCGTCCTCCGGTTCGCCTATCCCTATGGGGATGGAGAGGCCTTCGACCCGGCGTCGGTGGAGGCTGTGCGGCGCTGCGGTTTCGAGACCGCCTGCACGACGCTCGGAGGCCGAGTCACCCGGCTCAACGACCGGCTCCGCCTCCCGAGGCGGGTCGTGCGGAACTGGCATGCCGGTGAGATGCAAGATCAGCTCCGCGCATGGCGGGCGGTATGACCGCTGTGATCAGGAGCGGACTCGCTCCACTGCCCCGAGAGTGGCCGATGTCCGATGATGTACCATCTCGGTGTGCCCGCTGGCGCGCTGGTCGTCCCGGTCCCCGCCGTAGAGGAGGTCGTCGGTCGTCACCGCCGCCGTCTCGATCCGTCGGCCCGGGACGGTATGGCAGCCCACATCACCGTGCTCTATCCGTTTGCACCCGCCTCCGAAGTTGACGAGTCGCTCGTCGTGCGCCTGACAGAGGTGTTCGGCTCCATCGCTCCGTTCGACTTCAGTCTCGTTGAGATCGGCTGGTTCAACAGTCGCGTCGCTTATCTGGCACCGGCGCCCGATGTGTGGTTCCGCGAGATGACGGCTGCAGCGGCGGCGAGCTTTCCAAGGTACCCGCCGTACGAGGGGAATTTCGCCGATATCGTGCCGCACCTCACGATCGGAGAGGGAGCTCACCCGCTACGGCTCAGGCGTGCTGCGCGGCGCGTCCGGAGGAGGCTGCCCGTACTCGCTCGAGCGGTCGAAGTACAGTTGATGACGATCGACGACGACTCGACGAGATGGACCTGCGCACACGTCTTCGCACTCGGCGACACAGAAGTGAACGGCAGGCCAGCCGGTCCGGATGCCGAGGTAGTCCGCCGGGAGGCGGCTAGCGAGCTTCCCGTGGTTGGGCGCCTGCCGACGCCCCGACGGCTCGAAGGCGGTCGGGGAGACCGTCCTTGAGGGCGCGGAGATCGTGGCGGGCCCCAGCGTGGTGCTCGATGGCGCTCAGGTAAGGGAGCAGCGCGGCGGCGACGGCGCCGCGGGACCGCGCTGCGAGCCCAACTCGGCCGAGCAGCCGATCGTACCCTCACCCGCGGCACTCACGGGTCCCCGGCGGTCGGCTGGCGAGACAGGTAAGCGAGAAGCGCCTGACGTGCTCCGACAAAGCCCGGTTGGCCGAGACCGTAGGACCCCTGGTCCCAGATCACGACGCTCACGACCGAGTGCACGGCGCACCAGGCTAGGGCCTGGGTGACAAACGACGGGTCATCGCCACCCCCGCCGGGCACGCTGGCCGGAACGAGCCCCAACGCAGCAATGGCCAGAGGCTTGTGGTGCAGCGAGGCGAAGGTCGCGAGCGACTCTACGCCACCGGGCGCGGCCGAGAGCAGTGTCCAGCGCGACATCTGAGCGGGTGGCGGTGTGGGGAGGACGTCGAAGACGTCGGTCGCGACTACATCCACGTACGCGTCACCGGGGTAGAGACCGGCGACATGGGTGCCGGCCACGGGAACCACGTCCCATTCGAAGCGGAAATGGGCACCTTGTACCCCACGCATCACGGCGACGATTCTCTGCCAGAACTGGACGTAGAGAGCCTGCTGGCTTGGCCCGCTCGCTGACCATGGAAGGCCGGCCACGTTCGGGTCCCACCCGAGCATTATCGTCGCCGAGCCCTGTCCGTTCGCCACCAGCAGCTTTCCCAGCGTTTGGAACTGCGCGTCGTACGAGCCCGCAGCACCCTCAGCCAGAGACCCTCCCGACGCCGGCAGCATGGGGACCGCCCATATCATGTGCAGCCCTGAGCCTCGCCAAGCCTGGACGTTCCACACCGGGTCGGAGATGGTCGACCAGCTCGCGTCCGACACGTAGTCCATGGCGAGCCCGCTAGAGATCCCTTCGGAGCGTTCGAAGCCAACGACTTTGGCAACGGCACCAGGGCCTCCGTAGACGCCTATCGCCGGTGGCCCTGCAACCACGGCCACGTTCCCGACCGTGGCTGGATCCGGGCTCGCTCCCGGCGTCCGGCTGCCAACAGCACGTCCAGCTCCGGGCCGACGATGGCCCGTACCACCGACCCCGAGCGTAGCCGTGGCCACCACGGCCATTCCGAGGAGCGCCACCGCGAGCGCTGCCGCTGCAGCCTTCCTGCGGCGGGGAGCCCGGGCCGCGGCGCGAGACCAGCGGCGGCGACCCCCTCCAGCTGTGCTCCGGGGAGCTTGGCGCAACCCATCGCGGATCGCCAATAGCGCACCGATGGAGGACCGCGTTGCTCGGATAGTCGCCTTTCGTGTCGACCTGTCGATGAGGGGGAGCACGATGGGCAGCACGAGAACCAGGCGCGCAGGCGGCGCGACCTGGTGCAAGAAGAGCAAGGGCCCGAGTGCCGCCACCCAGACGAGGCCGGGACGAAGGCTCCCCAGGCCAACGAAACCTGAACGCTCCAGGCGCACGAGCGGGATCGCAGCAACGATGGCACCGACGCCAACAGCCAGACCGACGGAGGCCGGCCCGAGGGCAGCGACAGAAGCCGCTGCAACCACGCCGACGGCTCCGAGGGACGCCACCCCGGCGACCGCCAACCCCCCTGGCGAGAACCGGGTCATGTACAACGACCCGAGCACGAGCACGAGCGCGTTACCGAGGGCGGCGACTGCGAGCCCCGGGAAGACGCTCGAGACGTGCTGCCAGCCCGGCCCGAGCAAGCTGCTCGACACGAGAGGCAATGCTAGGCCCACAACCACCAATGGGATGCCTAACGCGAGTACCTCCAGCAGTGTGGCCTCTCCCAATGCCGACGTCAGGCTGCTTCGGGATTTCCGGGAACGAGCGAGCGCATTGAGGGCCACCCGCCACGTCGCGCGCCCGCCAGCATTGAGCATAATCACGGCCCTCCATGCCAGGCTGACGGATCCGAGCATCGCCGCGCCAAGCTCCCGCCCGATGGCTACGACAACCACCGCTTGCACGCCCCGCCCGCGCCACGACACAGCCGACGCTGGGATGCCGAACCAGACCATCTGCCGGATGACTCCGAACGACCACCTGGGCCTCGGCAAGTAGGCAGCCAAGCGGTAGCTGCCGGCCAGTCGCAGCGCCTGCCAGACGAGCGTGCCAGCGACCAGTGACCACGAGCCCAGGCCCAAGACGGCGGCGGGCACCGCCACCACATACAGTGCGATATCACACACGATCTCCAAGGTGGCGAGCGCGCGGAAGCGAAACTCCCGTTCGAGGCGTGCCTGAGCCGGCGCCCAGAGCACGTTCAGCGGAAGCGCTGCACAGAGGACCTCGACGAGCGGGGCCACGCCCCTGGGACCGAAGATCCACGGCGCGACGACAGCGGTGCCGATGAGACCTGCTGCAACGGTAAGAGAGGTTGCAGCCAGCAAGGTGAACGCCACGTCGTAGGACCTGTCGGTCGGATGTGGGTCGCGTACCAGATAGATCTCGACGCCAAGTTGGGCAACCGTGGCTGCGAGGGTGGCGATGGCACCTGCAGCGGCGTAGAGCCCGAAGTCCCGGGCGCCGATGAGACGTGCTACGGCGAGCACCCCGCCCAGGCGAACGACCAAGCCAACGCCCTCGCGAGCAAACAGGTAGGCCGCAGACTCGAGGCTCTTGGCACGAAGCCCAGGCGACCCATGATCCATGGTCTCAACCCGTGCCGGGCCGTCCAGCCAATCGGGCATCTCCTCCCCTGGCCCCAACTTGCCCAGCTGGTCCAAGTCGGACAGGTCAGAGAACCGCATGGGGTACCCTCGGTGCACCTGGAGCTGGGCTTCTCGTGACAGGCAGTGGAGGCTCATGCCACCGACCCTGCCGATGTCGATGTCCGCTCTGGCCAGAGCCGGGAGTGGGAGACGCCCTCCAGACCGAGCCGCCCCGACCGCCCCGACCGCCCCGACCGCCCCGACCGCCCCGACCGCCCCGACCGCCCCGACCGCCCCGACCGCCCCGACCGCCCCGACCGCCCCGACCGCGTGGTACGACCCGAGCCTAACGGGATGTAGTTCCAGCAAGCGCCCCAAGCGATCCGCATAGACTTTGAGACGCCAAAAGGCTGCTCCCTCGACGTCTCCGCTCTCTACGAGCTCGAACCCTCGCGATACCAGCAAGCTGTGAGCGGTCATCTCGTCGCCCTCGTCGACCAGGATGTCGAGGTCCCTATGGCGTCGTGTCCTGCGGCCGACCAGGGCATCGACACCCCAGCCCCCGCAGACCACGACTCGCACGTCGCCGTGCTCGAGAACGCCCACGATGGCGGCAACATCCCTGCCGCCAATCCCGAAGATCCGGCGCCGGGTCCTGCTGAGAAGAAACGACCTCCTCATGCGCGCGCACCACCGGCCCAGGGCTCGAGTGCGGCACTCGGCGGGCGCCATGGTGCCGACGGCCTGCGAGCCACGGGAGCTGGAGCGGGCGACGCTGCGCTCGACCCCGCCAGGCGCCCCGCTGCAGGGAGCAGGCCGAAGAGGCAGAAGAGGACCTGGGGCATACCTGCATTGCTCATGTACGGCCAGATGGCGTCCATCGGGATGATCAGGACGGTCATCACTGCCAGGGAGCGACCGAGAGCTGACCCCAGGGAATCGGAGCTCTTCGCTGCGCGGGTCGAAGAGGCGAGCATGACCCAAGTGAGGACTGCGAAGAGGCCAAGCACTATCACGCCGCCCTCCATGAGCAGGCCCACATACTGCGATTCGGGGTAAGGCCACGAAACCACTGCGGGGAGGACCACCCCGTAACCGCTCAACGGCTGCCCGAGGATCGCCGGCAGGTACTGGCTCTGCCAAATCCACATCCTGAACGCGAGCGTCTGGCCGATGAGCGCGGAGCGGCCCGTCACATGGCTCGCCGAGAACTCTGTCGTGATCCGCTGGGCAAGGAACGGGCCGATGATCGCTGCTCCTGCGAGCGCCCCGCCGCCCAGCCACGACAGGATGCGCTTCGCGCGCTTGGCCCAGACTCCGAGCGCCACCACCGAGACGACGAGCATGACAATGGCAGACAGCTCTGCCGTCAACGCCAGCGCGACGAGGTCCAGGCACACAACTACGAGCAACGCGCGCCGCCTCTTTCCTGCGATCCCTGCTATGCCTAGAGCGACCAGCGGCACGATCACCGGGAAGAGATATCCGGCGAGGACGGTCCACTGACCGAATGGCCCGGTTGCTCGCTGGAAGATTCCCGTCGAAGTGAGCCCTTTGCTGCCAGTGGCGGTCGCCAAGAACGCGTCCAACGAGCTCACATGAAGCTGCTGCCCGATCGCGAGAAGCGACACGGGCACGCTGGCTGCAACCAGTACCAGGAACCCCCGTTCACGCTCCTCGCTCGTGCGGAGCGCAAGGCGCATCCCCCGGTAAATCAGCAGCCACTGGAACTGACCGACCAGGGTGCCCAGATCGCTGAGAGACAGGCTCTGGCCTCGAGCAGCTGCATCGGCCGCGCCGCATACTGCCCAGCCAATCCCGAACGCCAGCAACGCTAAGTCGAGCGCTCCCCATGACACTGAAGCAGCGCGCCTGGCCGAGACCACCAACACGAGGAAGACCGCCCCGATGAGCAGCTCCGACACCCTCAAGTGTGGGATCGGGAAGCCCGCGCGAAGGCCGGATGTGACCGGCACGACGCCTGCGAGCACGTAGCCTCCGAGTGCCGGCCGCACGAGGAGGGTGATCGCAAGCAGGGTGGCCAACACCAGAGCGATAGCCATCTTCGGGCTCGACACGCTCATGAGCCCGACAAGGGCACCTACGCAGACGCCTAGAGCACCCAGGAGCCCGGCTCGCGGCCGGGCGAGAAGCCAGGTCCCGGTACCCCGATCGGCGCGTTCCGCGCAGCCGCTCACCGGCGTCCGCGGCCTACAGCCCGGGCGGCCTCGGCCCAAAGGGTGTGCTTAGGGGGTGCGACGAGCACCGCGAGGGTGGGCAATCTCCCCGCGACCGCAAGCTTCTCCCGCGTGCTCGCCACTGTGCGCAGGCGTTCCCCCGCGGCGGCGGCCAGCACGATACGACCAGGATCCTCGATCGCGGAGCGCAAGCCGCCAGCCGAGTCGAGCGGCGCCGCGAGCACCATGCTCGCGCGCTCGCCGAGCGCGCCAGGAGCGAGCACGCCCTCCGCCGCCTCGAAGTGAACCGTCGCCGTTGAGCTCCGAGCCACCCCCAGCGCCAGGGCATGTGCCCCGCGCAACGCCCGTCGGTTCAACGGCGCCAGAACGATCGCACCTCGCGGTCCGCCGAACGCGGCATCGAGCTCCGGCGGCGGATCTCCGCCTTGGAGCTCGACCGCCGGAGAGCCTGACGCCGCCGCCAAGTCCGCCGCGCTGTCGATCCGGGGGTCGGCTCGTTCGGCTGTCACCGCGAGACCTCCACCGAGCAAGAGCCCGAGGAGGATACCGATCGGCAAGGCATCCTTGGCCACTCCGCCGCTTCTCGTCGCCGCGGTCGCAACGTGGACCAAAGCGACGCTGCCGGCCGCTATCGCGGGAGTTGAGGGATCCCCGCCCGCAACGGCATCCACGAGCGCGCGTGCTCCGGCAATCGCTCGCGAAGGGGTAGCCGCAGTGAAGGTAGCCTCCATGAGCGCGGTGCTCCGCTCGACGACCACGCTGAGGTCACGACCGGCGACGCTCACGGGCACCCCCGCTGCTACCGAGACGGCGTTCTTGATTGCGCTGTCGCTCGGGATCAAAGCTGCGTAGGTGGCTGCGAGGGTGTCGGCCTCGTTCGCGCCTCCGGGTCCCTGATATGACGCGCCCGAGAGAACGAGCATGACCGAGGTGGCCGAGTAGCGCTCGGGAAGGCTTCGCTGCACCCACCAGCTGGACGCGGCCGCAACGACCGTAGGCACCAGGATCAGCCACGCGCGCCGCCGGAGCCAGGGCCAGCGCGGGAGCTTGGCGAGCCCAGTATCTTCACGGCGCGCCCCCACCACGAAAGATCGCACGTCACTGCCTGCCGTATTGGCTGGAGCTCGGACGGTGGGTTGGACGGTGGGTTGGAGTGCAGCGACCGCGGTGTTTGTCCGAAAAGCGACGGCGTAGACGGGCGCCGGCTGGGAGGAGCTTGCAGCCGGTGGG
>JAJYXW010000174.1 GCA_021801525.1 Actinomycetes bacterium
CTTCGGTCGCCTCCTCGCCAACGGCCAGGGTCAGGTCGTCGAGCGAGCCGACGAGCACCACGCCGTAGTCGCGCGCTGCGCCCTCGACGCTCACGTACTCGTCCAGGACGTCGTCGAGCACGGCGGCCGGGTCCCGGTCCAGCGGGTCGCCCCAACCACCGCCGCCGCCGTAGTCGTAGACGATCCGCTCGCCGGGCTCGAGGGGAACCCACTCCGCCGTGTGGGTGATGACCACCGGATCGGGCGAGCCGACCTTCAAGGTGAGCTTGTTCGGCGCTCCGGGCTTGCCGCCGGCGATGCCGGGCATCGGGTACTTCATGCCGACGACATAGGTGTAGACCTTGGCCGGCACCCGCACTTCCTTCTGGTAGTGGCTGCCGCACAGACCGCGCCACTGGCCCGGCCCCCCCGAGTCGGTCCGGTAGTCGCGTGACCACTGGATATGGGGAAAGAGGCTCTCGTTGATCTCCGCGGTGGCCTTCCAGAGGTTGCCGAAGGACGCTGCCTGGGCGCCCCACGCGTCCATCCCCCGCGCGGCGTTGCACCAGCCGGCGTAGACCTCGGTGGAGGGGTCTATGAACTGGCGGCCGCTCCGGGGATCGATCCCGGTGATGGTGGTGGGTATGCCCGTCTTGTAGGTCTGGGGCACTGCGCGCTCGGGCATGATCTCCGCGAACGCGAGGGCGATCACCTCTCCTATGTCGATGCCCGGATGGTGAGTCCCGGCGCTCACCGGCTTGCCGGGATGGGGGTTCAGCACGCAGCCCTCGGGGACGATGAGCTCGATCGAGTCGAAGAAGCCCTCGTTCTTCGGGATCTCCGGGTCCATCATCGAGGCGATCTGCGCGACCGTGCAGCCGCGGGTGTTCCCGAAGGTGGACCACGCCTGGAGCTCCTGGCGGGTGTCCGATCCGGTGTAGTCCACGCTGAGGTGCTCTCCCTCGATCGTCACCTTCGCGTGGATGTGCACGTCGGGGTTCCCGAGCGGGTCGTGGTCGACATATGCGTCCGCCTCGTAGACGCCGTCGGGCCAGGCCGCGACCTCCTCGGCGAAGCGGCGCGCCGCGTAGTCGATCATGTAGTCGACCGAAGACTCGACCATCTCCACGCCGTAGCGCTCGATCAGCTCGCCCAGGCGCTTTGCCGCCATCTGCGCAGCCCCGATCTGGGCACGAAGGTCCCCGAGGAAGCCTGGGAGCCGGTTGTTCACCTGCAGGGCGTACATGACGTCGCGGCGCTCCCTGCCCTGGTCGACCACCTTGACGGCCGGCCAGCGGACGCCCTCTCCCCAGATGTCGGCCGCTGTCACGTTGTACCCGCCGGGCACTGCCCCGCCGGTGTCGCCGTGATGGCACTGGATGCTCGGGATGAGCACCAGGCGGCCGTCGGCCACGACCGGCGCGAACACGTTGTAGTCCGGGAGGTGGCCACCGCCGTGGTAAGGATCGTTCGCTATGAACACGTCGCCCGCTCGCAGCTCCTCGGCACCCAGGTACTCGAGCGCGAAGCGCACCGGCAGCGTGGAGGTGAGCATGAACTGGGGTATGCCCACGCTCAAAGCGGCGAGCCTGCCCTTGCCGTCGAGGACTGTGGCGTTGCGCTCGTTCGACTGGTTCAGGATCGGCGTCGTGGCCGTGCGCGACACGTAGGTGGCCATCTCGAAGCAGACCGTCTCCATGAACCCCCGGACCACCTCTGCGGTCACCGGGTCGGCGGCTGCCTGCTCGACGAGGCGGCCCCTGTGCCCGGCCAGCGCCCTCATATCAACATCCATCTCTTGCTCCTTCGACCGCCGGAGGACATCCCCCGGCTGCTCGTCCCCATTGCCGTGCCGGCAGCAGCCACCCCTGCAGACAGCGCCCGCGACCGGCAGCGGCACTGACACACCCGTCAGCAAACAGCTTACTCCCGCCGAGCAGCCCGAGCGCGAGCGCGAGCCCGAGCGCGAGCAGAATCTCTCACGGCTCTCGCGGCACCTCCAGCAGATGCTTCTGGACTTTGCCGGTGGCATTGCGGGGCAGCTCCTCTGCAAAGACGAAGCGACGGGGAGCCTTGTACTCGGCGAGGTGCGCGAGGCAGTGTCGGCGCAGCTCGTCGGGGGTCGGCCGGGAACCCGCAACAGGCACCACGAATGCCGCCAGATCCTCTCCGAGAACGTCGTGAGGAACCCCTACGACGGCTGCCTCCGCGATGTCGGGGTGCTCCAGCAGCACCGATTCCACGTCGGTTGCATGGATGTTGTTGCCCCCGCGGATGATCACGTCCTTCTTTCGCCCGGTTATGTAGAGGTAGCCGTCCTCGTCCAGGCGGCCGAGATCGCCGGTGTGCAACCACCCTCCCTCCCACGTGCGGGCAGTCGCCTCCGGGTCGCCGAAGTACTCCCGCTCTTTCCCCGGAAGGCGGATCAGGACCTCGCCCACCTCGCCAGCCGGCACGTCGGACCCACCCGCGTCGACGCAGCGAACCTCCATGGGGGGCATCGGCTTGCCAACAGAGCCCACACGCTTCAGCGACTCGCCCTCCGGCATGGCGCAGTAGGCCGCCCCTGCCTCGGTCATCCCGTAGCTGTTGGACACCATGGCGGAGGGCATGCGGTCCTGCATTCGCCTGAGCGTTGCCGGGGCCAGGGGGGCGCTCCCGATGGCGCAGAGCTTCACGGAGTCCAGCAATGCCGTCTCGAAGCGCTCGCTCTTGACGAGCAGCTGGGCCATTGCCGGGACCAGGAACACTGCCGTAGGGCGGTACGCCTCCACGGCGTCCAGCCACTCGTCCGCATCGAAGCGAGGTTGATAGAGGGCCGACATCCCGAGCTTCATGGGGTTGTACACGAACGACACCCCTGCAAAGGTGAACAGGGGGCTCGAGTGCAGCCATATCTCCCCGCTCCACGAAGGGAGATTGGTAGGGAGCAGCGACGCGCTCTTGTGCCTCACTGCAACTCCCTTGGGGGTGCCGGTGGTGCCGGAGGTGTAGAGGATGTCGGCCAGATCGTCCTCCGCGACCTCCACCTGGAAGGTGGAGTCGTCACCTACAACCATCTCGGACCAGGTGGCGGTCTGCGGCCGCAGCTCGGATGTTGGCTCGCCCACCACCACGACCAGCTCGAGCAGCGGGAGCTCCCCTGCGATGCTGGCAACCTGAGCAGCGAGGTCACCGGCTGCGACCAGCGCGCGAGTGCCCGAGTGCCCGAGCATCGCTGCCACCTCGCGCTCCGCGAGCCTCGGGTTCAGGGGGACGGCGACCGCTCCCGCCTTGTGGACCGCTGCATAGGCTACGAGCCAGCGCAATGCCTCTTCGGGGGGCAGGCCGACCGCGACCCGGTCGCCCTTGCGTACCCCCCTGGCGACGAGCGCCCGGGCCAGGCGGTTGGAGTCGCCCTCCCACTGAGCGAAGGTCATCTCAGGGCCGCCGAGCACCCTGTACGCGATCTTGCCTGGGTAGGCATCGGCCATCAATCGAAGCTGGTCGGTGAGTGGCACCTCGGTAGACCTCCTGGTGAACGTTAGTGGGTGGCTGATGCTCGTAGCCGGCGGATGCTCCTTGCGCCACGTAGGCTGGCTCCGGCGCCAAGCGGCGCCCTCAGGCCCGCGGCACCCGCAGCTCACTCAACGACGCGGAAGGCCGAGTACCCGTTCGGCGACAATATCGCGCTGGATCTCCGAGGTTCCCCCGGCAATGGTGGCCGCGAAGTTCGCCACGAGCTCGTGCGCCCAAGGGCGCACGGTCCCGGCGCCACTCCAAGCTTCCTCCCTCCCCGTCACCTCCGCCACCGAGGCAGCGCCCGCGAGGTGCGTGCCCAGGTCGGCGAGGGCCCTCCCGCACTCGGAGGTCGCCAGCTTCAACAGCAGGTGCTCGGGGGCCTCGCCCGTCGCCTCCAGGCGCTCGAAGCCCCGGTAGCCGGTCCAGCGCAAGCAGGACACCTCGCAGACAGCGCGAGCCAGCTGCTGGCGAACGAGGCGATCGCCGGAAAGGCCCCGCGCCCGCGCCTCGCCAACGAGGTCGGCGAGGCTGCGCTCCAGCGCTGCGACCCACTGGAGCCAGAGGCCTCCGCGCTCGTGCGACAACGAGGAGCGCGTCAGCTGCCAGCCGTGGTCCATTGCGCCGACAAGGTTCGCTGCCGGCACTTCGACGTCGGTGAAGAACACCTCGGCGAACTCGCTCCGCCCTGTCATCTGCCGCAGGGGGCGCACCTCTATGCCCGGGGAGCCCATGTCGACGACCAGCACGCTGATACTTCGATGGCGCTCTGCGAGGGGACCTGTCCGGACGTAGCAAAGGCAGTAGTCGGCCCACATCGCATACGAGGTCCAGACCTTCTGGCCGTTGACGACGAAGCGGTCCCCCACCAGCTCCGCCCGCGTCGTGAGAGACGCCAAGTCCGAGCCCGCGTTTGGCTCGCTCATGCCGATGCACCACACGTTGTCCCCTCGCAGGGCCGCAGGCGCCATCGAGCGCTGGGCCTCGTCACCCCACTCGAGAAGCGTGGGGGCGACGATCGCGTAGCCGGGGAAGTGGAGCGAGCGCGGGAGCCCTCGGCGCGCCATCTCCCCGAGGTACACGAGGCTCTGGCGCGCCGTCGCGTCGCGACCCCCTAAGCCGGGCGGGTACCCGGGAACGAGCCATCCGTGGTCGAACAGCAGTGCCTGCCATTCGCGTGCCCACGCGGGCACCCCGTCTGGCCCGAAGTGGCGGCGCTGGCCATCCATCTGTTGCGCTTCGTCGGGAGCGTAGGCATCGAGGAAGGCTCGAAGCTCTTTCGAGAATGCCTCGTCCAGGCTCTCCGAGCTGCCCGAAGAGCCCGGAGAGGAACCCGGCAGGCGGAGACCCGACCCCGGGTCGATAGACACTGACATAGGCGTCATATTATGCCAGTTGCCACCAACCTGATGGAGACTCCCGCTGAAGACGGCGCAGCTTCACACGATCTGGTTGCGCAGCACTCCTATGCCCTCGATCTCCACCTCGACGGTGTCCCCAGGGAGCAGGTACACGGGCGGATCGCGGGTATAGCCAACGCCCTCGGGCGTGCCTGTCACCAGGACGTCCCCGGGGCGGAGGCGCATGGCCCCGGAGATGTACGCGAGAACCTCCGGTATCCGGAAGATCATGTCTCCAGTCGTCGCCGACTGCATCACGGAGTCGTTGACACGCGTCTCGATGTGGAGCGCGTAAGGGTCGGCGACCTCCTCCGCGCCCACGAGAACCGGGCCCATGGGCCCCGTGCCGTCCACGTTCTTGCCGAGGGTCCACTGCGAGGTGGCCAGCTGCAGACCCCGGGCACTCAGGTCGTCGAAGCAGGTGTACGCGAACACCGAGCGCGCCGCCTCTTCCTCCGATGCCCCATCGAGAGGGGAGCCGACGACGGCGGCAAGCTCCCCTTCCCAGTCGAGCTTGCGGTCAGCTGCAGGTATCCTCACCGTTTCGCCGTCACAGGCCAGGGTCGAGGGCAATCGGACGAACACCGTGGGTGCCTCCGGCACCTCCTGGGCAGCCTCCTCTACGTGGGAGCGGTAGTTGAGCCCGAGGCACAAGACACGCGCTCCGAGGGGAACGGGCGGTACCTGCATCAGCTCTGCGAGCGGCCGTCCCGCGGCGCTGCCGGGAGGGCCCGCCTCACGCGCGGCTTGCTCTGCGACCCGGCGTGACGCCTCGATAGCTGCAGCCACGTCACTGTAGAACGCGTCGACCTCCATCACCGGCACGACGCCGCTGGCCGCGAGCACCCCCATGACCCGCTCGCCACCGTCTTCGTAGGCGAGGTACCTCACCTGGCGTACCTCACTTTGCGACCCACCCGCCGTCGACCAGCAGATCGGCGCCCGTGACGAACGAGGACGCGTCACTCGCCAGGAAGTACACGGCTTCGGCTATCTCCTCGGGAGACGCCCAACGGCCCAGCGCCTGCTCCGCCTCGCGCTCGGCCTTCACGGAAGCGTAGCTCCGGCCCATGCGCTCGGCCTCGGAAGCCACGTCGCCGCGAAGCATGTCGGTGTCGACCGACCCCGGGCTCACGGAGCTCACCCTGATGCCCGAGGGAGCCAGCTCCCACGCAAGGGCTCTCACGAACGAGAGGATCGCACCTTTGGTCGCGCCGTATATCACATGGTCGGTCTGCCCGACGTGGCCCGATACCGAGGCCATGTTGACGATCGCCCCGCTGTGCTGTGCCTTCATCACCGGTATGGCGTGCTTGCACATGAGGAACGTACCGCCCAGGTTGACGTCGACCATCCTCTTGAAATCAGCCCACGAGGTCTCCTCGAGGGGCTTCACCACGATTACCCCTGCCACGTTCACCACTGCATCGATGCGCCCGAAGCGCGACACCACTTCGGTGACGACCCTCTCGACAGCGGGCTCGTCGGACACGTCGCAGGGCATCCAGGCCACCTCGCCTGGCAGCCCAGCGTCGAGCAGGCCGGGCTCGGGCTCCTCGGCAACGTCGATAGCAGCCACCGCGTAGCCTGCGGAGGCAAAGCGCCTGGCGGTCGCATGCCCTATCCCGCGGGCAGCCCCTGTGACCACGGCGACGCGACCGATCGCCACCGCAGCACTTCCGGGCCCAGCCGGCATCACTTCCTGCCTGCGATGCCGAGCATCTCGCGAGCCTCGTCGGGCGTGGCGAGGCGACGCCCCATTGCACGGGCAAGATCTGCGATCTCCTCCACCAGCTTCTCGGTCGGCGCCACGGAGCCGTCCCGCCCGTACGGGTTGTCCTCCGTGCCGACCCTCACGTGATCGCCCTGGCCAATCGCCGCGGCGAGCAGAGGCACCTGCTCGGAACCCATGACGCTCACCGTGGCCACCGAACCCTCGGGGAGCTGGCGGCGCCTGTGGAGGTACTCCTCCAGGCTGGGCGGCGACCAGGTGCCACCGGGCCAACCGAAGAAGAGCGTGGTCACGTAGGGCGGGTCGAGCAACCCCTTGTCGATCAGGTAGCGGAGGTTCCATATCGACCCGGAGTGCCAGATCTCCCACTCGGGCTTCACGCTGTGCTCCCGGCACAGTGCCGCGTACTGCTCCAGCTCGTCACGCCCGTGTAAGACGTTCGTCTCCACGCCGACGAACGCCTCGTCGTGGTGGCTGGCGATGATGGAGATCATGTCGGCGCCCTGTTCGTAGACCTCCATCCGCTCGGGGATGGGCAGGCTCGACATGCCGCACTGTACGACGAGGTCCGAGGCAGCGCGCACAGCCTCGATGGACTCGGTCCAGGAGTCCTCCGCGTGCATATGGAACACCGCTGCCCCCGCGTCAGCGCACGCAGAGGCCGCCTTCGCGCGCCCGGCCGCGTCGGTTGGGTACGGCACCTCTGGATGCAACCAGCTCACGTTCGCAGTCGACGTGACCACCAAGGGACTCGCAACGCCCATCGTCACTCTTCCTCTCTGGATATTGCCATCGGGATCATGCTCTACGGGGCTCGATCGTCACGCGGGCCCCGTCCCGCTCGATCGATTCGTAGGCAGCCTCTACGACCCGCATAGCCTGCACGCCGTCCTCGGGATCTATCTTCGGGGGACGCCCGGCGGACAAGGCGGCGACGAAATCCCTCACCCCGGCCGCTATCGAGCTACCCTTCCACCACAGGACGTCGCGAGCCACCGACGTGACGGGGTTGCCGTCGAAGTCGTACTCCCCTTTGTAGAGCATGACCGGAGGATCGACGAGCTGGTCGACGATTATCGAACCCTTGGAGCCGTAGACCTCGAGGCGCTCCCCCCAGGGGATCTCCGCTGTGAAGCTGAACTCCGCCGAGAAGAGCCCGCCGTTGCCGAGACGGCCCGTGACGAGCGCGTTGTCCTCGACCTCGCTCTCCTCCACGAGCTTGGCGCTCTGCGCCCTCACCTCGGTCACTCCGCCGAAAAGCCATCCAAAGAGATAAAACGTGTGTGCGCCTGCGTCCATGACTGCTCCACCTACCGTCCCGTCGCGCCTGCCTTTCCACAAGGTGGCATCGCGCAGGCGCTCGACCTCGCTCCCCGAGATGAACGTGCGAACAGACCTGACGGACCCTATGGCGTCATCGTTAATCAGGCGCTCCACCTCGAGGTAGGCGTCGACGAAACGGGTGTTCTCGGCAACGGTGAAGGTGAGCCCGGCTTCACGAGCCATGCAGACGAGCTCCTCGCATGCTGCCGAGGTAGGCGCCATCGGCTTCTCGACAAGGACGTGCTTTCCCGCCTGGAGCGCCGCTTGGACCACGGGCACGTGGAGGCTGTGGGGCAGGAGCACGTCGACCATGTCGACGCCCGGGTCGGCGAGCAGCTCCTCGTAGTCCGAGTACGCCTTGGCGTCGAGGCGCTGGGCGTGGGCCGCGGCGGCCGCCTCGGCCGTGTCACAAACAGCCGTGATCCTCGCGATGTCCTCGGCCAGGCGGTAGCCCTCCATGTGCAGGGCGCTGATGGTACCCAGGCCGATGACGCCCACATGTATCTGCGCTCCCTTGGCAGGTTCGTGCTCGGCAGGCATCTGATCGGCTCCCTTCGGTGCGGGCGGAAATGCGGCTCAGAGTGCTCGGATGTCGCGAGGCAGCCGCGAGATGCGCCGCGGGCCGCCCTCCTCGACGACGAAGGTCTCCTCGTCCCCGACGAAGTCGATGCCCTCCACGGGGGTGTAGAGCTCGATGTTGACCACCATGCCAGGCTCGACCAC
>JAJYXW010000059.1 GCA_021801525.1 Actinomycetes bacterium
CGCGGACGTGAACGCAGCAGAGGTGCTCACGTCTCGTGGCCAGGTTGCCGAAGCCGCATGGCGGGCGATGGGGATGCCGTTGAACCATCGCCCGAAGCCACGGCTGCGACGACACAAGACAGATGTAGGGGCCGGGTCGGCTCCTTACGCGACAGCCGCGTAGGTCTTCGGACCGCGCGACTTGTTCAGTGAAAGACCCTTAGGGTGGCTCAGCGATGGACGCCCTCGTAACCGGCGGAGCCGGGTTCATAGGATCGCACCTCTGTGAGCACCTGCTGGCCTTGGGCCATCGGGTGACGGTGCTCGACGACCTCTCCACCGGCTCGTACGAGAACATTGCGCCACTCCTCGACCACCCGGGCATGCGCTTCGAGCTCGGGTCGATCCTCGACGAGGACGCTCTGGAGAGGGCCCTCGAAGGCGTCGACAGCGTCTTCCACCTGGCCGCGGCCGTGGGAGTGGAGCTCATCGTGGAACGCCCCCTCGAGGGCCTTGCTACGAACGTCCGGGGCTCGGAGATCGTGCTCGAGCACGCTCACCGCCACGCAGCCCGCGTTCTCGTCACCTCCACCAGCGAGATCTACGGCAAGAACAGCTCCGACTCGCTGTCCGAGGACGACGACCGCATCCTCGGCTCGCCGCTGAAGAGCCGCTGGTCCTACTCGGAGGCCAAGGCGATCGAGGAGATCCTCGCGTACACCTACTGGCGCTCGAAGTCCCTCCCGACCGTGATCGTGAGGCTGTTCAACACGGTAGGACCCCGCCAGAGCGACCGCTACGGGATGGTGCTCCCCCGATTCGTGCGCCAGGCGCTCCTCGGCGCGCCGCTCGCCGTGCATGGCGACGGCAGCCAGACCCGCTGCTTTTGCTACGTGGGGGACGTCGTGCCCGCACTCGTGCGCCTGATGGAGCACCCCGAGGCCTACGGGCGCGTGTTCAACCTGGGCAGCACCGAGGAGGTCTCCGTCGACGAGCTCGCCCGCCGGGTGATCGCAGCCACGGGATCGTCCTCCAAGGTGCGCTACGTCCCCTACGACGAGGCCTACGAGGAGGGCTTCGAGGACATGCCCAGGCGCGTGCCCGACACGGCGAGAGTGCGCTCGTTGATCGGGTTCGAGCCAAGCGTCGATCTCGACGGCATCATCGCCCACCTCGTCGCCCACGAACGGAGCACTAGGCCTGGGGGCCAGGCAGGCAAGGGGCCGAGCTGCCAACAGCCGCGGCAGGGGCCGGCCGGGAGCCGAGGCGGCAGCCCCGCTCAGGCGTAGTAGCGGTAGACCACCTCGGCCACGCAGCAGGGCTTGGCCTCCCCTTCGGCTTCGATCGTGAGCGAGAGCGTCGCCTGCACGCCGCCCTGCACGTCCTCGACACTCGCAACCTCGGCCCCGAGACGCACGCGCGAGCCCACCTTCAGCGGCGCGGGGAAGCGCACCTTGTTGCAGCCGTAGTTCACCCCGAAGCCCATGCCCTCCACCTCGAGGACCTCGTGCAGGAGGACGGGCGCTAGCGACAGCGTGAGATACCCGTGCGCGATGGTGCCGCCGAAGGGACCACTTCGAGCGCGCTCCGGGTCGACGTGTATCCACTGGTGGTCGCCCGTCGCATCCGCGAAGCGGTCCACCCGGTCCTGGTCTACCAACTGCCAGCCCGACCAGCCCAGGTGCTTTCCCTGGAGCGAGGCGAAGCCGTCAATACCCTTCACAGTCGTGGTCACGGCCGCCTATCCTACCGGCCCATCCGCCAGGCTTCTTACTCTGCCGTATCCTCCCACTCGGCCGGCTGGACGACGATCGCCCTGCCGTGATCTTCTTCCGCCACCACTCGGTCGACAGATCCTCCGGCCACGGCCGCGACGCAGGGAACACCCGTGGCCGCCTGCAGCAGCTTCGCACGCCGCAGCGCTCGTTCGAAGTCGTCCGCATGGACACGCGCTGCGACTTCGCTCACGATGTAGACGGGCGTGGCATCAGCACGGCTCACGGCCGCATGCACCGAATCCGCAAGGAGCACCTCGTCGTGGTCGGCGTCGCTCAGCGTGCCGGCATCACAGGCGTCGTCGAGCAGCGCTGCAAGGGTTCCCTTGTCGACGAGCTTCAGCCTGCGGAACCCACGGCTCCCCAGGTAGGCATGGGCGTTCTTCTCCCACTTGGTCTCGAAGTACCCACCCCTGAGCTGCGCGACATAGCCGACCAGCCGCTCGAGGGTCGCCTCGTGGCGCTCGAGGGTCGCCTGGTGGCGCTCGACGATCGCCTCCAAGCGCTCGACGGTCGCCTCCAAGCGCTCGAGGGTCGCCTCGTGGCGCTCGAGGGTGGCCTCCAAGCGCTCGAGGGTGGCCTCGTGGCGCTCGGACACCTCGAGCAGGCGGGTGAGGATGGCCTCGTGGCGCTCGACGGTCGCCTCCAAGCGCTCGAGGGTGGCCTCGTGGCGCTCGGACACTTCGAGCAGGCGGGCAAGCCTGTCGTCGACTGATGCCATACGCTCGGGCAGGGCGAGCAGCTCCCGCGAGAGCACCACGGCTCTCAGCTCTTCCGCCAGAGCCGGGTTGGCCCGCATCTCTTCGATGATCTCGAGTGTGTTCATAGCCTCTCAGTATTCTAGCTCCCTGTATCATCGAGGCCACGAGCTGGGGCCGGGAGCCAGCTCCACGCACACCTGCGGCGAGCAATCGCGTAACCTGCTGCCCATGCCTGCAGGGAGCCATCCCGAGCGCGCGCTGAGCGTCACCGGCGAGACAGGTGCCACACGGGTGCACCGCTCGATGCGCTCGATGCCCGAGTGAGCGCTCTGCCCCTCTGGGCGTACCCGCTCCTCTTCCTCGGCGCGCTCGCGCTGAGCGCCCTCCTCACTCCGGTCGCCCTCGGATTCGCCACCCGGCACGGCATCCTCGACCACCCTGCCCCGGGCAAGTCTCATACCAAGGCGGTCCCCTATCTCGGCGGGGCTGCGATCGTGGCGGCGTTCTCGGCGGCTCTCGTGCTCGGGGCCTTGGTGGACCCGCCCTCGAAGGGCCTGGCCCAGCTCGCAGCGCTGCTCGGCATGGCGCTCGTGCTCGCCGTCGTGGGTCTCGCAGACGACGTGCGGGGCCTGCCGATCTGGCTGCGCCTGGCGGTGGAGGTGGGAGCCGGGGTGGGCGTGTGGGCGACCGGAGCCGTCATGCACCTGGCGGGCTTCCCCGGATGGGCGGACGATCTCGTCAGCGTCGCCTGGGTCGTCGTGGTGACCAACGCTTTCAACCTCCTCGACAACATGGACGGGCTCTCCGCTGGGGTGGCCTCCATCGGCGCGCTCGGTCTCTTCGGGATCGCGGTGGTCCGCGGGGAGTTCCTCGTCGCGGCACTCGCTGTCGCGCTGGCCGGATGCGCGGCGGGGTTCCTGCGCCACAACTTCCACCCGGCTCGCATCTACATGGGCGACGCCGGCAGCCTCTTCCTCGGGTTCCTCCTCTCGGTACTGGCCCTGAAGCTCCGCGACAACCCGGCAACCCGCGTCGACGTCGCCGCGCTCGTGGCGGTGCTCGGCGTAGCGCTCTTCGACACCGCGCTCGTGGTGACAAGCCGTGTCGCACACCGCCGCAGCCCCTTCATGGGCGGCCAGGATCACACGAGCCACCGCCTGGTGCATCTCGGACTGCCGGTGCGAGCAGCGGTCGGGGTCGTATACGGCACAGCAGCACTGCTCGCCGGCATCGGAGTCGTGCTCGGCCAGGCAAGCTCCAGCGTCCACATTGCCGGCATCGTCGTGCTAGCCATCGCGGGCATCGTGGCCCTCGCGATGCTCGCACTCGTCCCCGTGTACGGCGACAGCCTCGACGAGCGCATGAGCGCCGGGCTGCTCGGACGGGCGGTGCGCGGCGGGCGGGCATGGACCAGCTCCGCCGGGCTGCCCGATGCGCCAGCGCGTGATCTCCAAGCAGGCCTGGAGAGGCGGGGCGAGGCCGCCCCCGACAGTAGCGCCTGACGCTGCGGGAGCAGCAGGGACGGGGTGGCCCGGTAGCGGCTGCGCCAAAAGGCGGGGGCGCGGACGTACTGTGGCAGGAGTGAACCCCATACCGGACAGCCGGATAAGAGGAGGCGAGCAGTGAGCGTGAGAGTGGTCGTCACCTCTCCCGTGGGCGACGACGCCATGGCAGCAATTGCGTCGGAGCTGGCGGGGATCGCGGAGGTCGCAATGGCCCCAGCCCCCGACGACCCGATCCGCGGCGACCCGGCCACCCGCGACCCGGCCACCCGCGACCCGGCCACCCGCGACCCGGCCACCCGCGACCCGGGGCGAGCGGAGGTGCTCTCCGGCGCCACCGCCATGATCTGCTGGAACCCCGACCGGGAGCTCTCCGCCCACGACTGGGCCAACGCCACTCGGGTGCGCTTCCTCCAGACACTCTCGGCCGGCCTCGACCATGTAGGCTTCGACCGCATCCCGCCGGGGGTGACCGTAGCGGGCAACTCCGGCGCGTACGCAGCGCCCATCGCTGAGCACGCCGTCGCAATGGTGCTGGCGCTTGCCAAACGGCTCGTGGCGGCCCACGGCGAGCTGGCAGCGGGAACCTTCGACCAGTCCGCCCATAGCCGCTCCCTCGCCGGGCTCAACGCGGTCATCCTCGGCTACGGCGGGATCGGCCGCGCCGTCGCACGCCTGCTGCGCCCCTTCGGGGTCAGGATCGTCGGCGTCAACCGCAGCGGCAACGGAGACGAGGCGGTCGACCAGATGCTGCGGGTGGCCGATCTCGAGGCAGCATTGCGGCAGGCGGACATCTTGGTGGTGAGCCTGCCGTTGACCAGGGCGACTGCCGGGCTCATAGGTGCCCGTGAGCTCGAGTGGATGAGGCGTGATGCGATCTTGGTGAACGTGGCCCGGGGAGAGATCATCGACCAGGACGCGCTCTACTCCCTCCTCGTCGCGGAGCCCACCTTCCTCGCCGGGATCGACGCCTGGTGGGTGGAGCCGTTCCGGCACGGGCGATTCGAGCTCGCGCACCCTTTCCTGAAGCTGCCCAACGTGCTCGGCTCGCCGCACAACTCCGCATCGGTCCCCGGCGCCATCACCGAAGGAGCCCGATTTGCCGCCGCCAACGTCGCCCGGTTCCTTCGCATGGAGCAGCCGCTCGGCGTCGCCGGGCCCGACGACCGCTACCGCGGCTAGCGGCTCAGCGCACGACACGGCTCAGCGCATGACACGGCCCGGCACTTCATGGTACGGCGCCGCATGATTGATGGCATATAGCATGCTATAGTCTGTGGCATGAGTCGTGCGCGCATCTCCACCACCGTCGACCGTGACCGTCTCGAAGCATGCCGCCGCCTGCTCGCCACGAGCGACAGCAAGCTCTTCGACCGAGCCCTCTCCGCCTTGCTCGACGCGCTCGAAGGCGAGCGCGAGCGCCTTGCCCTTCGCACGATGCCCTATCACGAGGACGCCGACCTTGCCTGGGAGGCACCCACGGCCGCGGGCCTTCCCTACGACGGCGAGGTTCCAGAGGATGTGCGCCGGCTCGCTGCCGTGCGTAGGCGGAGGACCCGGGCTTGAGCGGTCTCGGCCACGGCCAGGTCTGGTGGGCGGACCTCGACAAGATCCGCCCTGTGGTCATAATCACGCGAGCGCGTGTGGCCCCGCTGCTGAGGCGGGTCCTCGCCGCCCCGGTCACCACCACGGTCCGCGGGATCGCCACGGAGGTCTCCCTGGGCCCCGAGGAAGGAGTACAGGCAGGGTCGGTGGCGAACCTCGACAACATCCAGCTCGTCCCGGTCGAATGTCTGCTGAGGCAGGCCGGGCGGATTCCTGCATCGCGCTGGCCGGAGGTCTGCACTGCCATGGCCTCCGTGATGGCCTGCTAGTGCTAAATGCCGGGCGTGCCGGGCGTGCCGGGCGTGCCGGGCGTGCCGGGCGTGCCGTCTGTGCCGGATGAGCCGGAAGTGGTCACAATCGACGATAAAGTATCCACATGGCTGACGTGGGCGTCCGCGAGCTGAAGCAGCACCTGTCGGAGTACCTCGACCGCGCCGAACGCGGTGAGCTACTTCGCGTCACCGATCGCGGACGACCGAAGGCCGTGCTCGGTCCCTTGCCCGGAAGGGGACGGATCGAAGAGGGGATAGCCGAGGGATGGCTGCGCCCGAGCGCGGGAGCGAAGCTTCGCCCGGTGCGCCGCTCGAAGGCTACCGGGCGCGTGCTCGACGCACTGGCAGAAGACCGCGGCAATTGAGCCTCTACGTCGACTCCAGCGCGTTGTTGAAGCGCTACGTGGACGAGCCGGACTCCGAGGAAGCCGTATCGCTGCTCGAAAGCGACTCGTCTCTGGTGACCGCCCGGCACACGATCATCGAGGTCCGGCGCAACCTGCATCGCCTACTCGTGGGGAGGGAAGCCACAGCTGCGCGGGCTGACTTCGAGCTAGACCTGCAGGCGTTCGCGATCGTCGAGCTGGACGAGGTCACATGCGAGGGGGCGGCCGGAATCGCCGAGGCGACGGGAGCCCGATCGCTCGACGCCTTGCACCTGTCGGCGGCCCGGCGCGTAGGTGCTCCCGCCGTCGCGTTCCTCACGTTCGACCGGCGCCAGGCCCACGCAGCTCGGCAGCTCGGGTTCACCGTCCTCGGTGCCTGAGCGGGAGCGACCTCATCGGGGTGATAAAGCGAGATCACGTGGTCGTGGTTTTCGGACCGGAGGATCCGAGGATCCCTTCGAGGTGTACGCAGGCAGACCCAGCTACCCGTAATGCCATAGCCGCATCGTCTGTGCCGAGCTCGGGATGGTCGGCCGGGTACCGGCTCTCGGGGTACAGCTCGGTCATGCGCTCGAGCTCCTCGTGCGCAAGGGGCGGCCGCATGGCAGGCGGCACTCCCTCCGCGATCTCCGCCAGGTCGTGGCTCTTCGGGGGATCGGACCTCGCCACCAGATAGAGAGCCTTCAGGGACTTCTCCGTCGACTCGAACGCGCTCTGGAACGCAGGCCCCGGACTGTGGGGGAAGTGCTCGTTCTCCAACAACGCACATTCGAGCTTGAGACGCGCCTCGGACAACCAACGCTCCGGCCGGTCGCTGTCCGCCTTCGTCAGACCCATGGCCCGCAACAGTAACCTCACGATGTGCCGGAGAGCCTCGGCACCCCGAGGACGGCGCCGGTAGACGACCTTGCCCTCGCGAAGCGCTATAGCCACGACGTGCCCGTACCCACCCCGGTAGCGATCCACGTCCGCGAGAGGGTAGACGAGCACGTCGGGCACCACCCCCGGCGCGCCGGCCCGGATCGCTTCGCGCGCAGCTTCGCGCACTCGCGCACGCGTGGCCTCGCGATCGGCTACGTGCTCGAGCACCACCAGCAGGTCGAGATCCGAGCCCGGCACGTCCTCGCCCCTCGCGACCGACCCGAAGCAAACCACCATCACCGGGTCGCAGGCTCCCACCACGGCGCGGACCGCCTCCTCGAGGACGTCGCGTGCAAGCACGCGCTCTGCCGAACCAGCCGGACGCGCGACCGTGCCCACTGTGCCGCCCACACCTCTGGCGCCGCCGGCACTAGCACCACCGGCGCCTCCAGCGGCCCCGAGCACTACAGCATCCGCAGGCTCTTCCACTGATCCCAGGCTAGTGCGGCCGCTCGCTCTCGCCGGGCGCAGGCAACCCAGGGCTCGCCGGAGACCGCGCCCGGCGCGTGGCGGGCACGGCGCGTGGCGGGCACGGCACCTCGACTCTTGCGCGCTCAGCCGGCGCTTTTCAGGTCCTTCTCGAGCTTGGCCAGGTACTTGGAGAACGCCGGGTCGCGCGGCTCCCAGTAGACGGCGGCTTTCTGCTCGGAGACGGCACGGGCGTAGTAGCCCTTGGCCTGGCTCGGGTAGAGGTGGGCGAGGCCCGCGAAGACCTGGGCGATCTCGTAGCGGTACTGGGACGCCTGCGGCTCTGCCCGCACGGCTGCAAGCAGGTAGGTCTTTGCTTGCGTGAGGTCCGTCTTCTGGAGGGTCGACTTGGTGGCCTTGGTGGCGGCGATCGCCAGGTCCACCCCTGCTGCCGCCGGGTAGCGCGCGGCCCAGGGGTTGAGCGCCATGGCGTGGCGTATGTCCGCGAAGTACGCGGCGCCGAGCCGGTTCGTCGTCGTCGCTGGCGCCCCCTGGTGCTGCGCTCGCACGTAGGCGGCCTGCTCGCCAGAGGCGGCCCAATAGGCGTGACCCGCTCGCCAGGGGCCGTCAGCGCCGTACGCGAGCAGCGCGGCCACCAGCGCGCTCGACACCCCGGCGACGGCAACCGGCCAGGAGATCCCCGCTCGGTTCGGCCGCCGGTTCGGGTTGCGGCGCCTGTTGCCGGCCCGGCCGACCTGACCCGACCTGCCGGCCTGCCCCGACCTGCCGACCTGACCCGCCTGACCCGACCTGCCGGCGGCCTGACCCGCCTGACCTGACCTGCCGTCCGGCACGGCTCGGGCCGGGTCTATGCCCATGTGCTCGTTGGCATCCCCCGACAGCACTGCGCTCCCTCCGGCGCCTGGCGAGGCACCCGGAGCCAGGCCGATGCCGAGCAGGCGCTTTGGGGAAAGCGAGTCGGGCACGCCGGCACCCGCGCTCACCACGCAGAAGAGCCCGAGCAAGAACCAC
>JAJYXW010000141.1 GCA_021801525.1 Actinomycetes bacterium
TGCTCGGCGCTTCCCACCCCGCGAACACGACCAAGCCGGCGACGGTTGTCCAGATGACCCCGGCAGCACGCTCGGGCAGCTCTGAGCGCGCCGGCACGGGAGTGAGCGGGCCGCTCGGTACCTCTAGCCGTACCTCGTCGCCTTCAGGTACGCCGCGAAGCGCCCCGGCCAGCCCTAGCGGCACGCCGCCCTTGGGGACGGGGACGGGGACCGGCCTGCCGAGCCTGCCTCCAATCGGTGGCACATCTACGAGCATTCCCCCCGCCGCCGGCGGGCTCGCGAAGACGCTGAACGGAGCGGCCGGCACCTTGGGTGGAACGGCGAAGAGCCTGGGCGGCGGCCTCGGCAGCGCTGTCAAGGGGCTCGGCAGCACCCTTCCATCCCCGCTCGGCAGCGTGCTGAACAGCACTGGCAACACCGTCGAGGGTGTTACAAGTAGGCTCGGCAGCGCGCTGAACAGTGTCGGCACGAGCTCCGGCGGCACGAGCTCCGGCGGCACGAGCTCCGGCGGCACGAGCTCCGGCGGCACGAGCTCCGGCGGCACGCCGCTGTCGGGCGTAACAGGAACGGTCGGCGCGCTGGCGGGAAGCCTCGGGCTCTGAGCATGCTGAGCCCCGAGCCAGGTGGCCGCCTGCTTGCTCGCCATCGCCGTCGCAAGTTTCCGCTCGTACCTCCGTTCCCCTCGACGTGAGCATCGCCGCGCTGGCCAGCAGCCCACTTCCACCCTCCGGCACGTCTCGACCTGGAGCCGAGGCGATCATCTCAGTGAGGGGCGTAACCAAGTCCTTCGGGCGCCACACGGTGCTGCAGGACATCACCTTCGATGTCCCCCGCGGGAAGACCACCGCCATCCTCGGTCCTTCGGGCACGGGGAAATCGGTGCTGCTGAAGACGATCATCGGCTTGCTGACCCCCGAGCGCGGGCAGATATTCGTCGATGGCGAGCCGGTGGTCGGCATTCGCGAGAAGGAGCTCTACCGCATCCGCAGGAAGTTCGGCGTCTTGTTCCAAGACGGTGCGCTCTTCGGCTCCATGAGCCTCTTCGACAACATCGCGTTCCCGCTGCGCGAGCACACCTCCAAGAGCGAGAGGGAGATCCGGCGGATCGTCCTCGACAAGGCCGACCTCGTCGGGCTGGGGGACCACCTCACAAAGCTGCCGGGTGAGGTGTCGGGCGGCATGCGCAAGCGGGCGGGCCTCGCCCGCGCTCTCGTGCTCGACCCGGAGATCATCCTCTTCGACGAGCCGGACTCCGGGCTCGATCCCGTACGCGTCGCCTACCTCGACGACCTCGTCGTTACTGCCCAACGCGAGTCGGGGGCGACATTCTTCATAATCACGCACAACATCCAGTCGGTCATGCGCACAGCCGACTACATGGGCCTGCTCTTCCGCTCCCGCCTGGTTGCTTTCGGCTCGAAGGCCGAGATGTCCACGACCGCCGACCCGATAGTGACCCAGTTCCTCCAAGGGCGTGCCGAGGGTCCCATAGCCATGGACGAGATGGCCGAGCCAGAGGACCAGCCAGGCGGCCTGGGCGCACCCCTCGCCGCCTCTGCCGGCAGCGTCGCCGCCTTAGGCCCCGTGAGCTCCTCCGCCGCCGGCTGAAGCGCGCTGCTGATCCCCGGCGGCTCTGCAGAGGTAGCGTGCTGGCGTGGTCCGCCCTGCGTGCGATCCGCCCGAAGGCGTGGCATGTGGAGACCGGCCCGGGGGAGACCGGCCCCTGGGAGCCATCGCCGAGCTGGACTCGCGATTGGACAGCCTGGCCGGATCCCTGCGAGGACGCTATGGCGCAGATCTGGCCGCGGCCGCACTGTCGGCCTTGGGAGACCTCGGGTTCCTCTGGCTTGCGATCGCGACCACCAGGGCGTGGAGCCCTGCTCGCCGCCCTGCCGCCTTGCGAGCACTCCTGTTCACGGGTGCAGCAGCACCGGCGCTGAACTACGCGCTGAAGCGGGCCGTCGGGCGCCGCAGGCCCTCACCCGCCCTGCCGGCACGCGCGAGCGACCCCTTGGGCTCCCTACCTGCGCCCGACGATCCGCCCGGTCCCAAGCGCAGCATCGCGATCCTGGTGAGGCAGCCTCGAAATGCCAGCTTCCCCTCCGGGCACACGCTGGCCTCTTGGTGCGCTGCCACGCTGCTCGCCGACGGCGATCCGCTCGGGCCCCTGTACGTGGCGCTGGCTGCCGGGGTGGCCTGGAGCCGCGTCCACCTGAGGCACCACCACCCGACCGACGTGATAGCCGGAGCCGCCCTCGGGACCACCCTCGGGCTGGCCGGAAGGTGGATCTGGCCGCTTCCTGGCGCGGAATCACCCTGGCGAGCCAGGCGTTGACACCGGGCATGAACCTTCCCCCCTTCGGCGTCACCTACGACTATCGCTGCCCGTTCGCCCGCAACGCCCACGAGCACATCCTGGCTGCGCTCGCTGGCGGTGCCGGCTGGGAGGTGTCGTTCGTGCCGTTCTCGCTGTCGCAGGTCCACCTCGAAGAGGGCAGCACACCGGTATGGGACGACCCTTCAGCCGCCCCCGAAAGGCTTGCCATCGAAGCCAGCATCGTCGTCGCCGAGCACTACCCGGACTCCTTCCCGGCGGCTCACAAGGCATTTTTCGCTGCCCGGCACGACGAGGGCAGAGACTTGCGCGACGGGGAGGTCGTAAAAGACGTGCTCGAGCGCTCGGGCGTCAGCTCGGAAGCCGTGCTCGCGGAGGTAGCTGCGTCCTGGCCCCGCGAGAGCTTCCGCAAGGCCCACGAGCAGGCCGTTTCTGCTCATGCGGTCTTCGGCGTGCCCACCTTCATCGTCGAGCGAGAGGCTGTGTTCGTCCGCATAATGACCCGGCCGTCGGGCGACGCCGAGCTCGCAGCTCGCACGATCGAGCAGGTGGTGCGCCTTGCGACGGAGCACCCGGAGCTGAACGAGCTGAAGCACACGACGATCGCCCGCTGAGCCGCCGGATCGCGTGAAGCGCTCCTCAGCGGCGTCCGAGCTCCCCGAGAAGCTCGAGGGTTCGCTCGCGTTCCTTGCCGGTCGCGGCAATGGCACCTACGAAGTCGGTGGCGCCACCAGCTGCCAAGCGCTCCAGCGCGCCCCTCACCTGGCTCTCGTCGCCGACGATCGCCACGTCGGCCGGACCGGCCGCTCCCTCGCGGTCGAGCATCGCCCGGTACGACGGTAGCTGGCCGTAGATGGCGAACACCTTGGCCACGAGCTCCCTTGCCGCTGCGGCGTCGTCGGTTACGCAGACCGGCAGACCTACCACCACCTTCGGCGCGCTGCGCCCGGCGGCGGAGGCTGCAGCAGTGATGGTGGGCACTATGTGGCTCTCGACGGTCGCGGGTCCGGTCATCCAGGTGACTGTGCCGGCAGCAAGGTGCCCCGCCACGCGAAGCATTGCGGGCCCGAGCGCGGCGACCAGCACAGGAGGAGCGGGTGCCACCACGCCTAGCGGCCCAATCGTGCTTGCCCGCAGTGTCTTACCCTGGAACGCCACCTGCTCGCCAGCGAGGAGCGGCACCAGGACCGAGAGGTACTCGCGCATCCGAAGGGCCGGCTGGTCGAAGGTCAAGCCGAACACTCCCTCTATCACCACCTGGTGGGACAGACCGATCCCGAGCGTCAGCCTCTCCCCCACCGCCGCCTGGGTCGTGAGCGCCTGGCCTGCCAGCACTATCGGGTGGCGCGGCTGCACGGGGACCACCGCTGTCCCGAGACCGATGCCCGGCACCTCGCGTCCCACGATGGCAAGCAGGGTGAGCGCGTCGAGACCGAAGATCTGGGAGCACCAGACGGAGCCGACTCCGGCTTCGCGTGCGGCCTGGACCTGGGCCACAACGTCGTCCAGGGGCTTGTCGACGTCGAGCATCAGGCCAATACGCATTCCGTGTCCTCCTCGATGTGCAGGATCAGGTGCCCGAGCGCCTGCTCCTCGGCTCGGCGACACTCCCCGGGCTGTCAGGTACGCCTGCAGGCCTGTAGTCCTGCAGTGTGATGACGAGACTACCTCACTCGCCCGAGCGGCTCCGGCCCAGCTGGCCCCGCGAGAGCAGGCTTTGCGGGCGGCGTTCGCTTAGCCTGTAGTCGTAGGAAGGCAGGAGTGTGGAGCAATTGCCAGAGCATGAGCCGCCGACCCGGTCCCGCCTGGTGGGCCGCACCGCCGAAGTGGCGATGCTCGAGGGACTTTGCGGCGTGGCCCGCATAGTGACGGTCCTCGGCCCTCCGGGAGCCGGCAAGACTGCGCTCGCATCGTATGTAGCCGAACGCCTGTCAAGGCGGCGGGGCATCGTTGTGCTGCATGGACATCGGGTCGAAGCCGGCGAACGCCACGCAGCGGCACCGATCCTGCTAGTCCTCGACGGCTGCGAGGCCGATGTTGGCGCTTGTGCTCTGTTGGCATCGCAGGTCCTCGATGGGCACACGGATTCCCTGGTGCTCGCCACTAGCCATGTTCCGCTGGGAGTCGAGGGCGAAGTCCGCTGGACTCTCCCGCCACTGTCGCTGCCCGAGGCTGGCGCGAGCCCGGCAACGCTCCTTGCCTCCGGGGCGGGAGCCCTGCTGGTTCACGAGGCTAGGCACGCCGGCTGGCGCGGCGCACTGGACGCTGCTGCTGCCGGAACGATCTCCTCGATCTGCCGAGACGTCGGCGGGCATCCCCTGGCCCTGGCTCTCGTCGCCGAGCGTATGCGACGCGACGGTCTAGAGAGCGCTGCCCTCGAGATCGAGCCGAGCGGGACGCGCCGGCCCGGCTGGTTCGTTCGGCTCGCCCCGCCCGCAGAGCTCGATGTGCTGTGCGCCTTGGTGGACCTCCCCGCGCCCGTAACGCTCGATGCACTCGCCTATGTGATCGGTACCGCCAGGTGCCCAGAGCATGGCTCGTCCGCGCCCAGCACCGAAGAGCTCGATCAGGTTCTCGCCTTGCTCTGCGAGCGCTCCCTCGTGGCTCGGACCGTCTCCGGCCGCGAGGCGGCCTATGAGGTCACCCCCCTGGTGCGCCAGGAGGCTGCCTCCGGCCATCTGCATGGAGCAGGCGCCAGCGGCGCCTACCTGGATCGCCTCCTCGAATGGTGCACGAGGGAGCTCGCGGGCGCCCGGGAAGCGATGCTGGCAGGCCCGGACCAGAGAGCCTGGCTCGATTGGATCGAGTGCCACCGAGCCTGCCTGGAAGCTGCCCTCGAAGCCGCGCTCGATACCGGAGACATCTACCGTGCGGCGGCGATGGCTGCGGAGATGTGGCGCTTCTGGGAGATCCGGGGACATGCCGGCTCCGGCAGGCACTGGATGGAGCTGGTGCTCTCGCAGCCGAGCCACGGGGCGGAGCTCGACGACTCCCTCCTCCTCCACCTCCTCGACGGCCTGGGGATGCTCGCCTGGCGCCAGGGCGATCACAGCTTCGCCGAGAAATGCTTCGAGGAGGCGCTGGCCTGCGATACCGCGTCTGCGGCTCCCTCACTCGGTGCCCGGCTGCAAAACCACCTGGGGCTCGCGGCATCGTTCTCCGGGGACGTCGAGCGCGCCAGATCCCTGTTCATCGAATCTGCCGATCGCCACCGTGAGCACGGCACGCCAGCGGAGGAGGCTCTAGCTCTCGCGAACCTCGGGCTCGCGGAAGCCAGCCTCGGCGAGCTCGGCGCGGGCAAGGCTGCCATCGAGCGGGCCCTCGCGATCGAAGGGGCCGGCGGCGATCGCCACGCTATTGCCATCGCGACACTCCACCTCGGCATCGTGACCGTGCTCGAGGACAGGCTCACCGAAGCTCTGGGGTGCTTCCGGCGTGCCGCTGCCGGCCTCATGGAGCTCGGTGACGAGCGAAGCGCTGCATACGCGCTCGCCGGCATGGCAGCTGCACTGGCGCGCCAGGATCCAGAGCGCGCCCTGATGCTGGCCGCTTCCTCGACGCGAGCGGAGGAACGCCTCGGGACCCCGCTGCCTGCCTCCCACCTCGAGCTCGCTGCTGCGTTCATGCTGCCGGCATGGGCATCGCTGGGCCCAGCTGCCCACGAGGCGTGGAATGCCGGCTGCACCATGACCCTGGAGTCCGCACTCGAGCTGGCTCTCGATCCGCTCCCGGCGGACACACACGGCCCCCATGGTGAGCGCCGTGGCGAGCACCGCGACCCGGGCGGCGAGCACCGTGGCGAGCACCGCGATCGCCGTGGTGCGGCCGCCGCTCCCGGCTGCGGCCAGGCCGGGCGAGGCGCCGAAGTTCTGCTGCTCGGCCCATTCCGCGTGACGTGGCAGGGCGAGGATCTCCTAATCGAAGGCCAGGCCCGCCGTGCTCTGACGGCCGTGGCCTGTGCCGGAGGATCTCTGCACCTGGAGATGCTCGCGGAGTGGCTCTGGCCGGAGGTATCCCCGGATGTCGGGAGGCGCCGGCTGCGCAACGTGCTCGCCAGGGCGAAGGCGCCGGCAGGAAGGCTCCTGGTGCGCTCCGGGGAGTCGATCTCCTTCCCCGGCTGGGTGCAGGTGGACGCCCTGGTGTTCGCTCGTCTGGCCGAGGAGGCACTTGCAGCAATGCGCAGCAGAGAGGAGAGTGGTGCTGCCCTGGCACGTGCAGCTCTCGGCCTCTACGCGGGCGACGCCCTCGTCGACCAGTCTTACGACGCCTGGGCAATCGAGGCCCGCGAGCGCCTGGCCCGCCTTCGCCTTCGCCTGCTCGATGCCCTTGCGGCCCGTGCCGAGGACGCGAGCGACCACGAGGCAGCCGCGAGGTGGCTGGATCTGGCAATAGCATGCGACCCCGTCGACGAAGGCCGCTACGTGAAGCGTGCCCGGATGCTCGCCGACCTCGGGCGCCCCGCAGCGGCATTCGCGCTCCTGGACGCTGCGGCCCAGGTGGAAGCCAGGCTCGGCGTGGCTCCCTCCCGGGAGCTGGTCGCTCTCAGGGAGGCAATCACCATCGGGTGAGCGCTCGCTCACGAGCGGCGCGGCGCCGTGGTACGCCTGTGGTACGCGCTCGTGCTAAGACGATGACGTTAGGAGGGGCTGGCGACCCGAGCACGAGGAGGCGGCAACGTGATCAACATCCGAGCAACCAGGCAAGCCGAGGGCTCTCCGGCAAGAGGACCTGGGCACGTTCCGGCAGCGTCTTCGAGGCGCGCCTCGCGGCGCACCCCGCGCTCGCTCGCCAAGGCGCTCGTGGGCGCCATGACGATGCTCGGCATGGTAGCGGTCCCTGTTGCGCTGGCCGCATCATCGGCGGGCGCCGCGAGCTGCTCCGCTGCAGGCGGGACAGGGCTCACGGCCGCCCTGGTCGCATCGAGCGGGCAGACCATAGCCAACCAGACCGTCGACGCGTCCGGGTGTGATGTAGGCATATACGTGCCGCCCGGAACAAACGGCGTCACAATCGAGAAGGCGACGGTCTCCGGCGCGAACGACCACGGCATATTTGCCGAGGATGCATCAGGGCTCACCATCGAGGACTCGAGCGTTTCGGGCAACGGCGTGAATCCCACCCCCGGCATCTTCGACAACAAGGCCATCGAGCTCGTAGGCGTCACCGACTCCCTGGTCACAGGCAATACCGTCACTTACAACACGGCGGACGGGGGCATCGGCATCCAGGACAACGGGCCGCTCGACTCGGGCGCTCCCAATCCGGGACCTGGCACGCCCGTCGCGACCAGCAACATCGTGGTCAGCAACAACGACGTTTCGCACAACACAGGCGGATGCGGCATCGTCGTCGCCGCCCACAACCCCGGAGGAGGTGTCAGCCACATAGTCCTGACGGCGAACACGATCGCCTCCACGCCGTTCAAGATGGGTCCAACAGGGCCCGAGATAGGAGGCATCGTCATCGATGCGCCCATTCCTCACACCTCTCTCAGCGACGTCTCTGTATCGGGGAACACCATCACCGGATCGCTGATCGCTGGCATTGCGGTGTACGCGGGAGGCGGGCCCGGCGCAGAGGTCTCCTCCGTGAGCCTGACCGGCAACACGCTGAACCAGGACGGCTGGGGTGAGCAAGCTGCCGGTCGCCCGCGTCCTGAGGCCATCATGGTCGCGGCCTACCCGGCACCTCCGGGCGCGCCCCCAGCTGTCGTGACGGGCACCCAGATCACAGGCAACACGATCACCGACGAGTACTTCGGCGTGTGGCTCGCCTACACGACTGCCACGACTTCGTCTCCCAACAACATCACAACCGTTCCGGGCGGCATAGCTGTGTACAACGTGCCGCCTCCGGGTAGCGGCTACTGGATGGTGGCCAAGGACGGAGGGGTGTTCACCGAGGGGATGGCCGGCTTCTACGGCTCCATGGGAGGCAAGCACCTGAACGCACCCGTCGTGGGCATGGCTCCCACCATCGACCAGGCCGGCTACTGGCTCGTGGGATCTGACGGAGGGGTGTTCAGCTTCGGGGACGCGAACTTCTTCGGCTCCATGGGAGGCAAGCACCTGAACGCGCCGATAGTCGGCATGGCTCGGACTCCTTTCTACTCACCCAGTCCTGGCCAGATGCCCCATCCCGGTGCAGAGGGCTACTGGCTCGTGGGATCAGACGGCGGGGTGTTCAGCTTCGGGGACGCGGGCTTCTACGGCTCCATGGGAGGCAAGCACCTGAACGCACCA
>JAJYXW010000142.1 GCA_021801525.1 Actinomycetes bacterium
TGCGATGGTAAGCACGGCAAGCTGGCTTGCGACCTTCTCCAGCCAGGGGAGGTTCACCTGGTGCTGGAGCATCCCGGGAGGATGCGCACCGGGCAGCGCGATGAAAGGCCCCTCGAGGTGGGCTCCCGCGATGGCGGGGCGCGGCCCACCGTGGAGGCGGTGTCGAGCCTGGTCGATCCGCCCGAGCGCAGCCCCGAGCTCGCCGAGCGGCGCGGAGGTGACGGTCGGGCACCAGGTCGTCACGCCCTGAGCCAGGAGGGCGGCGTCGAGCACGGTCCAATCGGAGTCACTCGCGCTGGCCACGTCGACAGAGCCGATGCCGTTCACTTGCAGGTCGACGAAACCTGGAGCGATGATCCGGTCGGGCACGCTGGAGCACGCGGGGCGGACTTCGGCGATGAGCCCGCGCTCGAGCACGACCTCGGCGTCGGGCAGCATGCCGGACTCCGTGAGCACGCGGGCAGCTCCGAGCACCAGGCTTTCCGGACGGGCCACTCGCTCAGGCTAGCTTCGAGTTGTGGTCAGCCGGCTGGGAAGGACGTCGTTGCAGGTTCCACCGAACTGCGACCTGACACTCGGAATGGTATGCGTCGACAAGAGCGAGCCGGGGAAGACGCTCTGGCGGATGCCTGCCGACGAGCGCTTCACCAATCCGGCGGGGACCATCCAGGGAGGGTTCATCGGCGCGTTCTGCGATTCGGCGATGGGAGCTGCAGCGGTCACCTTCGTGCAAGGCAGGAGGGTGTTCTCCGCCAACGTCGAGATGAAGGTGAGCTTCTTGGCGCCGGTCCGTCCGCAGGGGTTTCTCACGTGCAGCGCTCAGGTCGTCTCCGGGGGGCGGCGAGCGGCGTTCGTGGAGGCCGAGGTGACTGACGGCGAGGGCCGCCTGGTGGCGAAGGCGTCCTCCACGTACCTCTACACTGAAAGAGACTAGCCGCAGCGCAAGGGCGTGCTCGGTGCTTGCGGTCCGGGCGCCTTACGGGGGAGTATGTCCGGACCCGGGCCCGGGAACCGGATCCGGGCCCCAGACCCCTGAAACCCAGACCCCTGAAACCCAGACCCCTGAGACCCAGACCCCTGTGACCCAGACCCCTGTGACGGGGACCTGGAACCCACGACCCGGCAGATGATCGGAGGAGCCATCGACGTGGCGGTACGAGGAAGTCGGCGCAACCGCCAGGGTCGGGGCGGCTCGCTGCGTGGCAGCGGAAACGAGCTCGTGGACCTGCTGGTCGCCTATGCCAAGCAGGAGACGATAGGGCCTCTGAAGGGACTGGCCCGCTACGTCGCTTTCGGTCTGACCGGTTCGGTCGCCATCGCTGCGGGGCTTGTCATCTTGCTCGTGGCGCTGGTGCGCCTCCTGCAGACCGAAACTGGGTCGGTGTTCGGCGGGAGCCTCTCGTGGCTGCCTTATCTCATAGCTGCTCTTGTGGCGCTGGCGGTTCTCGCCACTGCAGCCTGGAGGGTGGTGGCTTCGGACCCCAAGGACCGGAAGGACCGCAAGAACCCCGACGTCGGTCGATGATGGACCGCTCGAGCATCCAATCGCGAGGATCAAATGACTGCTGAGGCGACAGGACGGATAACGAGGGACGACATCGAGGCGAAGTTCCGCGAGCTCTCCGGCGGGGTGAGCGGCCAGGTCGAGGAGATGAAGCCCCGGCTGGCAACGGCCGCGATCGGCGTTGGCGTGGTGCTGCTCACGGCCGCCTACCTCTTGGGGCGTCGCCGAGGGCGTCGGAAGACAGCCGTGGTGGAGATCCGCCGGCTCTGATGGTGGCCGGATGAGCCCACGCGCGCTGCCTCGAGCCAAGGTCGTGGACCGGCTTCTCGGAACCGTGGTGAGACGCGGGTTTCGCCGCGGGTTCGCCGGCGATCCGGTCTTCCTCGTCGTCGGCGCGTGCGCGTGGATGGTGCTGAGGGCACGAAGGCGGCCGGCGGCGGTTGTGTGGCAGGGCCGTCTGGAGCCTGGCGAGTCCCTGCTCGTGTCGAGTAGAGGCGTGCCGCGCAGGGGAGCGTCCAGTAGGGAGGTGCCAGGCAGGGGCACGGGCGCGCCGGCTCCGGCTGGGAGCTGACGTCGTGGTGAGCAGTGGCCCCCCCGGAGGAGGTGGGCATTCAGGAGGCTTCGGTGATGTAGCGCGAGGGGAGATAGGCGCGGGTGAGCGGGTGCTCCTGGTCGACCCGAAGGGCCGGCGCTATCTCATCAGGCTGAGACCGGGCGCTTCGTTCCACACCCATGCCGGTATCGTCTCTCACGACGCGCTCATAGGAGCGGCCGAGGGCACAGCCGTCGCAGGATCGACGGGCAGGAGGTTCCTGGTGCTGCGCCCTACGCTCACAGACGTGGTCCTGAAGATGCCGAGGGGGGCACAGGTCATATATCCGAAGGACCTCGTTGCGATGCTCGGGGCGGCGGACGTGGGCCCAGGGATGCGCGTGCTCGAGGCGGGTGTGGGATCTGGCGCCCTGTCGATGGCCCTCTTGCGTGCGGGTGCTGACGTCGTTGGCTACGAGCTGCGGTCCGAGTTCGCAGAGCGAGCGAGGGAGAACGTCGCTGCCTACCTCGGAGAGGGTGCGCCTTACCGGGTCGAGGAGCGCGACGTCTACTCGGGGATCGACGAGGGCGGATTGGACCGGATCCTGCTCGACCTGCCGGAGCCCTGGAGGGTGCTACGCCACGCCTCGGGGGCTCTCCGAGCCGGCGGCATCCTCGCCGCGTACCTTCCGACGGTCAACCAGGTGGCCGAGCTGCGCGCATCCCTAGTGGAACATGGCTTCGCCCTTGCCGAGACCATCGAGATCCTGCGCAGGACCTGGCATGTCGAGCCTCGCTCGGTGCGTCCCGATCACCGCATGGTGGCTCACACCGGGTTCATAACAGCCGCACGCCTGACATCACCAGAGGCCGCGTGCTCGTGGCCGTCCTCAGGTCGAGGGGCCGGCCCCGCGTAGCAGTGCGAGTCCCGCCAGTAGCGCCAGTAGCGCTAGTCCTGCTCGATGAAGATGCATTCGCCGGGGCACTCCTCCGAGGCCTCCGTGACAGCATCGTCGAGGCCGTCCGGCACCACTGCGATGCCGGCTGCCCCACCAGGGTCGCTCATGACGGAGTCGCCATCCTTCACATAAGCGAGCCCGTCATCGAGCAAGGTGAAGACCTGCGGGCAGATCTCCTCGCAAAGACCGTCACCGGTGCAGAGATCCTGGTCGATCCAGACCTTCATTTGGCTAGCTGTCGCCTTTCCTTCGGGTAGGACCCGTGCAGCCCGCCGGTGCCCGGCGCGTGAACAGGGTCTCACTCATATCCTAGCGAGTCCGGCGCCCGAGCCTGCAATCCAATGATCGGGCCGTCCTCGGAAGCTGCGCCGCACCTCGGGACGGAGCGCGGTGTATGGTCGGATCGAGGGCATGCTGCTATGCCCGCGATACCCGTGGGAGGTGGTTCCGACGCCAGGTCCCGATCAGCAAAGGGAGCCCGGTGACCTGCAGAAGCAGGTCACCGAGGCGCTCGAGCGTGCACGGCGCGCCGAGGAGGAAGTGTCGGTTCTGCGTAGGCGCCTGTCGGACGGTCCGGGGCGCGTCCAGTCCCTGGAAGAGCGCCTCCTCGAGACCAAGGGCCAGCTGGCGCAGGCCGTTTCTCAGAACGAGAAGTTGACGTTCACCCTGCAGCAGGCCAAGGAGCACATAGCGGCCCTGCGCGAGGAGGTGGACAAGCTTACCCAGCCGCCCTCCGCGTACGGCACCTACCTGGCTGCGAACGAGGACGGCACGGTGGACGTGTTCTCGGGTGGGAGGAAGGTTCGGGTGTCCCTGCACCCGGACATCGACGTCAACGACCTGCACAAGGGGCAGGAGGTGGTGCTGAACGAGGCCCTGAACGTTGTCTTGGCACGCGAGGGCGACGACTCGGGCGAGGTGGTCACGCTGAAGGAGCTCTTGGACGAGCGTCGGGCCATCGTCTACGCACGTGCGGACGAGGAGCGCGTGGTGGCCTTGGCAGACTCCCTGATCGGGGTGCGCCTGCGCGCGGGGGACGCGCTCTTGATGGAGAGCCGCGCCCAGCTCCTCGTGGAGAGGCTTCCGAGGCCCGAGGTGGAGGAGCTGGTCCTCGAGGAGGTGCCGGACGTCACCTACGCCGACGTAGGCGGCCTGGA
The DNA here is from genome assembly GCA_021801525.1 of Actinomycetes bacterium. Taxonomy (GTDB): domain Bacteria; phylum Actinomycetota; class Acidimicrobiia; order Acidimicrobiales; family JAJYXR01; genus JAJYXW01. The sequence continues at coordinate 4,152 of JAJYXW010000142.1, forward strand.
CCCGCAGATCGAGGCGATCACTGACGCAGTCGAGCTTCCGTACCTGCATCGCGAGCTCTTCGCGCGCTACGCGTTGCCGGCCCCCAAGGGCATCTTGCTCTACGGCCCGCCGGGGTGCGGCAAGACGCTGATAGCCAAGGCTGTGGCGAACTCCCTGGCAAAGAAGGTCGCGGAGGCCACAGGCAACTCCGAGGCGCGCAGCTATTTCCTCAACATCAAGGGGCCCGAGCTTCTGAACAAGTACGTCGGCGAGACGGAGCGCCAGATCCGGCTGGTGTTCCAGCGTGCCCGTGAGAAGGCGGACGAAGGCGTGCCGGTGATCGTGTTCTTCGACGAGATGGACTCCTTGTTCCGTACCCGAGGCACCGGGATCAGCTCGGACATGGAGTCGACGATCGTGCCGCAGCTCCTGGCGGAGATAGATGGTGTCGAGGCGTTGAAGGACGTCATCGTGATCGGCGCGTCCAACCGTGAGGACCTGATCGACCCGGCGATCCTCCGCCCTGGGCGTCTCGACGTGAAGATCAAGATCGAGCGACCTGACGAGCAGGCAGCAGCGTCCATCTTCGGTCGGTATCTGTCTCCCGGGCTTCCGCTCGACCCGTCCGAGGTGGAGCGCTTCGGTGACGGCGACGCCGACAAGGCCGTCGCAGGGATGATCGAGTCCACCGTCGCGGAGATGTACCGCGAGGACGACGACAACAAGTTCCTCGAGGTCACCTACCAGAACGGCGACAAGGAGGTCCTTTATTTCCGGGACTTCGCTTCAGGCGCGATGATCGAGAACATCGTTCGCCGGGCGAAGAAGCTCGCGATCAAGCGTTCCATAGCCGGTGAGGGGGAGGGAATACGACTGGCCGACCTCTTCGAATCCATACGCCAGGAGTACAAGGAGAACGAGGACCTGCCCAACACCACGAACCCCGACGACTGGGCACGCATCTCCGGCAAGAAGGGCGAGCGGATCGTCTACGTGCGCACCCTGCTGGCCGACGCGGATCAGACGAGGGGTGGGCGGTCCATCGAGCGGGTGGGCACCGGCCAATACCTCTGATCACGAGCGGTTGTCTCGTGGTTCCGAACCGGCTCCGCGCCGGTGGGGATCGTGAACTAGGGTCGATCACGTGGCCGTCCCCAAGGTATGCGGCATCGAGACGGAGTACGGAATCCACCACGTAGGTGGTGACAACCCGGTCGTGTCGTCTTCGCTGCTCGTCAACGCGTACGTCACGGATCTCACGCGCGCCGGCTGGGACTTCGAGGACGAGTCCCCGGGGAACGACGCCCGGGGTTTTACGCGCGAGGGTGCCATGCCCCCGGAAGTGGAGACCCACCTGGTGAACGCGGTGCTCACCAACGGCGCGCGCTACTACGTGGACCACGCCCACCCAGAGCTCTCCACACCCGAGTGTGCCGACCCGCTAGAGGCGCTGCGTTACGACAAGGCCGGCGAAGAGGTGCTCCGGCGGTCGATGCGGTCTGTGGCGCGGCTGCTCCCCAGTGGGCAGAAGATCGTGGTCTACAAGAACAACTCCGATGGCAAGGGCAACTCGTACGGCACGCACGAGAACTACCTGATGGACCGGGCGCTTCCCTTCGCGAAGCTGGCCGATCTGGTGACCTCGCATTTCGTGACCCGCCAGATCTACACGGGGGCCGGCAAGGTTGGCTCCGAAGCTTCTTCGGGCCGGGATGTCGTCTACCAGCTCTCCCAGCGGGCGGAGTTCTTCGAGGAGGAGGTCGGCCTGGAGACCACCCTGAAGCGCCCGATCGTCAACACCCGTGACGAGCCCCATGCCGATCCGAAGCGCTTCCGCCGCTTCCACGTGATCGTCGGGGACGCGAACCTCGCGGAGGTGGCTACGTTCCTCAAGATCGGCACAACGGCCCTCGTGCTCGCGCTGATCGAGGACGATGCTCTTGGTGGTGTCGACGTTCGCCTCGCCAACCCGGTGCGTGCCATCAGGCAGGTTTCCTACGATCTTTCCCTCGCGGAGCCCCTGGAGCTGCGTGATGGCAGCAGGGCTACAGCCCTCGAGCTCCAGTGGGAGCTTCACGACCTCGCGGCCAAGTACGCCGAGGACCGAGGCCTCGCCTGCCTCGGCGACGAGCAGGTGGGGCGCATGGTGATGGAACGGTGGGAGCAGGTTCTGCACGGCCTGGAGACCGATCCGGCTTCCGTGGCGAGCCAGGTGGACTGGGCTGCGAAGCTCCAGCTGGTCGAAGGCTACCGGGAGCGCCACGGCATCTCGTGGGACGACCATCGCCTGGCCGCCGTGGACCTCCAGTATCACGACCTGCGCCCCGAGCGCTCGCTGTTCCAGCGCCTCGGTACCGAGCGCCTGGTCAGCGACGAAGATGTCATCTCCGCGGTGAGCGAGCCGCCCAAGCGTACGCGTGCTTACTTCCGTGGAGAGTGCCTGCGACGCTTTCCTGCATCGGTGGCGAGCGCGAACTGGGACTCTCTCGTCTTCGACCTCGGTTCCGGACCGCTGCGGCGTGTCCCTATGATGGACCCCCTGCGCGGAACGGAGGAGCACACCGGCGAGCTCCTAGCAGGAAGTTCCTCGCCTGCAGAGCTGTTGACACGATTGAGCGCCTGACGGGCGCAGACCTAGGGGTGTGAGTGATGGCTGAAAGGGAGCTGAAGAAGCGCTCCACGGCTGCTCGTGAGAGCGAAGAGGCTGCCGAGGAGACGCCTGGTGCCTCCGCGGCCGGCCAGAAGCTGAAGGAGGAGCTAGACGACCTCCTCGACGAGATCGACGAGGTCCTCGAGGAGAACGCGGAGGAGTTCGTCAGGAACTACGTGCAAAAGGGCGGGGAGTAAGGGTGGTCCTGCCTGTGTTCGCGCCCGGGGACGACCCGGGCCCGTCCTTCTCGAACCTGCTCAGGCACCTCGACTCGCGGGCGGTCGCTCCGGGTGGCCGCGGTGCGCGCTCTGATGCTGCCGGACTGGCCGGCTCGGGACTGGCCGGCTCGGGACTGGCCGGCTCGGGGTCGTTTTCCGGGCCGGGTGCGCTGTTCCCCGCTGATCAGCAGGTGGCTCTTCGCCACGGCACTACGGTGCTCGCCTTCAAGTTCGCGGACGGAGTTGTCATGGCTGGCGACAGGCGCGCGACGGAGGGCAACCTGATCGCGCACCGCGGCATGGAGAAGGTGTTCCCGGCCGACCGCCATTCGGCTGTGGCGATCGCAGGTGTGGCGGGCCCGGCCGTCGAGATGGTGAGGCTCTTCCAGACTCAGCTCGAGCACTACGAGAAGGTCGAAGGAATCGCGTTGAGCCTCGAGGGCAAGGCCAACCAGCTCGGGCAGATGGTGAGGGAGCACCTCCCGATGGCGATGCAGGGTCTCGTCGTGGTCCCGCTCTTCGCCGGGTACGACCTGGCGCGTTCCGAGGGCAGGATCTTCACCTATGACGTCACCGGAGGCCATTACGAGGAGACCGAGCTGGCGGCCACGGGTTCGGGGGGGCGTGACGCTCGCCTCGCCGTGAAGTTCGGGTGGCGGCCCGGATTGAGCGGGGACGAGGCGGTCGAGCTGGCTGTAAGGGCGCTCTACGAGGCAGCGGACGAGGACTCGGCAACAGGAGGCCCCGACGCTGTGAGGGGGATATACCCGCTCGTCTCGCTCGTCGGCCCCGCGGGGTTCGAGCTGGTCGATGAGTCGGTCGTAGCCGACTGCTTCGCCAGGTTGGTGGCATCGAAGCAGGTGGGAGGGCAGCAGGGGGTGGGCCGGACGTGACGATGCCGTTCTACGTGGCCCCGGAGCAGGTGATGAAGGACCGGGCGGAGTACGCGCAAAAGGGGATCGCGCGCGGTCGGTCCTTGGTAGCCAGCGTCTATGACGGCGGGATAGTCATCGTGGCCGAGAACCCCTCCAGGTCGCTGCACAAGGTGAGCGAGATCTACGACAGGATCGCGTTCGCCGGCGTGGGGAAGTACAACGAGTTCGACCAGCTACGCGTCGCTGGGGTACGTCACGCCGACACCAAGGGGTATGCCTTCAGCCGGGAGGACGTGGACGCCAGATCCCTCGCCAACCTCTACGCGCAGTTCCTGGGCAACGTCTTTACGCACGAGATGAAGCCGCTCGAGGTGGAGATACTCGTCGCCGAGCTCGGCGCTGAAGGCAAGCCCAACCAGCTCTACCACATCGCCTACGAAGGGACGATCACTGACGAGGAGCACTTCGCCGTGCTCGGGGGCGATGCAGCCGCGCTGCGAGACGCCGTTGCCGAAGTCCACGCTGACAGCTGGTCGCTCGACACCGCT
>JAJYXW010000184.1 GCA_021801525.1 Actinomycetes bacterium
ACCAGCTAATCCTCCTCCGATCCTGCGAGAAGGCCGAGTGCGCTCAGCTAGGCACAGGGCAGTTTCCACCACCGAGCTCCCGAGCGACGGCAGCCCCGTCGGTAAGAGCACGACTCGTGCGCCCGGCACCCGTGGCGTTTCACCGCCGCCGCCACCCACGCCCTTCGCTTCGTGAGCGCCGAGGTGGCGAAGTCGCCTCCTCAGGCGACGGTCAGGACTCCCCGGGCGATCTCGCCGCCCTTCATGGCCGCGACCACCTCGGCGAAGTCGTCGATTGGCCGCACCAAGCTCACGAGCTCGTCCAGAAGCAGCTCCCCTTCCCTGTAGAGCTCGACGAGCAGCGGGAAGTCGTGATGGGGCCTCGCCGACCCGTAGCGGCAGCCGAGCAAGCCGCGGTCCACGTAAGCAAGGTGGTTCACGTCGACACGCACCTCGCTCCCACGAGGAGGTATGCCGATGGCAACAGCGTTGCCGCCCCAGTCCAGCACGTCGATCGCGCTGCGCAGCACGTCAGGATGCCCGACGCAGTCGAAGGACCATGCCACGCCGCCGGCTCCGAGGGCGCCGCCCGTCCGGGTCGGCGAGTGGGGGACAATCTCGCGCACCCTGGCGACGACGTCCTCGCGCGAGGCATCCACGAAGTCGGTGGCGCCAAGGCGCCGTGCAAGATCTTCCTTCGCCGGCACACTGTCGAGCGCGATGATACGGCTCGCTCCCGCGATCCGTAGCCCCTGGACGACGTTCAGCCCGACACCACCGACACCGAACACGGCCGCAGTGTCACCTTGGGAGACACGCGCCCTGTTCAAGACCGCGCCCACCCCTGTCACGACGCCGCAGCCGATGAGGCAAGCGACGGTGAAGGGGACGTCTTCGTCTATCCGGACGGCTTGGACTTCTTTGACGACTGTCATCTCGGCGAACACCGAAGACCCTGCAAAGTTGAACGCGGGTGCTCCGCGGAAGGTGAAAGGCGCCGACACGTTCCCCAAGCTCGACGGGCAGCGAGTCGGGTGGCCCGTGGCACATGCCCGGCACAGGCCACAGGAGGCAAGGGTCGCTATTACGACGTGGTCACCGGGCTTCAGCGATCCGACCTCGGACCCGACTGCCTCCACTACCCCCGCTCCCTCGTGGCCGAGAACCGACGGCACCTTCCACGGAATGGTCCCGTCGATCACCGACAGGTCCGAGTGGCACACACCGGCAGCCGCTACACGGACGAGCACCTCGGCCGGCCCCGGAGCGCGTACTTCGAGCTCGTCGGTCAGCTCTGCTCCGCTCTGGGTGAAGACAATGCCTCTCATTTCGCGCCTCTCATTTCGCGCCTCTCATTGCGTGCCTCTCATTTCGCGCCTCTCATTGCGCGCCCGCCGGCTCTAGGGCAGCTTTGGCCGCCATCTCGCGCAGCACGCCCTTGGTAACCTTGCCGCCGGCGTTCACCGGGAGCTCGTCCACGAGCAGCACACGCCTTGGAACCTTGTAGTTGGCCATCCTCCCTCGCGCGAACGCGATCAGCGATGCGGGCAGCTCCATAGCGTGCTCTTCGGAAGGCGCAACCACGAATGCGACACCCACCTCTCCCAACCGCTCGTCCGGCACTCCGACAACTGCCAGAGCCGCGACATCCGGATGCTGTGCCAAGATGCGCTCGACTTCTGCCGGGTAGACGTTGAACCCCCCCACGATGTACATGTCCTTCAGGCGGTCGCAGATGCGGAGATTGCCGGTGGCGTCGAGGATTCCCACGTCACCGGTGTGCAGCCAGCCGGCCGTGTCGATCGCAGCGGCCGTGGCCTCCGGATCCCCGAGATAGCCTGCTGTGACGTTGTAGCCTCGCACTAGCACCTCTCCCGCGGAGCCAGGCGGAAGGAGCCGCCCCTTCGCGTCGACCACCTCGACCTCGACGCCGGGTATCGGGCGCCCGCAACTGTTGGCGACTGTCTCGGGAGGGTCTCCCCGGCGACACATGGTGACCACGCCCGTAGCCTCCGTCAGCCCGTAAGCAGTCAGCACCGTGTCGCAGCCGAGCTCGTCGCCCATTCTCTGCACCAGCTCGACCGGCACGACGGATGCTCCGGTAACTGCCAGGCGAAGGGCGAGCCGAGGCGCGTGCTGGCTCTCCTGGGCTGGGCTTTCCTGGGCTGGGCTCTCGGCACCTGGTCGGAGAGAGTTGCTCGCGAGGAGCGACTGGTAGAGCGCCGGGGGACCGGGAAGCACGGTCACCCGCGAGGAGACGACCCGCCGGCGCACGCGCTCGGGGTCGAACACCGGCTCGGGAATGATGGTGGCGCCGCTCAGGAGGCACGCGATGATGCCTGCCTTGTAGCCGAAGGTGTGGAAGAACGGGTTCACCACCAGGTAGCGGTCGCCCCGCTCGAGGCCCGCTATCGCCGTCCAGGTGCCGAAGGTGCGAAGCGTCTGGGCGTGCGTGGCAGTCGCTCCCTTCGGGTAGCCGGTAGTGCCCGAGGTGAAGATCACGTCGGACAGGTCGTCGCCAGTGACCGCCTCCCACCTGGAACGAGCAGCCTCCTCCGCAACAGCGGCACCTCGCTGCACGAAATCCTCCCAGGCCTCGACCTGAGGACGGTGCGTTGCCGCTTGGCGAGTCTCCGACGGGCCGGCTCCGAGGACGACGATCGACTCGAGCCCGGGGATCTCCTCGCCCACGAGCATCGAGGGGTAGTCGACGCCGAGGAACTCCCCCACCGCGACGAGGATGCGCGCACCGGAGCGCCTGATGACGTCGGCCGCTTCTGCGCCTTTGAAGCGCGTGTTCAAGGGGACGAGCACTGCGCCGGCCCCGAGCACCCCAAGGGCCGCGACGACCCACGGGAGGCTGTTGGGAGCCCAGAGAGCCACCCTGTCGCCCACGTCGACGCCAGCCGCCAGCAGCGCCCGCGACGCCCGGAATGCCTCGCGCTCGAGATCGTCGAAGCCTAGGCTCCGCTCGTCGTCCTCTACTGCGCTCGAGCTCCCGTAGAGCTCGGCTGCCCGCGTCACCAGGCGTGGGACGGAACCGTACAGGAGGTCCGCCCGCGGATCTTCCTCAGACGACCCCCCGCGAACCTCGGCAGGTCCCGAACGGGCACGGTAGCCGGGAGCCGCTCCAGCCGCGTACAGGGGCTCGTGTTCTGACACACCGTCAGACTAGCGCGAGGTGGCGAGGTGGCGAGGTGGCGAGTACGCAACTCTGCAACGGTGCAAGGTTGCAAGGCCGCAGAAGCCGCGTTCAGGGATGCTGGCTGGACACGGATATGACCTCGCCGTTCAAGTAGCTCGCGTAGTCGCTCGCGAGGAACACCACCACGTTGGCCACCTCCCACGTCTCGGCTGAACGGCCCGACAGCTCGCGCCTCTCGAGCTCTTCCAGCTCCGCGTCGGACACGACCCGGTTCAGAAAGGGGTGCATGGCGAGACTTGGCGACACCGCGTCCACCCTGACACCGTGGGGAGCAGCCTCCGCCGCCGCGCACCTGGTCAGCGCCATGACGCCCGCCTTGGCGGCTGCGTAGTGGGCCTGGTTCGCCTGCGCCCGCCAGCCCAGGACCGATGCGTTGTTCACGATGACGCCGCTTCGCCTGGGGAGCATGTGGCGCATAGCGGCCCTGGTGCAGCGAAACGTCCCGGTCAATGTGACGTCGATCACCCGCGCCCATTCTTCGTCGTCCATGTCCACGAGGGGCGAGTTGCCACCCAGGCCGGCGTTGTTCACAGCCACGTCTACCCTGCCGTGACGCGACACGGCCTGCTCGTAGAGATCTGCGACGTCGGCTTCGGAGGTGACGTCGCAGCAGACCGCAAGGGGGCGTTCCCCCGCGACAGCGGCCAGCTCGTCGGCGGCCTCCTCGAGGCGGCGGGAATGGGAGTCGGACACGACAACTGTGGCCCCTTCGGCTGCGCAGCGGCGTGCAGTCGCGAACCCGATACCGGTACCTGCGGCAGCCGTCACGACGACGACCTTCCCCTGCAGCAGACCGTGAGGATTGGGCTCGACCGGTGCGGCTGGGTGCGAGTGGCTCGTAGGGCTCACGGCAGTGCCCGGCCGGAGGGCACGACCGGTGTCGCAGGCTCCTTGGGAAGGCCGAGGAGCCTCTCTGCGACCACGTTGCGCTGGATCTCGTCGGAGCCGCCGTAGATCGTCTCAGCCCGCCCGAAGAGGAACATCCGCTGCAGGTCCGACAGCTCGTAGGGAAAGCCAGTGGCAAGCATCGCGTCGGCGCCGAGGACGTCCATGGCGAGCTCACCCAGGCCCCGGTGCCAGCTCCCCCAGTAGAGCTTGGCAATGGATGCTTGGGGAGCCGGAACCCCGGAGCCGATGGCAGGCATGGAGCGCAGTGCGTTCCACCTCATCACTTCGAGCCCCGCCCATGCTCGGACGAGACGCGTTCGAAGCACGCGGTCGGTGATGCGACCGTTCTTCCGGGCAGCCTCCACGATCTGCTCGAGCTCGCGCCGAAACGAAAGCAGATGCCCGAGCATCGCCGCCCCGCGCTCGAAGCCGAGCGTGGCCAGGGCAACCTCCCACCCACCGTTCACCCCACCCACGACCATGTCCTCGGGGCTGCGGGCACCGTCGAAGAAGACTTCGTTGAACTCCGAGGTTCCCGTCATCTGGGTTATCGGCCTCACCACTGCACCAGGCTGGTCCATCGGAACCAGGAGGTACGAGAGCCCGCGGTGCTTTGGCGCGTCAGGATCTGTCCGGCACAGCACGAAGCACCAGTCCGCGATGTGGGCGAGGGACGTCCACACCTTCTGGCCGCTCACCACCCACTCGCCGTTCTGGAGCACTGCCCTGGTTTGCACACTCGCCAGGTCAGATCCGGCTCCCGGCTCGGAGAACCCCTGGCACCAAAGCTCGTCCCCCGACCTTATGGGAGCGAGGAAACGCTCCTTCTGTGCTCGCGTGCCGTATGCGATGAGGGCCGGGCCGAGCAGGCCCTCGCCCAGCACCCCGATGCGAGCCGGCGCGTTGGAGCGGACGTACTCCTCGTGCCATATGACCTGCTCTGCCATGCTCGCTCCCCTGCCTCCCGATTCGCGGGGCCAGCCGATGCAAGTCCACCCCGCAGCGCCTAGCACCCGCTCCCAGGCGCGGCGCACCTCGACGCCCTCGTGCTCCCTGCCTGGGCCTCCGGCCCCTGCGGCTTCGGCGAAGTCTCCCACCAGGTTGTCCTGCAGCCAGGCGCGCACCTGGGCTCGGAAGGCAGCCTCCTCGGGATTGTCGTACAAGTCCATGTTTTCCTCGCAGGCCTCAGCGACTCAAGAGGCTCAGGGAAGCCCTTGACACCGGGACCCTCCATAGGGAATCAGCGGATAGGGATGTCGGGGTCGCCGCCCGTGACATTTCTGACGCGACGTTAGCAAGTTCGCGCTAAGAGGCCGAGCGGATAGGGAGGTTGGATCAGGGAGCCGTTCATCCAGACGAGCAGGGCAAGGCGGAGGAGGAAGGGCAGGCTGGAGTGCCTGTCCGACGACGACGACGCCGCAATGCGAAGTCTGGGGGACGGCAAGCCCGGCATCCCTATCCGCTCGGCCTCTAAGCACCTTCGTTGTTCAGGGCCTGGGTGGATAGGCGCGCCGGGCTTCTCGTCGCCCTGAACGCAGCTGCACGCGCGATCATTGATCCATGCCAGAGCCAAGCCAGAGCCAAGCCAGACCGGGCCAACCCAGGTGATGCCGGACCAGGCGATGTCGGGCCAGAATATGCCGGGCCAGTCGGACGATCTGTGGCGCGAAAAGCTCTCCCCCGAGCGCTACCACGTGCTACGTCAGAAGGGTACCGAGCCGGCCTGGAGCGGCGAGCTCCTGCACGTCGACAGCCCTGGCGTGTTCCACTGCGCCGGCTGTGGGTCGGTCCTGTTCTCGAGCGACGACAAGTTCGACTCGGGTTCGGGCTGGCCGAGCTTCACCCGGGCGCTCTCCGGCGAAGCGGTCTCCACTCACCCTGACACCAGCCTCGGGATGGTGCGCACCGAGATCACCTGCGCCGCTTGCGGTGGGCACCTTGGCCACGTCTTCCCCGACGGTCCGGCTCCCACCGGCCAGCGCTACTGCGTCAACTCACTGTCGCTGTCCTTCGCTCCCGGCACGAGCTCCCCGAGCGAGCCGGGAACGACCACCTGAGGATCGCGCGGCCGACCGTTTGGAGGCTCAGCCCGCGGCGAGGCGGCCCTCGATCACCTCGAACATCGCAGCGAGCCGGGCTGCTTCGACAGGGCGCTCGGCCCTGAGCAGCTCGCGCTCTGCTCCGCAGAGCGCGGAGCACGCCTCGAACGCCTCCTCCTTGGAGAGCACGACCGCAAACGCGAAGCGCACCGGAGCTCCCGGGCAGGCAGCCTGCGTCATCAGCTCGCTCCCTTCGAGGCCGCGCTTCGAGACCGGTGCCGGTGCCCGACGAGCAGGCTTCCAAGCACTACAACCGCGATCACCATGCCGGCCACCGCCAGACCCAGGTGCTCGAAGAGGCGCCAAAGCGCGAACCACACCAGAGCTCGCAAGGCGGCGTGCCCAGCCATTCGAGCAAGCACCCCACCCATCGCCAGCGGCGCGGCCATGGGCAGAGCCAGGATCATGCCTGCCATCTCATCTCCTTCCAATCCTCAGAGGTCATGCCGACTGGTGCCCTGCACGCCCGGTCAGGGCTCCAGCCCCGAAGGGCTGCCCCGCAGGCGCCCGGAGGCACCGGCGGGGCAGCCCACGCGCATCTCAGGCGCCGATGCCCGCGACGTCGCTCTCGCTCACCGGGTCGGAGCTTCCGGCCGATCGCTCCACGTCCGGCATCCGGCGCTCGTTGCGCGCGATGTCCGCCGTGGCGAAGCGGAGCGAGGCGCCCACCTCGTCGGCGACCACCTCCACCTTGCTCCGCCTGTCACCCTCCTCGGTCTCCCACGTGCGCTGCTCGAGCCTGCCGCTCACAACCACGCGGCTGCCCTTGGCGAGGCTGAGGGCGACGTTCTCGGCCAGGTCCCGCCAGCACACGACGTCGAAGAACGACGTGGCCTCCTCCCACTCCTCGCTTCCCCGACGCTGCCAGCGGCGGTTGACGGCGAGGCCGAAGGTGGTGCTCGCCTGCCCGTCGCTCGTGTAGCGGATCTCCGGGTCGCGGGTCAGGTTGCCCGCAAGTGTGGTCGTGTTGCTCATCTCTGCTCGTCTCCCTGTCTCGTGGGCCACCTCCACCGGGTGGATGGAGCGAGGATCGCGCCCTCACCTCTCCGCCGAGCTGGCCACGAACCTCGCAGACCACCTCGCCGGATACCTCGCAGACCCTTGCAGGCCGCCGGCGCTCAGCACCTGGCGAGCCAGCGCCGGTGACGCGTGGCTGCCTTGCAGGGCCGGCGAGGGCGGCAAATCGAAGGTTCCCGCCGTGCGCGACGTGCGAGCGCGCGATCAGCTCGCTCCAAGGTGCCAGAATCAGTGAGTGAACCCAGGGAGATCGTCCACCACTCAGGGAACCGGCTCGGGCCCACGGCGACCGGGGAAAGTCGAGCTCCACCTGGCGGGTGACGCCCGGGCGGACGCCCTCTTGTCACGCGACCCGCTCGCCCTGCTCGTCGGAATGGTGCTGGACCAGCAAGTACCGCTCGAGCGAGCTTTCTCCGCGCCAGCGGCGCTGGCAACGCGGATCGGAGGCCTGGATGCCGCGGCAATAGCGGGCATGGACCCTCAGCAACTGGGTGCCGCCTTCGCCGCCAAGCCTGCCCTGCATCGCTACCCCGGGTCCATGGCTACCCGGGTGCAGGCGCTGTGCCGCCTGATCGTGGACGAGCACGGAGGACGCGCCGAGAGCATCTGGACTTCGGCAAGGACTGGAGCAGAGCTCTTGGCACGGGTGCGCCGGCTACCGGGATTCGGCGACCAGAAGGCCCGGATATTCGTCGCGCTCATCGGCAAGCAGCTCGGGGTGCGCCCTCAGGGCTGGCAGGAGGCATGCAGACCTTTCGGGGATCCTGGAACCCGCATGTCGGTCGCCGACATAACCGGCCCGGAGTCGCTGGCGGAGGTGCGAGCCTACAAGCAGGTGCTGAAGGCCAAGGCCCGCACGGGTGAGCAACGGTAGGCCAAGTGGCGGGCCAAGTGGCGACATGAGCGGCGGGGTGAGCAGCGCCAGCGGCCGGCTGGCGGGGAGGCGACTTTACCTGTGCGCTCCTGACCGGCCCGACCTGGAGCACTTCCTCGACGCCTGCATCAGGGGCGGGGTGGACCTCGTGCAGCTTCGCGACAAGTCCCAGCCTGCGCGCGCAGTCATAGAGCGCGGAAGGCTC
>JAJYXW010000098.1 GCA_021801525.1 Actinomycetes bacterium
CTGGGAGGTGGCCTCCGACGGGGGGATCTTCGCGTTCAACGCACCGTTCTACGGCTCCATGGGCGGCAAGCCCCTGAACAAGCCGATTGTGGGCATAGCAGCCACTGCTGACGGGGGCGGCTACTGGGAGGTGGCCTCCGACGGGGGGATCTTCGCCTTCGGGGACGCGACCTTTGCCGGATCCATGGGTGGAAAGCCGCTGAATGCGCCGATAGTGGGCATAGCGGCCACCGCTCAGCCGCCAGTGCCATTGTGCTGTGCCACTACGAGCTGACCCATGAGACTCAGCAGATCGGGCTTACCTCCTTCGGCAAAGAGGCCCAGCGGGTGAAAAGCCCTTTCCTATAGCACGGCGGGCCCGAGGCGTCCGGACACCAGCTCAGGGGCGCCCTGCCCCGATCAGACCGTTGTACCAAACAGGCTGGTTCTGGACACTCTGGCCGGGTCGCGGGGCGTCCACCATCTCGCCGTTTCCGATGTACATGGCGACGTGGTAGATGTAGCCGTTGCTCGCCCAGAACAACAGGTCACCGGGCTGGATCGCCGAAAGGGGAACGTGGGCCACCTCGTTGTACTGGGCGGCGGCCGAATGGGTAAGGGAAACTCCCGCCTGCCCCCAAGCCCACATGGTGAGGCCGGAGCAATCGAAGCCCACGCCGGGAGTAGCACCACCCCACTGGTACGGTACGCCGATCTGGCTCTCGGCCGCCCGGATCGCGGTTGCGGCCCCCTGGCCAGCCGGCAACCCGGCGGAAGCGCCCAGATGGGCCTCGAGCGCCGCCTGATTGGCAGCCTGGTTGGCAGCCTGCTGAGCACTCACGAGGCCGGCTATCCGGCCCTTCAGGCCGGCCAGCAGCGAGGAGGCCCCGGCCTGGGCCTGTGCGCCGCTGCGGCGAGCGGCGGCCGCATCGGCCAGGGCAGCGCCTGCCTGGGCATTCTCGACAGCCAGGGTGGCCCGTAGCGACCGCAGTCCCGCCTGAGCTCGCTGAAGCGTCTCCACGCTCTGGGTGATGTCCCCCGACGACACTGCCAGGTACTCCTTCGCCACCGACGCGCGCAGGCTGGGAATGGAGAAGACGGCGTCCACCCCCGAGGCACCTCCGGTCGTGTACGCGGTTATAGCTTCGGCACGCAGCTCGGCCTCGTCCCTTGCCACTTCAGAGCGCGCTACGACGATCCGCGTGCGGACGGCCGAAAGTTCCCCACTCACTTGCCGGTATCGCAGCAACGCCTGGTCGTAGCGCTCGTTGGCTATGCCTACGTCGAGAGTGAGCGTTCCCAGCCTCGCGGTTGCCTGCGCCGCCTGGGAACGCAGCGAGGACAGCCCCGCCGCCCCGGCCGGGCTCGAGCCCACGCCGAGCATCGCCAGAGCTGCGACGACAACGGTAGCGACGAACCATCGAGCCCCCCGTGGCAGCCTTGCTGCCTCACGGCCCGACCACTCCGTCGACTGGATCGAGGTGCCAGTCACAACGGGGGAAGTGTTTAGCAAGCATTGGCTTGCTATTGCAAGAACTGAGGCGACCCGCCACCTTCTGTCCACCAAGACATGGGTGACACCGTGGGGTTTTGCAGTCTACAAGCACGTTCGTCCTCACTGGCGCTCGTGGCAGCCTGCGCCCACTGCTTGCTCTGAGTCGGGCTGGGCGGATTTGAACCGCCGGCCTCCACGTCCCGAACGTGGCGCGCTAACCAAACTGCGCTACAGCCCGTCTACCTCCACAACCAAACTAGCCGACGAGGTGGGCAAACTAGCCGACGACGCGGGCAACCGATCCGACATAGTGGAGAACGCCATCTGCGAGCTCTCCGCGGTGGCGTAGCACATGCCGGCGACGAACCCGATGTTAGTGCTCCGTCCCGGAAGTACCACGCGCGCTCACCGGCCAGATGACGCCCCTGGCGGTGTTCTCGTCCTCGACGTAGCTCCAGCTACGCCTTCGTCCTCGGCCTTGCCAGATGGCGCCCCTGGCTCGCCGATCACATTCACGTTACTTCCGGAACGGAGCACTAGCGGATCGCCCGACCGTCACTCACGAAGGGCGCCGGCACCTCCGGGCACGTCACCACGCGCCCCGCGAGGACCCAAGTCCCCGCCGGTTTCTCCCACGTCGGCGCGAGGTGCGTGGATCACAACCTTCGCGATGCGGCGCCGGTCCATCTCCACCACCTGGATGTCCCAGCCGTCGTGTGCACAATGCTCCCCCTCCCCGGGAATATGTCCGAGGGCGTCGAACAGGAAGCCGCCCAGGGTCACGTACTCCCCCTCGGGGAGCGCGAGCCCGAGCTTCGCACGGACGTCATCGATGCTCACTCCACCGTCGACCAGCCACCTCGACCTGTCGACCCGGATGATGTCAGGCTCCTCTGCCGGGTCGAGCTCGTCGCGGAGGTCCCCTACCAACGCCGAGAGAACGTCCTTGATCGTCACCAAGCCGGCGACACCCCCGTACTCGTCGACCACCAGGGCAAATGCGCGCCGGTCCCTACGCATGTCGGCGAGGACCTCGAGCACCAGGCGGGACTCGGGAACGAGGTAGGGCTGGCGAAGCCTTCGCGATATGTCCACCGCAGACGGCCTGAGCGCTGCGCGGCGGGCTGCGGGGTCGTCCCGGGCTCCGGCGGCCTCGACGTCCCAGCCTGCCCTGAACAGGTCGTTGACGAAGAGAACACCCGTCAGGTGGTCCAGGTCCTCGTCGTAAACCGGAAAGCGGCTGTGGCCCGACTGGCGCACTGCCCGGGCTACATCGCCCGCGTGGACAGGGATCGCCAGCGCGACGACGTCGACCCGCGGCGTCATCACCTCCCGGACGATCGTGTCCTTCAGGTCGCCGAGGGCGGCGATGATCTGACGCTCCTGGGTGTCTCCGATGCTATGGCCTGCTGTGTCGAGCTTCCCGCCCGCGAACGGGCCGGCTCGAGAACCCGTCCCAAGCGGCCACAAGCGAGATCTTCGACGCAACATCTGGGCGCTCGCGAGGTGCCCGAGGCAGCGCCCGCTCAGCTCAGGGACGGCGAACGGGCTGTCAGTTCGGGCTCGCCCCTCGCGATAGCGCCGGAATCGGCGGATCCGGTGGCTTCGCCCGTGCTCGGCAAGGCTACCGGCACTTCGAGAACGAGGGGCTGGTAGGACTCGTCATGGTACGTCCCGCCGTCCAGGAGGGCTCTCACCGCTTTGCGGATCCGAACCGGGTCGAGGGGCTTGATCAGCCATCCCTCGGCGTCGGAACGCCTGGCAAGGAACACGTCGGGCCGGCGGTCCAAGAGCATGAGCACCGGGATGTGCGGGAGCGCTCCGTAAGACTCCTCCAACCGTAGCTCCAGGCACACGGCCATCCCTCCCATGTTCCCCATCTGAAGGTCCACAACCACGAGGTCAGGGTGATTATCACCAACTGATTGCATGACCTCCGGACCCGACGACGCCTCGATCACCTCCGTGCCAGGCTCGGCTACTACAGCCAACACCCCGGCCCTAACCGAAGGGGCGTCGCTCCCGACGACAATGGTCTTCACGACGACGAGGCTACCCCTGCGACGGATCTCCGGCCACCGAGCCCATCCCGCCGCCTGCTGCGCTGCCGCTCCCGCCTTCTCCGGACTTGGCACCCGGCTCTCCGCCGGGTGCCGGGCGCGCTTTGCCTGGGGGTGCCGGGCGCGCTTTGCCTGGGGGTGCCGGGCGCGCTTTGCCTGGGGGTGCGCTGGGGATCTTCGACTCGAGGCTTCCGGACAAACGCGCCGCCACCTCCTCGAGTCCGCCGACGTCGTGCACGTCGGAGCCGAGCAGCGTGACTCGCGTGACTGGAGCTGGAGCCACGCTCTCCGCCAGATCCTTGTACGCCTGCTCCTCGCTCGCTGCAATCTGCTGGCTGGCCCGCAGGTTCTCGATCAGCGAGCCGAGTGGGGTATCGGCGGGGATGTCGGGAAGCGGAGACTCTGTAGGGAACGCCGGATGCACCTTGTTCACCACCAATGCCTCGACCCGCAAGCCGGACTCCGCGAGCTTCCCCGCAAACCACTCGGCCTCCTTCACACTCGAGGTCCTTGGTGCCGTGACGAGCACGAAGGCAGTGCCTGGCTCCGCGAGGAGCTCGCGCATCCGGTGTGCGCGGTTGCGGAAGCCTTCCTCCATGCCCTCGAAGGCCTGGAAGAACGCCACGGCGTCGTTGACGATGTCCGCACCGGCAACCTTGGAGATAGTGCGGAGCAGTGCCTGGGACGCGACCGAAACCGCCCTCAGGTAGGCCCGCGTAGGCATGAGCAGGAACTGGAAGAGCCTGTGCTCCAGGAACCGGCTCAGGCGACCGGGGGCGTCCAAGAAGTCCAGCGCGTTGCGCGTAGGTGGGGTGTCGACGATCACGACGTCGAAATCGCCCTCTTCTGCCAGCTCGTAGAGCTTCTCCATCGCCATGTACTCCTGGGTCCCGGACAGCGCCGACGTAAGGTTCCGGTAGATCCTGTTGGCGAGGATGTTCTCGGCCTGCTCTGGCGAGGCGGCATAACGATGTACGAGCCCGTCGAAAGTACCCTTCGGATCGAGCATGAGGGCCCACAGCTCACCGGACCAGTCACCCTCGATACGCGTAGGGGAGTTGGTGAGCTCCGCGATTCCCAGCGCGTCGGCCAGGCGGCGAGCCGGGTCTATCGTGACTACGCACGCGCTCTTCCCGAGCGACGCTGCCTCGAGGGCGAGCGCTGCGGAGATCGTCGTCTTGCCTACGCCGCCGGAGCCGCAACACACGACCACCGATCTGCTACTAACGAGTGAGCCCAGGTAGGTCAACTCTGCGACCCCGGTGCAGGACGCCCATGGCACTCGGCAGCATCCCCGGCACCATCCAACCCCTCTATGCCTCGCCAGAGCGAGCCCGCCAAGCGGTCGAGCTCCTGCGGTCCCACAGCTCGAGAGCCGAGGTCGGGCAGTAAGAGCTGGGGAAGCGGGAGGCTTGCCGCCATCCTGGCCAGCTGCTCGGCCTGCAAGGCGCGCCTCCTCTCGCGAAAGAGAGCCGCACTGCGCGCGGCAGCCAAGACGTCGGGAGCAAGCACCACCTTCTCCGAAAGTGCCAGCGCGTCGATATCCCCAGAGCCGGCCGGCAGGGGATCTATGACGCCGTTCACGACCACCGGCCCCAGGCTGACGCCGACCCGGTCCTCGAGCGCATAAGCCGTATCCACTACCTCGTTCACGGGCATCTCCTCGGGAAGAGTCACCAGGATCACCTGGCTGCGAGACGGGTCTGTGAGCATCTCCACTACTTCCTCCGCCTGGGCGCGCACCGGACCCGAGCGTGCCGCGTCGAGCAGACCGCGGGCTGAGGTCAGGAACGTCATGGCGTGGCCCGTTGCAGGTGCATCGACGACGATCAGGTCGTGGGTGCCCAGCCGCTCCAGCTGCTTCACCTTGCCGAGCACCAGGATGTCGCGGATGCCGGGTATGGCGGTAGCCACTATGTCGACGACTCCCGAGGACGCGAGCCTCTTGGAGACCCTCTTCAGGCCGTGGTCGACGAGGTACTCGACCAGCGCGTCGTCGGGGGTGAGCCTCCTGGCTCTCACCTCCCCGCCCTCCTCACCTGGCGCGAGGAGCTCGGCGTCATATCCAAGCGCACCAGCTCGCCCGAAGGCAGCAGGCAATCCGTCCCTCCCCTCGAGCTCGACGACGAGGGTGCTGAGCCCGGCACGAGCGGCCACCAGCGCCAGGGCCGCTGTGGTAGTCGTCTTGCCGACGCCGCCCTTTCCGGCGACCACGATCACCCGGCTCTGCCGGCAGAAGGTAGACACGTCCATCTTCGTGGCGAGCGTAACCGAGCCTACGCGCCGAGGTGGCGGACTTGCCCGGCAGCGCTCGCCGACCGAGGCGGCCCCGCAGCCGATACAGCTGTCAAATACCTGTTCAGAGGCCTTGTACGGCCATAAGAGAGGGAGTATCGTCGCTGATGGGAGGGGGAAGTGGCAACTAGACCATTGGTAGATGTCTGGCAAGCAAGGGCGGCGTGCAGAGGGCCGCAGGCAGCGGCGTTCTTCCCGCCGGCATCCTCCGAGCGCAAGGAGGAGAAGCTGGCCAGGGAGAAACGGGCCAAGTCCATCTGTGCAGCCTGTTCAGTCAGGCGGCAGTGTCTCGAGTACGCGATACGCATACGCGAGCCTCACGGCATATGGGGAGGGCTCAACGAGGCCGAGCGAAAGCAGGTGCTCGACCGGCGAGCGGGTTGAGCACCCGGGGCAGACAACCGGTCACTTGGACGCTCGGCCGAGGTTCGCTCTCGGCGAGCCGAGCACCGCTGCAGCCAAGTCGATCACGGGCTGTGCGCACACTGAGCCGGGTTTTCCCCCTGTGGCTTCGCAGATCGCGGCAGTAAGAAGGTTCGCCTCGCCAACTACTGCGCTGTAGACGTTGCTTGCCGGATCGTGGAGATCTGCCGCGACCGATCCGACGGAGGATCCTCCCAGCACCGCCGGAGAGAATCCGGAACCGACCATGACAGCCTTGCCGCCGATGTCGACGAATGGCAGCGCGCCTGCCTCGACGGCGGACACGTAGGGAGGTGCGTCGAAGCGGCGAACTATCGCCTCCTCGACGGGCCGCAGACTCGCCGTAGCTGCAAAACCAGTCGTGCTACCGCTCGCGGGGCGATCTGCGTACTGCTCGACCGCCTCGAACGCGACGAACCGGCTGCTGTACGACGCCCCGCGGAAGCTGAGCGAGGGCGTGCCGCCGAACACCTCCTGCGAGGAGGAACTCGTGACGGCAAGCTTGGAGAGCGTGCCAAAGCGCTCCAGCGCCACGGCGAGCGCCCAGCGCTCGGCGGCGCAGTAGGGGCAGAACTCAGCCCCGGTGTAGAAGACGAGGGGGAGGCCCCCACTTTCGAGGGGCGGCACCCCGCTCAACATCACCGGTGGCGTGACTGCCGACATGCCCGCGGCTCCTGGCACGTCCTGCCCCTGGAGGGGGACGCTGGCCAGGGCACTCGAAAGTGACGGCGGGGCCTCGGTCACAGGTGGAACCGCCCCGTTTGGTGGATGCCCTCCCGAGCTTGCCAGCTTCGCTACCACGAGGACTACGACGAAGAGCAGTACGAGCAGGACCAGACCCCAGGTCATGAGCGCCATGGGCATGCCCCGTGAATGTGTGCCGGGACGCTGGTCCGGCCCCTGGGTCAAGAGCGCTTCCGGTTCGTCTCCGGCGCCTGGCGGGTGCCCGGGTTGCTTAGGTGGTGACATCGCCATCAGATACTTGCAGGATCTGCGAGCGGCGCGCTGCACGGGAGGGCTTCGAGCAACCACTCGGGTAGATCCAGGAGCGCCTCGCCCGCCGCCCCGCCCGCAAGGGTCCGCCCCGCCCGATCCACTTGCTCGAGCAGGCACGCGCGTATGATGCCTGCCGTGCCGTGCCAACCACGCTCCGGCAAGGATGTCCAGCTATCCCCTGGCAGGGGATCACCCCTGTTGTTCCTTCACGGGTGGGGTGTCGGCCCGCAGTCCTACCGCGCACCTCTGGAACTATTGAGCAAGTCCGGCTTTCAGATCCTCGCCCCAGCTCAGCCTGGCTTCAGCGGGACACCACCGCTCGGGCGCGCTGCGTGCTCGTTCGAAGGGTACGCCTCCTGGGTGGCCGAGCACCTGGAGAGCTTGGGCGCAACGGACCCTATGCCCGTGATCGGGCACTCTTTCGGTGCCGGGGTAGCCATCCAGCTGGCCCACGACTACCCGGAGCTGGTGCGTTCGCTGATTCTCTGCAATGCGGTCGGGGGACCAGTACGGTCGAGCTCCAAAGGGGACTGGCGCCCCATGTCCAGGCGCCCGCTGTGGGACTGGGGAGTAGAGCTTGGTGCCGACCTGCTCGCCCTGCCTGCACTGCCCAAGGTGCTGCCCGCAGTGCTCGAAGAGGCCGTCCCCAACTTGTTCCACAACCCACTGGCCCTGGCCCGGGTGGCCGCCTTCGTCCGGCGAGCGGACCTCGTAGCCGAAGCGCACGCCGTGGCCGCCCGCGGAACCCCCTTGGCGCTCGTATGGTCGGACAGGGACCGGCTGGTCCCGCACGGGTCGTTTGCCGCTCTGTGCGACGCTACGGGCACTCGCGGGATCGTCGCTCACGGTCAGCACAGCTGGCTCATCGCTCAGCCCGAGCACTTCGCTGACATAGCCCTGCGCGTGCTAGCCGAGAGCGGTGCCATCGACGCGGTGCTCCCGCAGGTGGCCCAGGCGGTGTAGGAAGCCAAGGCTGGGGCCCGGCCAACCTGCCCGGCCGACCCTCGCCACGCCGCTTCCGGTAGCCTGCATGAGATGGCCTCATTGACGGCTAGGTACGCCAGTCCCCCCGGGGCGTCCTGATGGCCGCGGCTCGAGCAATGGGGGAGCGGGCCGTGACCCCTCGCGACGCAGCGACCATAATGCTGGTGAGGGATGCTCCCACAGGCGGAGGCGGAACAGGGCTCCAGGTCTGCATGCTGAAGCGCCACATCGACTCCGACTTCGTAGGCGGTGCCTACGTGTTCCCCGGTGGCAAGGTGGACGATGCCGACCGCGATGCGCGAGCCCGGTCGCTGTGCAGAGGGCGTGACGACGCAGAGGCCAGCGAACTCCTCGGGATCTCCTCGGGAGGCCTGGCGTTCTTCGTCGCGGCCATCCGGGAGTGCTTCGAGGAATCGGGGGTGCTCCTAGGGTATCGGGGCGCCGCCGCCGACGACGGAAGGGATCCTGCTCCAGCAGGAGGCCACGCCAGCAGGGAGGTAGCCGGTGCCCAGGAACAGCGGCGCGGCTTCTCCGACGCCGGGAGCCTGGAGTGGCTGGCCGCTCGGCGGAAGGAGCTGAATGCCGGGGAGACAGACTTCGTGAGCCTTTGCAACGCCGGGGGGATCACGCTCGCTGTGGACGAGGTCCACTACTTCAGCCACTGGATCACGCCCGAAGGCGCCCCGAAGCGCTACGACACACGCTTCTTCGTGGCGGCCATGGCAGCCGGCCAGACACCTGCTCACGACAGCTACGAGACGGTAGACACGGTATGGGTATCGCCGTCCGAGGCGCTCGAGCGACACAAGTCCGGCAATTTCGACCTCATCTTCCCGACGATGAAGAACCTGGAGGCAATCGGCCGCTTCGACACAGCAGGCGAGCTGCTCGAGGCAGCAAAGGCGATCGAGCACGTGCCAGCAGTGCTTCCCCGCGTGGTGGCCGACGGAAACGGCATACGGATCCTGCTCCCAGGCGACGAGGGTTACGATGCCAGTGTCGCACCGGCCGCCGGAGCCGCGGCCGTATCGGATATCGGAGCCGGGACCGCCACGCCTGCGATGAGCGCCAACGAGTTGGATCGCGTTTCACGGCGCATCGGCCTCGACGGCCGGAGCCACTGAAAGCCGGTCCAGCGATGGCGCCTTGTCAGCCCGTAGCGGGAACGGTTGCGGAATTGCTGCCCGGAGTGGTGCGGGTAGTTGCACCCAATCCAGGGGTGATGACAGGCCCTGGCACCAATAGCTACCTAGTGGGCGAGCACGAGGTAGCTGTTATCGATCCGGGTCCCGACGATCCCGCTCACATCGAAAAGCTGCTCGCCGTGGGTGCCGGGCGGATCAAGAGCGTGCTCGTCACGCACACTCACCCGGACCACGCACCGGCCGCAGGGCGGCTCGCCGAGAGAACAGGCGCCGAGATCATCGGTTACGGGGCGCGCGACGGCTTCGTCCCCGGCACGACCGCTGGAGACGGTTTCACTCTTGATGTCGGCGGCCGCCGGCTGCGCGCAATGCACACGCCCGGCCACGCGTCCAACCACCTCTGCTGGCTGTTGGAGGACGCCGGAGTCGTCTTCTCCGGCGACCACGTCATGGAAGGATCGACCGTCGTGATCGCCCCGCCAGACGGCGACATGGCCGCATACCTGGCCAGTTTACGCCGGCTTCAGGAGCTCGACCCGGCGCCGAGCGCCATTGCCCCCGGGCACGGAGGTCTCATAACCGAGCCTGGCGAGGCAATTGCTGCCTACATATCGCACCGCCTGGCCCGGGAGCAGGCGGTGTCCGATGCCCTCAGGCTCGCCGGGGACGCAACCGTCGACGAGCTCCTCGGAGCGGTCTATAGCGATGTCCCGGCCGCACTCCATCCGGTGGCCCGGTGGTCGCTCTGGGCCCACCTTCGCAAGCTCGGTGAGGAAGGGTCTGCTCTCTGCGACAACCCGTCGGACATAGAGGCTCCCTGGCGCGCGGTCGCCTGACAGGCTCAGCCAAGAGGCCCACCTTGCCCATCCGCTGGGCCACTAATCACCTCCATGACCAGCAGGTGATCAGCAGCGTCTACCGTAGGGTCGCTGCCGACCCCCAGGAGCACCCGCGACTCGTGGACGAGGCCGAGCACCAGGCCGGAATGCTCCCGCCGCAGGTCGCTCAGCCGCTTCCCGACGTCGGCGCCCTCTACAGGCACCTCGCTCAAGCGGTAATCCTCGGATGCCACCAGCCCGAGGAGCAGGTCTGCGGCATGAGGCGCTTCGAGGCTCTTCGCGAGCGTGTGACCGAGCAGCTCGTCGGAGGCGATCGTCCTCGTGATCCCCAGGTCCCTAAGGGCGCTCGCGATCTTCGGGGACCCGGTGGACGCCAGCACCTCGAGGTCGGGCGCGGCGTGGTGCACCAACACCGCCGTCACCAGGACGTCGGCGTCGGATGCTCCCGTCACGAAGGCCTGGCTGGCGCGCTCAGGGTGAGTGCGTAGCACCGTCTGCTCCTCGGTCGGATCCCCTTTCACCAGGTGCACATGGTCGCCCAGCGACCCAGGGTCCACATCGGCTGCCAGGACCGCCGCCCTGCCGGCCCGCCCGAGCTCTGAGAGCATGCACTCGACACTCGGGTCCATGCCGTAGACGGCCACATAGCCCTTGTCAGGCAGCCTGTAGTCCAACCCGAACAGCCTCCTCAGTCGGGCGGCCGTAGCAACGGCTGCCAGCAAGGCAAAGATGGCCCCGAACAAGGGGATGGCGGTCAGCATGACGCCGACAGCTATGACGCGCCCGGCAGTGTTGTGAGGCGTGACGTCCCCGTAGCCGACCGTCGTCGCCGTAGTTATGGCCCAGTAGAGACCCGTCCCGAACGACACGTTCTGGGTGAGTGCGAACAGCCCCGCGCCCAGAAGGGTGGAAAGGGTGGCCAGGGCTACCAGGGCGACCGCGGCATGGCGGCGGACCTTGCCGATCAGGATCGTGATGAGCGGGATCACTGCGATGCCGAACGAAGCGCCTCATCTTGCGCGCGACACGTCGGAGGCATCCAGTGCCTCCTCCACGCGGGCAAGAAGGTTGGCCGTGCACGACGACACCTCCACGACAGGGGCTACTTCTTCTGCGACCCGCCTTGCCAGCTCGGCAAAGACTCCCGCCAGCGGCGACGAAGGGTCGAGGGCAAGGGGTGTGCCCTCGTCTCCGGCGCGTGCCATAGCGGGGTGAAGAGGCACCTTCGCAAGGAGGGGCACTCCGACCTGGGCTGCCAGGCGCTCTCCCCCGCCTTCACCGAAAAGCGGGTAAGAGGAACCGTGGTCGCAGACGAACGCTGACATGTTCTCGACCACGCCGGCCACCCGGAGATTGCCACGGCGCGCCATGTCCGCAGCACGCGCTGCCACGCGCTGCGCTGCTACAGGAGGAGTGGTGACGACCAGTACCTCCGTACGTGCCAGCATGCGGGCAAGGCCCATGTGCACGTCACCGGTTCCCGGCGGCATGTCGACGACCAGGTAGTCGAGATCACCCCACCGAACGTCCTCCAAGAACTGCTGTACGGCTCTGTTCAAGACGAGCCCCCGCCACATGATGGCGCTGTCCTCGTCCGCAAGGAACCCCATGGAGACGACATGGAGCGTTCCTGCGCCGGCCTGCCGCTCGAGCGGGATGATCTTTCGTGCCCGATCGGCACGCAGCTCGCCGGACATCCCGAGCATCCGAGGCACGGAGAACCCCCAGATGTCGGCATCGAGCACTCCGACCGCCAACGCGCGCCGGGCAAGGCTTGCCGCAAGGTTCACGGCAACGGAAGACTTGCCGACCCCTCCCTTCCCGGAAGACACGGCAAGCACCCTGGTGCGAAGGGGGAGCTCGATGCCCGGTGCACGTGATTGGGCTGTCTGGCGAGCCCTGTCCATGAGCGCCCTCTTGTCCGCGGGGGCCATCTCGCCTATGCCTACCTCGACTTCGCTCACACCGGGGACGCCCATGAGGCGCGCCTCGACATCCGAGCGAAGCTGGCCTCGGAGAGGACACGCTGCCGTGGTCAGGGCCACAACAGCCGACACCCGTCCCCGTTCGTCGATGTCCACGGAGCGGAGCATTCCGAGGTCGACGATGTTGTCGCCGAGCTCGGGGTCGATAACGCCGCGAAGAGCCTCGCGCAGATCGCCAGGCGACGGCTGGGCCAGGGGTCGCGACGACTGCTGGTCCGGCGGCTGGTCCGGCAGCTGGTCCGGCGGCTGGTCAGTGCTGTCCATCAACAACCAGCGTAGAGGCTCCGGCGGTAGTCGAGCGGGCTAGGCCGCTCTCGTCTGGAAATGGCGGCCCCCGAGCAGCCAGGCACGGCGCCCACGGCTAGTGCTCCGTCCTGGAAGTAACGTGAATGCGATCGGCGAGCCAGGGGCGTCATCTGGCCGGCGGCCGCGCGTGGTACTTCCGGGACGGAGCACTAGACTGGAAGGCATCGAAGCCATCCGGCCTCGGGCCGATCGAAGTTAAACGGGAGGAACCGATCGTGACGACGATCTCAGCAGTCAAGCTCGGCAAGCCCCCTGCACCGGTGACGCTGACCGACAGCGCCGTTGCCAAGGTGTCCGAGCTGCTTGCCCAAGAGGAGGGCACGGACTTGGCACTGCGTGTTGCAGTACGGCCGGGCGGGTGCTCCGGCTACAGCTACGAGATGTTCTTCGACTCCGAGACGGCGCCCGACGACGTGGTGCGCAGCTTCGGCGGCGTAAAGGTCGTCGTGGATGCCGAGAGCGCACAGCTGATCGCCGGGTCCACCCTCGACTACAGCGACGGCCTGCAGGGTGCCGGGTTCCATGTTTCCAACCCGAACGCCGCGCGCACCTGCGGATGCGGCTCGTCTTTCAGCTGAGATACCCGACGAGGATCAACCGTCGGTCATGCGCGGCTGACGCTATTTCCGGGCGCTGCCAGGTGCCTCTGGCGCACTCTCTCGCGCGTTGATCCACTTCGCGCTCGACGGCGTCGGCGTATCGGTCCCCGACGACGGAGCCTCACTGCTCGAGGTCCTGCGAGAACGTCTGGGGGCGCGCTCTGTAAAGGACGGATGCAGCCCCCAGGGCCAGTGCGGCTGCTGCACGGTCTGGATCGACGGAGCACCACGCGTGTCGTGCGTGACTCCGGCTCGCCGGGTTGCAGGACGGCAGGTCACCACGTTGGACGGGCTGGACCCGCATCTACGCGACCTGTACGCGCACTCGTTCTCGGCAAGAGGAGCAAGCCAGTGCGGCTTCTGCACACCCGGGATCATCATGCGCCTCGCCGGCACCACAGCCAAGGGCGAGAACGCAGCTGAGGAGGGCATCAGGCGCATGCTGTCGGCTCACCTCTGCCGATGCACCGGCTGGCAGAGCGTCGTCGAAGCCGGAATGGCGGCAGCTTCGACTGCGCTCGGCAACACGTCAGGCCCGGATCCCAGCGACATGTCTAGCCTGCCGGCAGGTGCCGGCAGGCTTCCGGCCTACCAACCAGAGCTCGAAGCCCTCCAAGCCCGCGACCTGACGGCGGCCTCGGCCCGCGCCGAGATCGAAGGGGGTATCGCCCAGTCGGTTGGCATCGAGGTTGCTCTGGGCAGGGGCGGCTTCGCGTCCGACTCTGCGCCTTCGGGGGTAATGGTCGCCCTGCCGCCGAGAAGCTCCGAGCTCGACGACCCGGGACTCTGGACGCTCGGCGATACCCCCGAACAAGCGCGCCGGCTGGCGGGAAAAGTGCAGGGCCGCCGCAGCACCGCCGCGTTGCGCCACCCGCTCGAAGTGCCGCCCGGCTCCTGGGCGATCACTCTCGCTACCACTTTCGTCGAACCCGCCTACCTGGAACCGGACGCTTCGTGGTGCCTGCCGGCAGGCGAGCCCGCATCGCCTCTGGCCAATGGTGGGGCGTTCGGTGGAAAGACCGCCTCCCCGGCTCCTGCGGCAGCGCGCCTCCTGGCAGACCTCCGAGGCGCACCGGTACGGGTGGCATTCGACCGCGAGGACGTCGTGCGCCTCGGTCCCAAGCGCCCCCCCATGGCAGCAGGCCTTAACCTCGACGGTTCCGGTGTCGTCAGGGTCGCCATCACGCCAGGCAGCTCGTCGCTCGGTCCGTGGATCGAGGCCTTCTCCTCGGTGCTGCCACGCGCGACAATCGAGGAGCTGGCGGTACCAGGACCGCCTGTCTCGGCAGCCATCCGTGCTGCGGGCTGGGCGGAGGCTGCAGTGCTCGACGCCGTGCTGCGTCACCTGGCCCGGGCCGGTGGGCACGAAGGATCGTCGGAGAGCGAAACAGTTGCGGAGGTCTATGGTCGCGCCGGGGGCAGTGCGCGCGCGTCCCTTCGCCCCGACGGCAGCGTGCTGGTCGAGGTGGAGGCGGGCGAGCTGCTGGACTCCGTCGTCTTGCGCTCTTACTGCTTGGGAGCCGCTCACCAAGCCCTGGGGTGGGTCCGTTCCGAGGGGGTGGCCGTGAGCACCGATGGGAGCGTCCTCGACCTCACGATCCGCTCGTTCGGGATACTGCCGGCTACGCGCACTCCGCCGATCGAAGTCAGGATGTCCCCGGGAAGCGGGCCAGCGGTGAACGGTTCCGATACGGTGTTCGCAGCCGTAGCGGCGGCTGCCTGGATTGCCGCAGGTCTGCCGCCGGCATGGCCATCACAGGTAGCCGGCTGATCCGGCGAGCGGGCCCGGGATCCGTAGCCGTCCGGCTCGTCCTCAGGCCGGCCACCGGAATACTGAGGTGCGGCATGAGGTGTGCGACATGAGGTGTGCGACATGAGGTGTGCGACATGAGCAGTCCGATAGGTCCTTACGCGCCGGCCATGAGGGCGGGTCCATGGCTCGTATGCTCCGGCCAGATCGGCGTACTCCAGGGGCAGGATGGCCCGGAGCTCGCCGGGGACGGCTTGGAGGAGCAGGCCCGCCAAGCCTTGGCGAACGTGGCCGAAGTGCTGTCCGGGCGAGGGTTCGGTTGGACCAACGTGGTGAAGACCACGGTGTTCCTGGCAGGCATCGAGCACTACGCGGCCTTCAACGACGTCTATCGGGAAGTACTCGGTGACCACAGGCCGGCACGAAGCGTGGTAGCAGTTGCTGGGCTCCCGATGGGCGCGCTCGTCGAGGTGGAGGCCTGGGCTTACTCTGGCTGAGCAGTCTGCTGGGAGTGCTGCTGGAAAGGCAGTTGGGAAGGCTGATGCCACCGCGGTGCCCAGCCTCCCTGCCCGAAGCGATACCCGACCGAGCGCACGGTCTGGATCAGATGCGCGTGCTCCTCGCCCAGCTTGGCCCGCAGGCGCCGTATGTGGACGTCGACGGTCCTGGCCCCGCCGTAGTACTCGTACCCCCAAACGCGGCTTAGGAGCGTTTCGCGTGTGAACACCTTGCCAGGACGGGTGGCCAGGAACTTGAGCAGCTCGTACTCCATGTAGGTGAGGTCGAGGACACGCCCGGCGACAGCTGCTTGGTAGGTCTCCACGTTCAAGACGAGCGGGCCGTGCTCCACCAGGCTCTCGCGGTCGACCCTGGCGCCTAGCCACATCAGGCGCGCCAGGCGCGCAGCGAGCTCGACCGACAGGGAAGCGCTGGTGCAGAAGTCGTCGAAATGCTCCTCGCGCATGGCGAGGTCAGCAAGCTGGCGGGCCTCCACCACGAGGAGGAGGGGCCCGAGGGGGGCCTCGCCCGATCGCAGCGCTCGACAGAGCGCGAAAGCCTGGGCGGGGTTAGCACCTGCGTACACGACTGCGCCGGACCAGCCGCCGGCCGGCTCGGCAGCAGCCGCCTGAGGCGCCCCGTCCACAGCGGTCCACGGGTAGCCAGCCGCATCGAGCGCCGAGGCAAGTTCCCCCGGCGGCGGAGCTGGGTAGCAAAGGAGCGGCTCCACGGGCTCTCGTTGCCTCCTCTTTCCTCTCTCTTCGCGCCTTCAGCCCTTCACAGCAGGGGCAGGTATCGGTCGAGCTCGAACTGGCTGATGTGCGTCTTGTAGGAGGACCACTCCTCTCGCTTGTTGCGGATGAACCACTCGAAGACATGCTCTCCGAGTGCGTCGGCCACCAGCTCCGAGCGCTCCATCTCCGCCACGGCTTCGCTGAGCGACCCCGGCAGCGTGCCGATCCCTGACCGGGCCAGCTGCTCGGAGCTCATCGAGTACAAGTCGGCAGCAGCCTCGGCTGGGATCTCTGCGCCGTCCTCTATCCCCTGAAGCCCTGCCGCGAGGATCACAGCGAAGGCGAGATATGGGTTGCAGGCGGGGTCCGGGGCGCGATATTCCACACGCGTCGACTCCACCTTGCCCGCCTTCACGACGGGAACGCGGACGAGCGCCGAGCGGTTGTTGCGTGCCCACGAAACGGCCACCGGCGCCTCGTAGCCGCTCACGAGGCGCTTGTATGAGTTGACCCACTGGTTGGTGACGGCAGTGATCTCCGGAGCGTGCCGCAGCAGACCGGCTATGAAGCTCCTGGCGATCGCCGAAAGGCCGTAGGGATCGGAGGGATCGGCAAAGGCGTTCTCCTCACCCCTGAAGAGCGAGAGGTGGGTGTGCATGCCCGACCCCTGCACTCCCGCTCGAGGCTTCGGCATGAAGCTCGCGTGGACCCCGGCACGCCTGGCCGCCTCCTTGATCACCAGCCGCGTGGTCATCACTGTGTCCGCCATGGTGAGTGCATCCGTGTAGCGAAGGTCTATCTCGTGCTGGCTCGGGGCGTCCTCGTGCTGGGCATGCTCGACTGGAATCCCCATCTCCTCCAGCGTGAGCACGGTCTCCTCGAGGAGGCGGCTCGCCATGTCGCTTGCCGTGAGCTCGAAGTACGACCCGGAGTCCAACCCGACCGGGGCATGGGCGGGGTCGGCGTCGGAAAAGTAGAAGTACTCGATCTCCGGCGCGGCGAAGAAAGTGAGCCCCTTGCCTCGGGCCCTGTCGAGTGCCCTGCGGAGCGCGTGGCGCGGGCACCCGTCGAATGGAGATCCGTCCAGATCGAAGATGTCGCACACCACCCGGGCAACCGGAGCATTGCCGGTGTGCCACGGGAGGATCTGGAACGTGGCGGGGTCGGGGCGGGCGAGCACGTCCGATTCCTGCACGCGGCTGAACCCGTCTATGGACGAGCCGTCGAAGGTCATGCCCTCCTCGAGCGCCCCTTCGAGCTCGGCAGGCGTTATGTGGAAGGTCTTCGGCGTCCCGAGCACGTCGGTGAACCAGAGCTGGACGAAGCGTATCCCCCGCTCCTCCACGGTTCTGAGCACGTACTCCTGCTGGTTCTCCACGTCGGGCCTCCTCTCCGGCAGCTTGCAGGGCGGCCATCCTGACCCAACGCGACCTTGCCACCATGCCTCGGGCAGCCACCCTGTCTCAGGCGGCCCAGCCTGTCGCAAAGCAGCAAGGCCCGCGGGCACCGCAAGCCGGTGTTCACACGCTGTTCACACCTGGGCAATCTTGGTGAAACTCCCAGGTGACAAGCTTTGGACCTGTTGAGAGCCATACGAACAGGCCACCGAGAAGCCAGCACCAGTCTACCCCGAAGGCTCCCCTCCGGCAGGCTATCCTTGCGCTCCCGAGGACGAGGACTTGTGCGAAGCCGGCTGAGCCACCAGCATTGGGCGGTCCCGGAGCAGCCGGACCTGATTCAGGTTGCCTCCGGCCCGCCTCAGGGAAGGCTGGAGCGGTCGGCCTGCCCATAGTGCCGATCGAGTACCGAGATCGAACAACGTGACCGCGAGCAAGGACCAAGGAGGAAAAGTGCAGCAACGCACCCCGGCGGAAGTGCTCCGCCTCATCCAGGAAGAGGGCATAGAGATCGTGGATCTGCGCTTTTGCGACCTGCCCGGAATGATGCAGCACTTCTCGGTGCCGGCGCACGCACTGAGCGAGGACGCCTTCGAAGAGGGGTTCGGCTTCGACGGTTCGTCGATCCGGGGGTTCCAGAAGATCCACGAGTCCGACATGCTGCTCATGCCGGACGCCTCCACCGTCGTGGTCGACCCCTTCCGCGAGCACTCGACGCTCAACCTGAACTGCTTCGTGCAGGATCCCACCACCGGCCAGCCCTACTCGCGTGACCCGCGCTACGTGGCGAAGAAGGCGGAGGAGCACCTCAGGGCTAGTGGCATTGCAGACACGGTCTACTTCGGTCCGGAGGCCGAGTTCTTCATCTTCGACGACGTCCGCTACGCCCAGGGCGTGAACGGCGCGTTCTACGAGGTCGACTCCGTCGAGGGAACCTGGAACACGGGGAACGACGACGGGCCGAACCTCGGCTACAAGCTCCGCCCGAAGGAGGGCTACTTCCCGATCCCGCCCTCGGACCACTTCCAGGACCTCCGCTCGGAGATGGTCCTCGTGCTGGAGCGCCTGGGCGTCGAGATGGAGGTGCAGCACCACGAGGTGGCCACTGCCGGGCAGGCGGAGATCGACATGCGCTTCGACACCCTCCTCACCATGGCCGACAAGCTCATGCTCTACAAGTACGTGGTGAAGAGCGTGTCGTGGCGTGCTGGCTACACCGCCACCTTCATGCCCAAGCCCCTGTTCCAGGACAACGGGTCGGGCATGCACTGCCACCAGTCTCTCTGGCAGGGCGACCAGCCACTCTTCGCCGGGGACGGCTACGCGGGCCTGTCGGACATCGGGCGGTGGTACATCGGAGGGCTCTTGAAGCACGCGAGAGCCGTCCTTGCCTTCGCAGCCCCGACTACCAACTCTTACAAGCGCCTGGTCCCGGGATACGAGGCCCCGGTCAACCTCGTGTACTCCCAGCGCAACCGCTCGGCGGCATGCCGCATACCGCTCTACTCCCAGAGCCCCAAGGCCAAGCGAGTGGAGTTCCGCTGCCCGGACGCCTCGTGCAACCCGTACCTTGCGTTCTCGGCCATGCTGCTGGCCGGGCTCGACGGAGTCCAGAACCGCATCGAGCCTCCCCCTCCGCTCGAGGAGGACCTTTTCGACATGCCGGCCGAGGAGCTCGCGAAGATCCCCCACACGCCGGGCTCGCTCGAGGAAGCCATGGACGCGCTCGAGGCGGACAACGACTTCCTGCGAGCCGGGGGCGTATTCACCGACGACCTGATCGAGACCTGGATCTCCTACAAGAGGGTCGAGGAAGCCGACGCCGTCAGGTTGCGCCCACACCCCTGGGAGTTCATGCTCTACTACGACATCTAGGCCTGACCTGGGTGTTTATACCCGTATCCCTACTCTATCCCTACTAGTCGTGCTAAAGTCCTGGTCATGGCAGGCACAATCAGGGAGAAGTCGAAGGGTGTCTGGGAACTGAGGGCCTTCGCTGGGGCCGATCCGGTGTCCGGTCGGCCCCACCAGGTCAGCCGGACCTACCGGGGCGGGCGCCGTGACGCCGAGAAGAAGCTGGCCGAGCTGGTCACCGAGGTTTCCTCCGGCCGGCACGGCTCGACCAAGGCCACCTTCGGTGAGCTGCTCGACCGATGGATCGAGCAGCAGGAGCGCCTCGACCGCTCCCCGGTGACCATGCGGAACCTGCGCTCGGAAACCGAGTCGATCCTCCGGCCGGCCCTGGGGAGGATCTCCCTGCGCCGGCTCGGAGCTTCCGAGATCGACGCCTTCTACGCCGCCCAGTCCCGGGCTGGCAAGGCTCCTGCGACTGTCCGCAAGTACCACGCGCACATCTCGGCCGCGCTGGCTCAGGCGGTGCGCTGGGGCTGGATCGACTCGAACCCCGCCAAGCTCGCCACTCTGCCGCCGAAGGGGTACCAGAGAGTCGAGCCGCCCGACTTGGAGAAGCTGCGGGAGCTCTTGGCCGAAGCCGCTATCCGCAACCCGGTGCTCGCGGTGGCACTCTCCCTGGCAGCACTGACGGGTGCACGCCGAGCCGAGCTCTGCGCTCTCTGCTGGGGCGACATCGACACGGATGCCGCCAGGCTCACCATCAGGCGGGCGGTAGTGCGTGGCGAGGGGATCGGCCAGCTCGTCACGAAGACGACGAAGACGGGCCGGGTGCGCCGGCTCTCCCTGGACCCAGTGAGCGTGGCAATCCTCGAGCGCCATCGGGCGACATGCGACGAGGCGGCGCGAGCCGCAGGCGCTACCCTCGGTGCTTCCTCCTTCATCTTCTCGCCTGAACCCGACGGCTCTGTGCCGTTCAATCCTGAGATCCTGACCGCGTTCGTACGCCGGCTCCGCGACAAGGTCGACCTCCCCAACCTGCACCTTCACCATCTACGGCATTTCGCGGCCACACAGCTCATAGGCGCCGGAATCGACGTGCGAACCGTCGCCGGCCGGCTTGGACACTCGAGCCCGTCGATCACGCTCAACGTCTACGCTCATTTCATCGAAGACGCAGATCGCGAGGCTGCGCGCCGCGTCGGCGACCTGATGCACGACGTTGTCCTGCCCCCTCGGACCCAGCCCGATCAAGGCGCCCTTCACGAGTAACCGTAAGATCACGCGATGGGGATCAGTCTCGCCGACGACCAATTGCTCCTCGTGCTCGACGAGTGCATCGCCGCGGCTCGGGGGCCGGACCCGGTCCCCGAAGTCTGGGTACGACGAGTCGAGCGCCTTGGTGATCTCGGGATCCGTACGTACGTCGCCGCCCTTGGCGCGGCCCTCCTTGCAAAGGCGACCGACCCACGGGTCGACAGCCTGACCCAGGACCTGGCAGCGGGTCCCCACGGCTACAGCCTCCGCAAGGTTGCAGAGCTCCTCGCTCGTCAGAACCAGGGCCGCTTCCACATGGGAGCGACGGGCCGCACCGGTGTCATCGACTGGCCTCATGTGACGACCGGCGAGGCGCTCTCGCGGCTCACGACGGAGCCCGAGCCCGGGGAGCGGGTGCGAGGCAAGTGGGGCCACTTGCTGGTCGACATCCCGCCGGGCGACAACTATTATCTCTTCTATACCGCCGAACGCGATCACCCGGACCCTCTCTTCGCCTGGCGCAGCCGCTACTGGTCGTTCTTGCTGAAGCTTGCCCCAGACCGCCCCTCGCCGACGATCCAGGCCCAGCCCGGGCCAAACGTCGGCCCCTTCCATTGGGAGAACCGCCGGTTGCGGATACCAGAGCTGCGTCGCCTCTTCACTTTCCCCGACGACTTCGAGCTCCTCGGCCGGCGTGCTTCAGTGCAGGCCCAAAAAGGCCGAGATCGTCGAGACGAGCGTGAAGCGAACCCGGACCGCTTCGCCGAGTTGGATACGCAGGGGTCGCGCCTCACGACAGCCACTCGACCCAGCCGCCGTGGGGGTCGCTTCGAGCGAGCACTTCGGTGCCGTCTTTGACGAGCACGAAATCTCTATGCCCGCCGGGCGGCAGCACTACGCCCGGCACCAGGCCGGGAGCCTCGTTGGCCAGCCACACCGCTCCCAGGGCTCGGACCACCTGCGCGAAGCTACGGCGCTCTGCCTCGTCGAGGTATGCGAGGACGGCCGAGTGGTAGACGACCAAGGTCGCCCCGCCAGGGGCCTTGGCAGCGAGATCGGCCAGGTCGCAGAGCAGGTCACCACGATGGACCTCCACCCGGTGACGGCAAGCGGTGGCTGCCGCTGCAGCG
This sequence comes from Actinomycetes bacterium, assembly GCA_021801525.1. Classification (GTDB taxonomy): domain Bacteria; phylum Actinomycetota; class Acidimicrobiia; order Acidimicrobiales; family JAJYXR01; genus JAJYXW01. Next base: position 21,724 of record JAJYXW010000098.1, read on the forward strand.
AGCCGTTCGGCACGCCCTTCCTCACCCGGCCAGAGCAGGCATGACAACCACTCGACATCGGCCGGGTCGCTCGGATCGAGCGGGTTCAGGTCGAGCCCAGCTCGCCATTTAACCTCGGGTACGGCGTCGGGGATGGGGACCGCACCGATTGCTCGACACGACATCACCGGCGCGTCGGGGTCGAGCCCGCTCAGCTTCTGGCCGCCGTAGTCGTAGCTGTACAAGTCGACGAGGAGGGTGAGCCCGGCAGCGGCGCCCACCTCGATGAGCGCGAGCGGACCGGGAAGGAGGGCTAGGGCGGGGAGCAGCACGGCGCAACGCGCCGCCTCGTTGGTCTGGGTCCGCCGCTGCAACATGAGCACCGCCAACTCACCTCCCCGCCGCTCGACGAGGTCGTGCAGGGACTCCGGGTTGGCCGGATCTCCGAGGAGATAGCGGGCCGCTGCGAAGAGCAGGTTCGGCTGGCGCTTGGCGGGCGGCAGGCGGGCCAAGAAGCCGAGTATCTCCTCGTCGCCGGCAACCGCCTCGGCGAGACGTTCGTAGGCCGGCGACCGCCCGGCGGCCTCCAAGCGTGCGAATCGCCGGTAGTTCTCGGCCGTGGTGGCGTCGCTGTCGTGGCCAATCATGGTGCCCATGGCTACTTGGGGCCTCCTGTCCGTCTCGTCTGTTCGTGCCATCTCGCAGCCGTCGTTCGATAGAGGACGTGGCGGGCGAGGCGGTGGTCGGGCGGAAGGCTCGGATGGTCGAAGTCCTCGGCGGGTTCGTGTGTCATGCCGAGCCGGCGCATCACCGCCTGGGAGCGCAGGTTGGCGACGCTCGTGAAGGACACCACATCGGTGAGCCCGAGCGGACCGAAGGCGGCGTCGAGCACGGCGAAGCCCGCCTCGGTCGCGTAGCCCTGTCCCCATACCCCGCGGGCCAGTCGCCAGCCGATCTCGACTGCCGGCGTGAATGCTGCTTCGAAGCCCGGAACAGAAAGGCCGGTGAAGCCAATGAAGCTGCCGCTCGATGCCACTTCGAGTGCCCACAGCCCGAAGCCGCGCGCAGCGAAGCCGGCCTCGATCCGGTCGACCAAGGCGTCGCTCGAAGCTCGTTCCAGCGCTGCGGGGAACAGCTCCATCACCTCGGGATCGGCGTTCATCGCCCCAAATGGCTCGAGATCCTCTATCCGCCAGCGGCGCAGGAGGAGCCGGCTCGTTCGCAGCTCGTCCATGCTCAGGCTCACCGCCAGTCTTCTCGATCGGGCACGAATGCCTCCGATCTAAGAAGGAGGTTCACAGAGCCTCCTGGCAGGCGCCGCTTGCTCATCGCGTGGGACCTGGTTGTCCTCTGTAGCTGGGCAATGTGACCAGCCAGAAATACTTGTTGCGAAGTCCCACCCGCCGGTTCGAGAACCAAGTCGGCCAACCGGCCATGAACCTGGGGAAGCGCCCCTCCCAGGCTCGCCGTGGGCGACTAACGACCCGCGCGAGGGGGAGGGACTGCTGTCTGTCGCGCGCCTGTCGACGCGTCTCGACGAGCTCAGGGTGTGCTTGGTGGGCCAGAGCCTCGACGCGCTCACGGTGGTGACTGAGGAGGGAGTACCTCTGGTCTTCGTCCACTTGGTAGCGCTTTGCCACCCGCCACGCTGCCCCCTGCTCGAGGCTGGACAGTGCGCTCCACTGCCACTTGTGGCGAACTCGGTGCAAGGGCAGCCGTTCTTGACGCCAACACAGCGACTCCCATGCACCTTTATCCAACAGGGAGGTATCTAGGGGTGGTCGGTCCGATGTTCCGGCCGGAGTGATCCTTGGCATCGGCACACGCGAAAGCTCCGGAGGTGCGCCTGAGACATTCAGCGCAAGGGAGCGGGCGTCGGCAACTTGGATGTCGGCGCTACCGAGCGCCTGAGTGACCTCATCGTCGCCCTGGTCAATAACGGCGACCAGTAGGTGGGCCGGACCCATTGGTTCCCCACGCTCTTCTGCGAACCGGCTGGCCGCGCTCATCGCCTGCGCGGCGAGATGGCCGTTCGCCCCGCCGCGCATGCCTGGCTTGGCGGCTGCTTCGGGGAACATGGGCCCGCCGTCGGGCGCCCGTAGGAGCTCGCCGATCGGGCCGGCGACTTCGGCCAGTGCAGCCAACAGATGAATCGGGCGGCAACGCTGGCCTTGATCCTTCGCGATCGTGAAAGCCCGGTGGACTACAGCATCTCCTGGGTCGTCGCGAGAAGACATAGCGGTCTCGCGTCAACCCTGCCACGCCAAAGCCTGCAACGCCAAGCACCCTTACAGCAGAGACGGGTGCTGGGCGCCGGCCAGCTCGACCTCGCCCCCAGCCAGGAGCGCCAGCTCTACCAAGGAGACGCCCCTCAATATCGATGCAGCACCGGCATGACGTCCGATCTGGAACACCGCGGACCTGGGCTGGCCGCGTCGCCTTGCCACTCGTGATGACGGGGCGGCGCTCAGCGACTTCGGGCCATGCCGAGCCAAGGGCAGCCAGGACGCGCAACCAGGACGCCGCGCCAGAACGACGGCCACCCGATACCGCCGAGCAGCGCAGAACGGCGCGTCTGGCGTGACGCCTCAGGGGCTAGCGAGCCTGGGGGTTCGCCACAGCGGGCGTAACCGGTCAGCCCGATGAAGGGATGACTCCGTCGCGTTGTAGCTGATCGATGGCCGGACCGGGGTTACGTCTCACAGCAGATCGGAGCTGGCGGTCTTCCCAGCGGCTGCGGGAGTCCATGATCGCGTTGCGCCATGCCGGTCGAGCCTCGGCTAGGTCCTCGGCGATGATGAACTCGACCACGTCCTCGATGCTCGGCCGGTACCGACGCCCGCCCACGGGGAAGTGGAAGTCCTTCAGATCCTTGCGCAGGCCGGATCTCCGCTCCGAGAGGGCGGACAGGTCCCCGGCTGTGCCCTGGACTTGGACATGTGCCGGCGGGTAGCTGTGCGTAGGTTCCCGCTCGTAGTCGTAGTGCAGCATCATGCGTTCCCGGTCGGGGTCGGCGTAGAGGGCGAAGCCCGACTTGAACACGGTGAGGTATTCGTCTTCGGGGTCGGGTCCGAGGATGAAGGCCACCCACAACCATGCACTCGGGTCTCGGCGGCCCAGGGTCAAGGGCACCGCCTGGGGGTCCAGGTTCGTCTTGGTCACGCCCCTCCCGAGGACCAACGTGCCGGACTGACGCCCAAGGACCGCGCTAAAGGTCACGCCGTTGGTGATCGTGGCGTTGAGAAGCTCCGTGACCTCCTGTGCGAAGCCCCGGGCCTGGGTGGCGAGGTCAGCGGGAGGCAAGAAAAGGCGAGACGACGAACCACGCCCTGCGTGCACGCTCGGAGACGAAGCGGCTCGCAGCCGCCTGGCCGCGGAGCTCCTCGACGCTGACACCGGCAGCGTCGAGGGTGGCAGTGACAGCCCGCTGCATCTCGCCGTCGTCGGCCGACTCGATGACTATCGACGTCTTGTCGACCGGACTCGCAACCTTTTCCATGACCACCATTGTACGCAGGTCCCTGTGACAGAGATGGGTCAAGCGAAGCGGCCAGGGGGCTGGCGAGCCTCCTGGCCAACGCCTGCGTCGTGCCGGATAACGCCGCGACAGAACGACGACCGCCCCCGCCAGAGATGAGCGCAGAACGGCACGTCTGGCGGGCGGTGCGCTTGGCAATGGCACGCACTCGGCGCGCCGGGCGGCCTCCGTCCACGCCACGACCTGGAGATCGGCGCGACTTGGCTGGTCCTGGAGGCTTGGACCTGCCGGTTAGCGGATGTTCCGCCGACCCAGCCGACGCCATGTCGTGAGACGAGCCATCAGCTGCGGTGCGCTTTGCCACTCCCATGGGACCACCCTCGTTGCCAGCAGCATAGGGCCACGTCGCGCCTACTTCAGCCGGCTGGCTGGCACGGGCGCAAGACGCTCGCCGCACGGACACGTCCGTCCCTCCGTTTGCCGCCAAGTCCTCACGCTCCTACGCCGAGGTGCACGCTCAGCTGCTCCTGGCCGGCGGCATGCTCGTCCCGCCGCCAGGACCACGTGATAGCGACAGGTCCCGGCGCTTGTCCCACCACACCATGGCCGCCTTGCCGGACCGCCCCCCCCAGGCCGTCTCACCACGCTCACGTAGAACCCGCCAGAGCCCCACCCGGTCCCCGTTCCCGCAAGGCCACGGAGCCCCCTTCCGGTAGGGCTGCTCAGGTAGTCACACAGTTGCACTCCGGTGCGGGGACACATCCGGGGACATGAGCGGGGACACACGAAGCGCATGCTTCCCCCATGACAACCACACCGACCACCGATCCACGCCAGGTCCTCCGGGTCCTCGCGCACCAAGACCACCCCTGTGGCGAGCACCTCGCCTGTGGATGCACGAAGGCCCATGCGCCCTGTCACGCCGAAGCTCACGGCGCCGGCCCAGGCAGCGCACACGCTTTCGAGGCCACCTCCGCGCCAGCGCGCCCGGCGCGTTCCCTCGTGCTCAGCGTCACCGAGGCTGCGGAGCTACTCGGGATCTCCCGGGCGTTTGCCTACGAGCTCGTCGCACGCGGCGAGCTTCCCTCGATCCACCTCGGGCGGCGGGTCGTCGTGCCGCGCGTAGCGCTCTACGCGATGCTCGGAGCTGCTCCCCCCATAGACGCGGCGTAAGTGCTCTCGATAGGCAAGCTCGTCGGCGGTGCCGAGGACTACTACCTTGCCACGGTCGCCCGGGGCCAAGAGGAGTACTACACCGGTGCCGGCGAGGCCCCCGGTTACTGGCTCGGCAAGGGCGCAGCCTCCCTCTGCCCAGGGGGCGAGGTCGAGGCGGAGGTCTTGAGAGCCCTACTTGCCGGGCGCCTACCGGGGGACACCTCTCCGGCGAAGCTCACCGGCGATCCCCACAGACGCGTGGCTGGCTTCGACCTCACCTTCTCCGCACCGAAGTCCGTGAGCCTCCCCTACGGTCTCTCCGCCGAGGAGGTCTCGCGCTCGGTGCGAGAGGCCCACGGCGAAGCGGTCGCCGACGCGCTCGCATACCTCGAAGCCCACGGTACCTTGTGTTGAGCGTCGCCGCGACACCGATTGCCCGCCCCTTTACCGACGTCGGCGTGGCATAACCGGCTACAGTCAATGTGACATGTGCTCGGCAAGCCTGCCGGTGAAGAGACGATCGCTACTTATCGGAGGATCAGCTCTAGCTGCCGCCGCTGTTATCGATGCGTGTAGCGAGACAGCGACTCGCTCCACTGCGAGCGCTGGTGCGACGCAGAGCGCGCTCTCAAATGCACCGGTCCACCTCGTCATTAACCGAAACACGGACAACTTCGTCACCGGGACCATCGGTGGCGTAGCCGTTCGCATGTCAGGAGCAGAGGCAGGCAGCTTTCCGACCGTCACTGGAGAACTCGACAAAGCAGTGCTATCGGCGGAGTACTCAATGGACGATCAGGCTCCCCAGGGGTCGGGCTACGTGACGACGGTAGACTTCCGGGGAAACTTTGGCACGCGTCCGACCGATCTCACCGGGACCTTCAGAATGGACTCGATCTACCAGTTTGAGGATGGAACTATCGCGGGCACATCAGGCAACCAGGCCGTTCATGCCACTGCCAACCTCTCCTTTGGAGCCGACAGCGGGACCGCCGCCAATGTCAAAGGCATCTTCGCAGGCGTCCCGTTCACCCTCGTCGGCAGCCTTCCCTACCCATCCGGCTTCGTGCATGGAACCGTCGGCGGCAACGAGGTGCACCTCAATGTCAAGCCCACTGGCCAGCCGGGCAATTTTCCCCCGCTGAGAGTCATCGGTACCTACAACGGCCCCCCCGACCTGCTCGCCCTGATCATTGGTAGCATCGCATACTTCAGCGCCTGATCACCAGCGCCCGCGCGCTCACCGGCTCAACTGGCGTGAGGTGAGTGCGCGGGTCGATCCGCCGCCACCCACCTTCGCGCCTGGCCCGGGTGACGAGCCAGCCAAGGCCCTTCGCGGTTACCGCTCCGCCGATCTTCGCGATCATCTCACCTTGGGGGCCGACGAGGTAGGTCTTCGTCGGGCGCGCGGCTCAGCAGTTAAGCCTCTATCCACCGCGTAGCCACGGGGAAGAACAGGGAACAGGTCGCCCCAAGTGGGGGCCGTTCGCGCTCGGGCGTCACGAGCTGTGCTCGCGCGCCGGACACCACCGACTATCCCTACTCTTATCCCTACAAACACCTGGACGGGACCATTCGCGAGGTTGCTGGAAAGACATCACTATCGACCTGACCAGGACAAACGTGGCTGTCTGGACAGCGTGGACGTCTCGGATAGGCCATGCTCTACTACGACATCTGAGCGTTGCCGGGCCTGGCCCGGTGCTCGACCGCCTCAGCAGTGAGGCGACGGCGTAACGTCGGAGGCGGTCGTGTAAGAGGTCGTCGGAGCGGTCGATGCCGAAGCCGTTGCCGCCTGGGGGCGTGCAGCAGCACTCGTCGACGCGGCCTGGTACCAGCCCTCGACGTCCACTATCACGTTCACCGAGCCCGCCGCGTTGGTTATCGTCACGGCACCCGAGGACGACAGCGCTACCACCACCAAGTTCGGGATAGTCGCGCCGGGCGCCCAGTTCAGGTCCGACACGGCAGGCTCCGAGGCCCCGGCCGGGTATACGGTCAGGAAGCTTCCGGCGGTGGCACCGGTCACGGTCACGTTGAAGACCGCTCCCGTTACGCCCGAGGAAGGTATGCCGTCGGTCCCCTCGACCTGGAGCTCGAGGCTCTGGCCCGGCCCGAGGGCTTGACCACTCTGGCGCGTGTCGAGGAGGCGCACCGGGGATGTGGCCACGTACTGGTCACCAGTCGTCGCGCTCGCGTAGTAGCCGCCAATGTCCACGATCACGTTGACCGACCCGGCGAAGTTGGCTATGTCCACCTGGTTGGAGGAACCGACCGGGACCACCACGCGGTTGGGGATCGTCGTGCCGGCAGTCCAGTTCAGGTTGGATGCAGTCGGCTTTGGCTGCCCAGCCGGCCACACTGTCAGGTAGCTGCCCGCGGTGGTGCCGGTGGCAGTCACGTTCAGCACGACCGCCGCGACGCCGCTCGCCGGTATGCCGTCCACACCTGCCACGGTGACTCCCTGCTCGGTTCCCGGCCCGAACGTGGTGAGCGAAGTGTTCGCCGCCGGGAGCTTCTCCCCGGCGCAGTACGTGGGCGGCGAGGAAGTGTCGCAGCGGGTATCCGCTATGCGCACCGGGCTAACCGGCGTGTAGGTGTCACCCGAGGTGGAGCTGGAGGTCGGCGTGAAGTAGCCCTCGACGTCCACGATCACGTTGGTGGAGCCGGCGGAGTTGTAGACGTCCACGGCGCCGGTGGAGCCGAGCTGGACCTGCACGAGGTTCGGGATCGTCTCGCCCGCCGAGAAGTTCAAGTTGGACGCGAGCGGCTGCGCCGCGCCCGCCGGCCAGATGGTGAGGTACCCGTTGGCCGTAGGCCCGGTCACCGTCACGTTCAAGACGGTACCTGTCGCTCCGCTCGGCACCTTGCCGAGGCCGGTCACCTGGACCTCGAGCGTGCCGGCCGGGCCAAGCGTCTTACCGGTGCATTGGTCCGTGAGCCCCGAGACGCTCGCTGGGCGCGTGTCGCAGACGCGTGCCGGGCTGACGGGAGTGAAGAACGACGGTGCAGAGGGCGACACCACCGCCGGAGCGATGGAAACCGTCAGAGAACCTCCCGAGGGAGTCGTCGAGCAGGAGCCCGAAGAACCCACTGCGAAACACTGCGTGGCCGAGGCGCAGGAAACACCCAGCAACTGGTTGTCCGAAGCCGTGCCATTCGGGCTCGCCACCTGGGTCCACGAAGTGCCGTCCCACTGCCCGACGTAAGTCGAAAGCATCCCCGGCGACGTCGGCGAACCGGCACTGAAGGACTGCCCGACTACAAAACACGAGTTGGCCGCGAGGCAGGTAAGGCCCATCAAGTTCAACCCGCTTGCGCCGGCGGGAGCCGAGGGCGAGGAGGCGGCGACGGACCACGAGCTCCCGTCCCAGACCTCGACCAGGGTGCCGGTGCCAGAGCTCGTCGAGCCGACTGCCATGCAGAAGCTCCCGGAGCTGCCTGTCGGGCACGAGATCCCCTCGAAATTGTCGTTGCTGCTGGGACCAGGAGCGCTCACCTGCGTCCACGAGGTGCCGTTCCACTCGGCGGCCAGCACCGAAGAAGTCATGGGGCTCGCCGAGTAATCCGCTCCCGAACCGACTGCCATGCAAAGCGAGGCGGAGGAGCACGACACGCCGCCGAGGGAGTTCTCGGGCTGAGAGGTGTCCGGGGTCGCTGCAACCGCCCACGAGCTGCCGCTCCACATCTCGGCGAGCGTCGTCTCCGTGGGGGAAGTCTGGCTGTAGTTGCTCACAGACCCCACTGCCGCGCAGAAGCTTGCCGACGGGCAGGACACGCCCGCGAAGCTCGTCGAGGTGTTCGGGTTCGTGGAGCTCGGGTTCGCCACGGTAGTGAGCGACCACGAGGTGCCGTTCCACTCTTCCGCGAGGGGATCCGAGCCCGCATTGCCAACAGCCATGCAGAACGATGCAGAGGCGCACGAAACCGAGAAGAGAAGAGCGCCGGTCTGCGAAGTGCCAGACGGCACTACCGGAGTGGAGCTCGTCCACGTAGTTCCGTCCCACGTCTCGCCGATCGGGCTCGGAAAGCTAGCCGAGGACGCGTAGAAGTAGCCGACTGCCATGCAGAAGCTGCTGATCGGGCAGGAGACCGATTCGAGAGTGCTGTTCGGGGTCGAGCTCGTAGGCGTGCTCACCGATGTCGCGGTAGTGGATGCTCCCGCTGGCCCGGCTGCCGCCAGCGCGGTGGTCGTGGAGACCGCGACCACCGCGCCGACAGCCCGTAAGAGCCGCCACCCCACCTTCACTCCGGAGTACCGCCTCGCTGCGAGCTTCCCGCTCCGCCGCATGTGCCCTCCCATCCTCGGCCTTCTCGGTGACACGGCCTCTCGGCCGCCGCTAACGCTATGGCGCGTCGCGCGCCGGCACAAGGAGAAATCGGGCAACGGCGAGGAGTGCACTCGAGCAGTCGGGGAAAGGGCTCGACCGGCAGCCCGAGTAGGCTCAGCGCGTGCCCGACCTTGTGCTGCTCCGCCACGGGGAGTCCACGTGGAACGCCGAGAACCGCTTCACGGGGTGGACCGACGTCGACCTCACCTCGCAAGGCGAGGACGAGGCTCGCTCCGCCGGCCGCCTGCTCGCCTCGGAGACCGGCCTCGATTTGAGGGTGCTGCACACGTCACTGCTCACCCGAGCGGTGCGCACAGCAAACCTCGCCCTCGACGAGCTGGGGCGGCCGTGGCTGCCCGTCCGGCGGCATTGGAGGCTGAACGAGCGCCACTACGGAGACCTCACAGGGCGCAACAAGCGCGAGACGGCTGCACGCTTCGGCGAGGAGCAGGTGAAGGCTTGGCGCCGGGGCTACGCCACGCCTCCTCCGCCGGTCGACCCCTCCGACGAGCGCCACCCGTCGAACGACCCGCGCTACCGGGACGTCCCGCCTGGCGAGCTTCCGGGAACCGAAAGCCTCGCCGACGTGGTACGCCGCCTCGTCCCCTACCTCGTGGACGCCATCGTGCCCGACCTACGCGCGTCTGGCGGGGTGCTCGTGGTCGCGCACGGCAACTCGCTCCGCGCGCTCGCCATGCACCTGGAAGGCATACCCGAGGAGGAGATCGTCGACCTAGACATACCGACTGGAGTGCCGCGGCGCTACAGGCTGGACGATGACCTCGAAGTGCTCGAAGCGGCATACCTCGGGGATCCCGCCGCCGTCCGGAAGGCTGCCGAGGCAGTTGCCCGCCAAGCGGGCTGATGACATGGCCCGCCAAGCGGGCTGATGACATGGCCCGCCAAGCGGGCTGACCAAGCTGTTGCCCGCCAAGCGGGCTGTTGCTACAGAGCCTCCGCTCCGCGCTCGCCGGTACGCACCCGGACCACCGCCTCTACCGGCACGACCCATACCTTGCCGTCGCCGATCTTCCCCGTAGCCGCCGTGGCCACCACCTTCTCCACGACTTCGTCGACCTGGGAATCGTCGACAAGTATCTCCACCTTTATCTTCGGCACGAAGTCGACCTCGTATTCCGCTCCACGGTAGACCTCGGTGTGCCCGCGTTGCCGGCCGAATCCCTGGGCCTCGGTGAGGGTCATCCCCTGCACCCCGAGCGTCTTCAGGGCCTCCTTCACCTCCTCGAGCTTGAACGGCTTCACCACCGCCACGACCAGCTTCACCCTGAGCTCCCTTCTCCAGCACGACTAGCCAGACTCTATGCCGGCTGGGGTGGCGCCGGTACCAGTGCATACGCCGGTGCCGGCGAAGGCGCGGGTGCCGGTGCATCGGCCGGTGCCGCTGCGGGACTGCTCTCGTGCCTACTGTGCTGTCTGGTACTGCACCGTCCAGGACCTGCCCCCATCGGTCGTGTGATCGATGACGCTCGCAGTGCCCTCGGCGCCGGTGGCGGTCATCACGTTGCCGGCTACCCAGCCATCTGCCGCGGACAAGAAGGCGAGCCCTGCAGGTGCCGCCATGCCCGGGACGCCCTCCACTGAACCGAGAGCCGCGCCGGACGCGGAGAAGACCTCTAGCTCGGCCGGAGGCCGCTGCGGGGCAAGGGCCGGCGTGAAGCCCGCAACAGCCGCCTCCGAGGGCCCGATGACCGACACGATCCCTGGGTAAGTTCCCGGTGTTGACCTGCCGGATACGGCGAGCGGCGCGTACTCGTCCTGGGCGACCATACTGAACGCCGCGCCGTCGGTGCTAGAGAAGACCGCCCAGGGCGAAGTGCCCGCGGCAACGCCCCCGGTGGCAGACACCACCCATACGGATGACGGGGCCCCGCAGCCCAAGGTCTCGCGATCCCAGGGTGCCACGCTGCCCGTACCCCCTCCGGCGGCGGTCGGGTTCGCGACCTGGCCCCACGACGCACCTCCGTCGACGCTGCGGTACACAGCCCCGCCTGCGCCGAGCCAGCCGTCTCGAGCGTTGACGAAGCAGGCGCTCTCTGCGTTGGCCGGCGCTCCCGCGGCCGCGTGCCAACTGCGGCCTCCGTCGGTGGTCGCCACGAGCACACCCCCCCTCAGCGGGGTCACCGGGATCGTGGGGCTCCCGCGACCCTCGTAGGGAGCGTTGACCGGCCCTTGCGCATAGGCGGTTCCCCCTGCAACACCCCATCCCATAGACGTCGAGACGAAGTGAACCGACCGGAGGTGCCCAACAGCCGGCTCGCCGAGCAGCACCCAGCACGATCCCCCGTCAGCAGTACCGAGCAGGCTGTCTCCCGCGACGGCCCACCCATGCGTCGCCGAGACGAAGTCGACCTCGCCGAAGAGGAACGAACCGCTCAGCTCGATCCGCCAGCTTGCCCCGCCGTTCGAGGTCGCGAGCAGCCGGCCGGCGCCTGCGGCGAAACCCTGCTGGGCGTCGACGAACTGCACTGCCGCGATTCCTGGCGCGGTGACGCTGGCGGGGACGCCGGTGCTCGATGCGACACATGGAGCACCGGCGGGCTCGGGCGCGGACGTCGTCGATGTAGGTGGGGCGCCGACGGAGCCCGCACGCCCCGTGGAGGTCATGGAACGCGAAGCCGGCGAGCCAGCCTTGCGCAAGGCCCGGGGCACCGGGTGGGACCCGCAGGCCGCCAGCAGCGTCATAGCTGCGAGCACGCAGCCGAAGAGCTGGGCTCTCCTCACTTTGGCCACTCTACGCCACCGGCTTGCCCAGCGCACAATACGCAGAGTGCCCAGCAACGCGAGGCGTATTACCACGCAGCGTAATGTACTGGACACATAGCCATCTCGGGTGTAACTTACTTATTGACATCCGAGTCAACAACCCGGCGCTCGCGCCGGCATCAGCGGGAGGGGGGCAACGTGGACGGCACCACGCTCGACACCGAGGAAGCACAGGGAGCTCCAGGAAGCGGCACGGATAGCGCTCCCGGCTCGCTGAAGGCGTTCGTAGACGGCGTCATGGCCCTCCCGGCTTCGCGCCGCCAGGTTCTCGTCGGGGGACTCGTCGCTGCAGGGGCACTCGGGGCAGCCGGCTGCGTGAACGACACTGGCAACCCCTTCCCGAGCTCACCGGGCGTCACCTACGCGGCGGGCAGCTCGATATCGACCAACGACAGGATGGCTCTTCGCGCCCTGTGGGACGCGATAGTCCCCGGCGACTGGATGGGTGTCGAGGAGGACGGCGGCGCTCCCGGCGCGGACCAGGGCAACGTGGAGGCCTGGCTCGAGCAGATCGCCGTCAGCGAGATCCCGTCGCTCAGCTGGCTCACTGCGGATTTCCTCAATTTCTGGGGAGCGGACATCAACGCCTGGGCCCAGGTGACCACGCTGTTCCAGAAGGAGTACGCGCAGCTCCCGCTCGGTACGACCATCATCGACCCCTCCACCCGGCAGGGCAAGGTCCTGCTGATGATGAACCTGCTCGTGCCTGGGATCGAGACGATCTTCGACCTCCAGTACCTCGGGGGGATCATGCTCGCCAAGCTGGCGTTCTTCGGGGACTTCTGGTTCGAAGCCAACGACCCCACCACCATGGTCGGGCGTGCCTACATAGGCGCTCACTTGCCCCCGATCACCACGCCCTACACGCCCAACAGCTACAAGGCGAACCTCGGCATCGAGGACTCTCGCCTCATCACCGTCAACGGCTTCACGGACCTGCCCTGACGGTCGGCGACAGCGAGCTACGGCACGCCGGCAGTCCCCAGTAGTGCGTAGCGCACACCCAGGCATCACAACTCCAGGCAGCACACGGAAGGCACCGAGCCTCAGAGGACCAAGGGGGAGCTAAACCAATGGCAACCATCACGAAGAACGTATGCGTCATCGGCTCCGGCTTCGGGGGAGGGGTTTCCGCGCTCCGCATGGCCGAGGCGGGCCAGTCGGTCGTCGTGCTAGAGCAGGGCCACTTCTGGGACAGCGTCATCAACCAGGCTTGGTCGTCAATGGGCGTGAGCGACGTCAAGACCTTCGAGCAGAAAAACGGCGACTTCAACTACTGGATGGACATCTTCAACTTCGCCGCGGGGGCGAACCTGCTCACCAACAGCATCTACGCGGTCATCTCGGGGCGGGGAGTCGGCGGCGGCGGCCTCGTCTACTCGGGCGTATCTCTCCGGGCCCCCTCCGGCGTGTTCTCCGACGCCCCTTGGCCTCAGGCAATAGACCGCGCTGCGCTGGATCCCTACTACACCAAGGCCGAGAACCAGCTCCAGGTGAACCAGTTCGGCTGGGGAGACGTGGGCTACAAGGACGGGGCGTTCGCGTGGGCAGCCAAGAACGCAGGGGTGACCGTCAACCCACACCCCTCGATCATCGACAACCAGGTCTGCGGCTCGATGGGCTGGTGCAACAACGGCTGCCTGCGCGGCGCGAAGCACAGCGCGGACCGCCAGTACATGAAGCCCGCGATGCAGGCGGGGGTCGAGGTGCTCACCGGAGCGATGGCGCTCGAGGTAGCGCCCCTCTCAGGGGGCAAGTGGCAGGTCACCTACTCCCAGGGCGACAGCTCGACGCCGAACCTGCTCTGGACCGGCACGACGAGCACAGTGGTCGCGGACCAGGTCTTCATCTGTGCCGGTGCAGTCAACTCGGCAGCCATACTGCTGCGCTCGGCACGCAACCTTCCCGGCGGGGTCTCGAGCCAGACCGGCAAGAACCTCTCGCGCGACGGCGACGGGCTCATAATCGGCATCCTTCCCGACGACCTGCCGGCCAGTGTCGAGGGAGTCACCTTCTCGGGCACGGTCAGCTCGAACATCGGCACCTTCGACCTGCCCGACATGACGATCGGCCCGGTGGACGGCGTCACCTGCTTCAACTACATGTTCGAGCCCCCGCCTGGCTTCGGCCCGGACTGGCCGAAGTTCACCTTGCAACCCGTCCGGATGCTGCCGATGGCAGCCGCCCTCACGCTCGACCCCGCAGGTGCGCTGAACCCCTCGGGGAACATGGAGACCTTCGGGGTCGGGGCCAAGCACCTCATGCAGAAGTACGGCAGCCGCATGCTGCAGATCGGCACGATGGGCATGGACGGGATGGACGGCGAGGTCACCCTGACGCCCGCCGGCACCCCCACGGTGAGCTTCACCGACAGCCAGCAGACGATCAACTGCCGCAATGCCCAGCTCGCCGGAGTGAAGCAGATCATCGAGAACGGAGCCGGCGGCAAGGTGCTGCCCATCTGGAACCAGTACCGCCCGGGCGACGGCTACACCATCCACCCCCTGGGCAGCTGCCGGATGGCCGACTCCGTGATCGACGGCGTCGTGCGTGATGACGGTGCCGTATGGAACCCCTCCGGGGGCGTCTACAACGGCCTGCACGTCCTCGACTGCAGCGTTATGAGCTCCCCAATAGCCGTGAACACCTCGCTCACCACGGCTGCTCTGGCCGAGCGAGCCCTCGCACTCATAACCGGCTCCTGAGAGGCCCAGCGGGCAGGCACGCTGGGCGCGTCGCCCACCAGGCAGCGCAGGACGGCGGCGTGCAGGCGCGCCAGCCGCAGAACCTCGCCAAGTACCTGCGAGCACCAGCCGCCTGCCTCGGACAAGCGACATCAGCCTATGATCATCGGTGCAAGCTGGCGCTTGCCTGGCGATGGAACCCGCCGGAGCCACTACCCGGTGGCTGCACTGCCGTTCAGAGGCTGATGGCTCCTGCCTCGAAATGGAGGAGGTGGAGCTACGTGACCGTGGGCGTTCATCGGACGTTTCGCAGCCGCGACGGCCTTACGGCAGCCGCGTCTTGGATGGTCTACACGCCCCCAGGCTCTCTGGCCTGCGACGCCTTGCACTGCGACGCGGGCCTGTTCGCTGTTGCCGACGGGGTAGACCATTCTGCGGGGTCGGGCGAGATCGCGCTGACCGAGATCCTCCGCCTTGCAGGGCCACGCCGTTCGGCTCGCCGTCTCCACGGTGCCCTCCAGGCTGCCAACTGGACGCTCTGGCACAATAGCTCTGGCGTGGGGGACTCTGGCGTGGGGCTGCATGGGGCGACGGTTACCGTGGCCATGTGGCTCGGTCACCGGGTGGTGCTCTTCCACGTAGGCGACTCCCGGGCCTACCTTGTCAGGGCAGGCCAACCAAAGCAGTTGACGACCGACCAGACGCGCCCAGGTCCTCTGGCCAACGACGAAGCCGCGGCACGAGTTGGGCTCGCACCGGACCCTGTGCACCCGGAGTTCGTCGACGTCAGTGTCGAGCCCGGTGACCGGCTGGTCTTGTGCACCGACGGCCTCTGGGAGTGCCTCGACCCCGTAGCAATGGCAGCCGTGGGCACGCGGAGTGCCGCGGAGGCCTGCAAGTCCCTCGAATCTCGTGCCATGGACAAGGCCACCGAGGATGCCACCGCCGTAGTGGTTGCCTTCTCCACCAGCCACGGACGCGGACCACAGCGCCCAGGCAGCAGGCTGGGGTGATCATCTATCTCATCCGCCACGGGCACACAGCTCTCAACGCCGCCGGGGTGCTGCGCGGCCGGCTCGATCCCGATCTCGACAGCACTGGGCGCGCCGAAGCAGAGGCCCTCGCTCGTTCGTTCGCCCGCGTACCGCTCGAGCTCGTCGTGTCGAGCCCTCTCAGGCGAGCACTCGCCACGGCCGAAGCACTGGCGCGCCCCCACGGCCTCGATGTCAACGCCGACGATGGCTGGCTCGATCGTGACTACGGTCCATGGGCCGGGCAACCTGTGTCGAAAGTGAAGGAACGCTTTGGCTCGCTCGACGACGCGCCAGGAGTAGAGCCCCGCACGGATTTCGAGGCTCGCGTGCTGGGCGCTTTCGGTAGGTTGGTGGACGCGCTGAACCCCGCTGCAACCGCCGCCGTCCTGGCCCACGACGCGCTGAACCGCCTGGTTATCTCGAAGCAGGTGCATGGATCGCACCACGGAACCGGTACCATCGCGCAAGCCACAGGGTGCTGGAACCGTTTGGAGCACGGTCCCGAGGGATGGACGGCCCCAGTTGTCGGCGCGCCGCCAGCCAGGCCGGCCACCTGAGTCGGCGGGCTTTCGCCGTGATCGGCATTCCCGCTGCGGCTCGCCCGCTCACCCAGGGAGCGCCGGGATGCCGAAGACCCTCCGGTAGAGGTCTTCGCCGTAGGCCGTGGGAAGGGGATCTCCCTCGACTAGGCGGAACGTCCTCTCCCCGGTGGCGTTGCGCTCGGCCCTGAGGAGCAACGCCTTGCCCGCATAGCCGGCTCGCAGCGACTCCGCCAAGTCGAAGAAGTGGGTCACGAAGACGACCCTCATGCCTGCCTCTACGAGCGCGCGGACGATCTGGCGTGCTATCTCGGAGCCCTCGCGCTCGTTCGTCGCCGAGAACGACTCGTTGAACAAGACGAGACCCCCCGGCGCTAGCTCGTCCACCACGGCGCTCATGCGCTGGAGCTCCTCGTCCAACTTCCCGCTCTGCATGGTGGCATCCTCCTCCCGCTTGAAATGGGTGAAGACTCCGCTGCACACGCCGGCCGTGAAGGAGCTCGCCGGAACGAACATGCCGGCGCGCATCATGAGATGCGCTATGCCGAAGCTCCGCAGGAACGTGGACTTCCCCCCCTGGTTCGCTCCGGTGACGACCACGAGCGGCACGTCCTGCCCTGCGACGTCGTTGCACACCACGCTTCCTCCCGTGCGAAGCACGAGCACCGGGTCGTACAGCTCGCGTGCCACGAGCCCTACCCGCGCCAGAGGCAGCGGCACCGGTAGGCATGCCGGCGAGCCGGCCCGCCTCAGCTGCTCGTGCAGGTTCAGGCAACCTATGTAGAAGCCGAGCTCGAATCGCAGCGCCGTGAAGAAACCGAGAACGTGGTCCATCGAGCGTGTGAGAGCGACCGCTGCAGGGGCAATGCCTCTGGCTCGGAGCTCCTCCAATGACTGGGTGCCGCTCTCGTCCCGGGGATCGACCTCTACGACGTTGGCGGAGCGGAAGGTGCCGAGCAGCCGCTCCCTCCAGCTCTTCCTGGATCCGAGCGGGCGCCGCAACGTGTAGCTAGTGCCCTTGTTCCCGGCACCGAGCCCAGCGCTCACGAGAACCCCGTCCTCGAACCGGAGCCGGCCCAAGTGCTCCTTCACGGTGCTCAGGTAGCCGTCGTCGAGCTCCGCGATGGCCTCGGCGAAGAAGCGGCGGAACGCCTCGGACTCGAAGCTGCCCTGGTGGTCGTTTGCAAAGCGCGCCAGATCACCGAGGGAGCCGAGCAGCACCTCGAGCACTTCGACCGAGTGGCGAAGCATGGCGGCCGGATTGTCGCGGCCGAAGAACCACCTGTACACCTTCCTCTCGCCCTCGAGCGCCCCGACGGCGAGCTCGTAGAGGTCCCTCGCTGCACGAGGCTCGTCCAGGCAATCGCTCAGGACCGCCTGGCGATAGGCGATCTCTTCCGGATCGGCGAGGCCGGCGAGCATTACCTGCTTGGCCACGTCGAACAGGAACATGTCGCCTCCGGCCATCACGCTCCAGAGGACTTCGAGCCCGAGGTCCTGTGCCAGCGACTCCTCGTTCGAGGGAAGTTGCTTCGCACGGTCGAAGTCCTGCTCGCGGTGCAGGAGCCGGGCCTTCATGACGCCAGCTCGCGCGAGCCGAGCCGGTCCTTCAGGCGCTCGTAGGTGAGGCCATGCTTGCCGGCGATCGCCAGTGCATAGGCGAGGCCGTCAGCCGGCCTGCGGAGCACCTTGTAGGTCCTTGTGGTCGGGTCGGCAGGATCAACGGCGCTGACCATGCTCACGGTCGCTTCCCCAAGAGAGGCCAGCTCCTCCACGAACGTGACGCATACGCTCGGCGAGCCGATCTCCATGAGCCGGCGCAGCACCTCGGATCCCAGATAGCGGGCGTCGTGAAGTGTGGCCGAGGCGAACGTCTCGTTCATGATCACGACGCTCCGGGAGGTTGCCGTGCTCAGGATGTCATGCACGCGAACCAGCTCCTCCTGGAGCTTTCCACGCTCGTCCTCCAGGCTTTCCGAACGCTCGAAATGAGAGTAGATCCGGTCCGCCAGGCACAACCGAGCTTCGCTGGCTGGCACAGGGCAGCCCAGGCCGGCCAGGTAGTGGACCTGCCCGAAGGCCCGCGCGAATGTCGTCTTGCCACCCTGGTTCGGGCCGGTCACCACGAGTATCCGCTCGGGCCCGACGAGGCTGAAGTCGTTGCAAACCACAGACCGGTCCTCAACCACGAGCTTGGCCGCGAGTGCCAGGTCGAAGGCGTCGCGGGCGAATATCTCCTGAGGATGGATGGTAACGGTCGGGTAGCAGAACCGGAGGCCTCCTTGCTCGACTCGCCCGACGTGGTCGAGGTAGGCGAGGTAGAACTGCACCTCCCGATCGAAACGCCGGAGCGTGGCGTCGAGGAAGCCGTCGTGCTCATCGCAGAAAGCCTCGAGCGACGAGAACGCCTCCGGGAAGAGCCCGGCGACGATTTCGAGAACCCCTCCCTCCACGTGGTCCATCTCGGCCCGTTCCCGGAAGCGCACCTGGTGGCTCTTCGCCGGATCTCCTGCCCCATCGCCGGCCTGGATGAAGCGCTCGAAGACGGCGGCGACTTCCGCGCTGTAGTCGGACTCGTCGCTATATGTCTCCACGGTTATGCGATTTCCCTTTATGGCAAGGGTGTAGACCACCTCGGAGAGCCTCCTCTCGACCTCCGCCACAGCGCCGTGAAGCGCCGTGAAGTGATCCGAGGTGCTGTACGCCGACAGGTGCTCCCGCAAGGCGCTCATGCCGCTCGAACCGAGATCGATCCGGGCGAGCGATTCAGCGAGCCCGTCCACCCCGTGGCAATAGGCACTTGCCGCGGCGAGGAACCACCGCTGCCTCTGGCGCTCGTAGTGGAGCTTGCCTGCCTGCGCGAGGTTCGCGCGCACCTCACGCTGGGCGGCCGCGAAGGCCTCCACGCACGCGCGCAAGTCAGGCCTCTGCAAGTCCCGGAACACCTCGTGGCGGTACGAGACGGCGCTCGGGTCGTCGAGCGGCATGGAGTAGAGCTCATCGAGCTCGTACTCCTCGCGTCCGGCGGTGAGCGCGGCAACGATCTGGTCGATGTTCAGGTCCGAGAAGTGCTCGGGGGCTGCTCGCGCCGGCGCTCGGGGGTCTCCTACCGGGTCGGCTCTCCATAGACCTGGAGCCGGGAAGAGAATGCTCACAACAGCCTCACGGGGCACCCGGTGTCCTCCTGGCATCGCTGCTCCTTCCGATCACCAGGAGCTATCAGGCCGTCCAGCCAATCGCAGAGCCCTCCGGCTCGCTGGTACAGCGTGCCTGCACGTTTCGGCTCTTCTCGGCGAGCTCCATCGCCACCAGGCATTCTACCTGCATCAGGGCTCGCCGGTACGCTGCCGGCGAGCAAAGCCCCCCGCGGACCTCACTCCTCGCTGGCTTCGCTCGCGTCAGGCCTGGGCGATGTTCGCGAAGCGTGCATAGTGGTCGATGAAGGCGAGGTGCACCGATCCTGTGGGGCCGTTGCGGTGCTTGGCCACGATGACCTCGGCCGAGCCACGGTCCTCCGACTCGGTGTTGTAGACCTCGTCCCTGTAGATGAAGAGAACGACGTCGGCATCCTGCTCGATGCTGCCGGACTCCCTAAGGTCCGCGAGCATGGGGCGCTTGTCCTGGCGCATCTCCAGGTTGCGCGACAGCTGGCTTAGCGCCACCACCGGGATCTTCAGCTCCCGGGCGAGGATCTTGAGCCCGCGGCTGATCTCGGAGACTTCGACCTGGCGGTTCTCGGCGCCATGGCGGCCGGTCATGAGCTGCAGGTAGTCGACGACCACGAGGCCGAGACCTCCCCTGCTCATCAACCGGCGGGACTTGGCCCGGATGTCCATGACGGTGAGGTTCGGGTTGTCGTCGATGTAGACGGGGGCATCGGCCAGCCTTCCAATCGACTCGGAGATCTTCGCCCAGTCCGATTCGTTGAGGCGCCCGTTGCGCATCCGGCCCGCGTCCACACGCGCGTCGGAGCACAAGAGCCTCTGGGTCAGCTCGAGGTGAGATCG
>JAJYXW010000151.1 GCA_021801525.1 Actinomycetes bacterium
CGGCCGCCCCCGCCCCCCCGAGCCAGAGCACGCCGACGAGCCCGGCGAAGCCAGCGAGGCAGAGGAGCGCGAGATCCCTCCCGTCACGGGGGGCCGGAGCGCTCAGCACGAGCGGGATCCCCTCGACAAAGCGACGGCTGCGCTGCCCCGCACCCAACGGGAAGGGCCCCTCGGCGGCCAGTTCCGGCCGACGCTCGCCCATCGGCGCCACCTCATCGGGCGATCCCCAGGCGCTCGGGCTCCGGGGCCGGGTTCGTTCCGAGAGCGGGGTCTGCGCTGGGAGCGAGAAGGGAGACGGTCGAGAGCTTGCCGCCGTCGGTGTGCGGGGCGGGCGACGAGCCGAGGAGGACCCGGGCCGCGGCCGCCACGCGGTCCTGCGTCGCCTGGACGAGCGCTGCGCCGGCCTCGCCCGCCCAGGTCGCGACGTAGGGGAAGGAGTAGGTATCGCTCGCCATCCCGTGCGCCCGGCTCACCACGAACGCGACGCTCTCCGCCTCCACCTCCTTCACCGCACGAGCGAGCGCGTGCCCGTCTCCTTCCGTATGGAGCAGCACATGAGCCGCCTCATGGAGGAGCGTCCGGACCATCGCCGCATCGTCCATGTCCGCGCGGACCACCACGGTGTGGGCGGCGAGATCGGTGAGGCCGTTCGCACCCCCGATCGCATCGGCCGAGGGGACCGTCGAGACGGCGAAGCCTCGGCGCTCCACCAGCTCGAGCACCGACGCCCCGAGGCCGGGCGGGGCCTCGCCGACCAGGAGCTCGGGGCGAGGTGGGAGCGGGATCGGCTCTCCCGTCGTCTGCTCGAGCGCGAAGATGTGCTCGATTTTGAAGCCGGCGAGGACCTGCCGGCGCTCCTCGACCTCGCCCGGCTCCGGGACCGCCCCTCGGCCGAGCGGGCGGGTGGTCCCGTCGGGGGCGGTCGCGAGGCGTTGCCCGTAGCGAAGGGGCGCGAGGATCGCATAGCCCCGCTGGCCGCGCTCCACGGTGCGACCGAGGCTTCGCCAGCGCTGGTAGCCGGCGAGGAGCGCGGGTGGGGTTGCTTCGGTGGTGCGGCCCTCGGCGTAGGCGAGGGCGTGCTGCGCGACGACGAGCAGGATGTTCCTCGGCGAGTAGGCGTGCAGGTTCGCCTGGACCTCCAGGAAGCGCTGCCAGTCGTCCCCGGAACGAAGGGCTGCCACCTCTTCGGCGAGCAGCGCCTGGGCCGCCCGCAGCTTCTCTTCGCTCCGTTCTTGCCACGCCGAGCTCTCTGGCCGCGACTTCGCCACCGAGGCACCTCCCCGCGGGCAGCACGCGTGCCCGTCCTACGGGTGAGGCGGGGGTGGTGCCAGGGGCGGATCGTCCATCGCCGGGGCGAGGCCGCTGTGCGCTGCTGGGAGCCGTAGGGCCTCGTCCTCGCGCTCCACGAGAACACCGCCGGTGTGCCTGGACCGTGTCCCACAGATGGTACAGTTGAATCATGAGCGCCGACCGCCCGTTCCAGGTACTCGCCATCGATGGCGGGGGAGTCCGCGGGATCTTCACCGCCGCCCTGTTGGCCGGCCTCGAAGAGGATCTCGGTCGACCCGTGGGGGATCTGTTTGACCTCGTCGTCGGCACCTCCACCGGTGGGATCATCGCCCTCGGTCTCGGCGCTGGCCTGGCCCCGGCCGAGATCCTGGACTTCTACGTCTCCGAGAAGGACCGGATCTTCCCCAACCGGCTGGGCTGGCGGCAGCTCCGCCACCCGTTTGCCGCCAAGTACGGGCCAGAGCGTCTGGAGACCGCGGTCCGCCGAGTCTTCGGGGACAAGCTGCTCGGTGAGAGCCGGGTCCCGCTCGTGATCCCCTCCTACAACCTGGGCGAGAACGACGTCTACCTCTTCAAGACTCCGCATCACGACCGCCTGAGGCGCGACCACAAGGTGCCCATGTGGCAGGTGGCGATGGCCACGACCGCCGCGCCAACCTTCTTCCCGGCCTTCCGGTTGCCCGGCGACCACGTGCGCCTCGTGGACGGCGGCGTCTGGGCCAACAACCCGGCGATGGTCGGCGTCACCGAGGCGGTGAGCATGTTCGGGTGCAGCTTGGAGAACATCCGCTTGCTCAGTGTCGGCACCACCATGAACATGCGGACTCGCCGCACCCAGCTCGATAACGCCGGGCTCCTCCGGTGGATCAGCAGTCCGACCGTCGTCGACGTTCTCCTCAGCGGGCAGAGCGCAGGTGCCTTCGCCCAGGTGCAGCACCTGATCGGCCCTGACAACGCCCGGCGCCTAAACCCGCCCGCTCCGGACGAGCTGTCTGCGCTCGACACCTGCCATGCCCATGACCTCATCGCCAAGGCAGCGCACCACAGCCGGATCTTCAGTCCCGAGTTCACCCGGGTGTTCGGCTCTCATGTTCCCGATCCCTATGTGCCGCTCCACGGCCCCAATGCGCAAGAAGGTGCCCATGCTGACCGATGACCGCAGCGCCCAACTTGACGATCTACTTGGCATTTCGATCGCCGACTTCGACATCCCCGACGACGTGTACCGGCTGGCCGTCGCCCGGTACGAGGACCTGGGAGCCTGGCTCTCCGACCACTGGGGCGCCTCGCCTGACGACGGCATCGTGTACCCCCAGGGGTCATTCCGGTTGGGCACCGTCGTGCAGCCGGTCAAGGTGGAGGACGAGTACGACGTCGACCTGGTCTGCCGCCGTGACGTCGCGAAGACGTCGACGACGCAGGCCGCCCTGAAGATCGACTGCGGCAACGGCATCGGCAGCTATGTCGCCAGCAGGCCGGACGGATTGCCGATCCGCAGCGAGGGCAAGCGGTGCTGGACCCTCAACTACCCGGGCGAGCCCTTCCACATCGACGTCCTGCCCGCCATCCCCGACGGTGACGGGAAGCGCAACGCCATCCTGCTCACCGACCGAGACCTCCGCGAGTGGCAGCACTCCAACCCGATCGACTTCGCGGACTGGTTCCACGGCCGCATGCGCCAGGAGTTCCTCCGCCTTCGTGAGGCAGTTGCCAAGCGCATGGACGTTGCCCACGTGCCGAGGTGGCAGGTGAAGACCACGCTGCAGCGCAGCGTGCAGGCGCTCAAGCGCCACCGCGACCTGTACTTCACCGAGTCCCCGGACGACCGCCCTGCGTCGATCATCATTACCACGCTGGCCGCCACCGCCTTCACGGGCGGCGGCTCGATGTACGAGGTGCTGGCGGACGTCACTGCCAAGATGCCGGGCCTCGTCGAGGTGCGCAACGGCGTGTACTGGGTGGCCAACCCCGTGCAGCCCGAGGAGAACTTCGCCGACCGCTGGCGGAGCCACCCCACCCGTGCCGGCCGCTTCTTCGAATGGATGGAGCGGGTGCAGCAAGACGTCACGGGCTACGGCGCCGACCTCGGAGTGGACCGGGTCCTGGAGAAGATCGCCAAGTCGTTCGGTGAGCGGTCCGCCCTGCGCGCTGGGGCGTCCCTCGGTACCGAGATCTCCCGTGCGCGGGAGGCCGGGCTGCTGGGGATGGCTGCTGGAACCGGGTTGCTCGGAACGGCGGCTCGCCGCCCCGTTCCGCAGCACACGTTCCATGGCGGCGGCCGCCCGGGGCGCTGTGGTCAGTAGCTTGGCTCGGCAGGCGTTCGCACTTCGCGCCCGCTTCCCCGATGCCAGAGCCAAACTCTCCCCGACGCGATTCGTCTGGACCGACACGCTGCAACCCAGCCCGTCCAGTCGCATCTACACCGTCCGCATCGTGCTGACGAACGGGCGCTTCCCCCGCGTCGAGGTGATCGAGCCGACGCTGGAAGCGCGCCCGGGCGAATCCCTCCCGCATGTCTTCTATGACGGGTCGCTCTGCCTCCACCTCGAGAACGAGTGGACCTCCGACATGCTGATGGTCAACACCACCGTGCCGTGGACATCCGAATGGCTTATCAACTACGAGATCTGGAAGGCCACCGGGATCTGGTACGGGGGGGGACAGTGGCCCCCGACTCGCACGCCTGACCCTGAACTGACAGACTCGGACTCGGCCTAGCGCCCGTCCCCCGCAACGGCCGGGACCTGAGCGAATATGGAGGCCCAACATGACCGGTAACACACGCCGACATGGCTGACCAGGAGATCGCCAACCTTGGGGCGGTCCTCCGTGCCCGGCGACGGGAGAAGCATCTCAGCCTACGCGACCTTCACGACCTGACGGGCGTGTCGGTCAACACGCTGTCCCGGGTCGAGCGTGGCCACGTCCCCGACCTCAAGAACTTCCGACTGATCGTGGATTGGTTGGAGCTACCGGCCGAGCGGTTCCTCGAAGGTGCTGGCGAGAGATCGACCCCTGAGGTGATCGCGCGCCACCTTCGCGCGGACCGGCGACTTCCCGAGTCAGCAGCCGAGCAGATCGTCAAGATAGTCGAGGAGATGTACCACAACCTCATTGGTGAGCAGCCGTCGCTGTCGCTCCACCTGCGCTCAGCCAAGACGTTCACGCCGGGCGCCGCCACGCTGTTGGCGGACATCCTGGGTGAGATGCAGTCCAATCTGCAGGCTGACGGGTCGTGAGCGGCGATGCGCAGAGGATTCAAGGCTGAGGCCGAACGGCTGGCCGAAAAGGCCCGCACCGACATGGGGAAGCGTCCGTCGGATCATGTCGACGCCGTCGACTTCGCCCGCCATGTCGGTGCCACCGTGCGGTGCGCTGACGAGCTGACCACCCGGGAGAAGCTGGAAACCCTCGAAGAGATCCAGCCCGGAGCATTCTCGGCGTGCACGTTCACCATCGGCGACAAGCAGGTCATCGTGTACAACCCGCTCTCGTCGCCGGGTAGGACTCAGAGCGACGTCGCCCACGAGGTGTCGCACATCATGCTGGAACACGAAATGAAGTCGGTGGAGACCATCGGGGGGTTGACCTTCTTCACCTGTGACCCCGAGGAAGAGCAAGAAGCCAACTGGCTCGCGGGTTGTCTGCTGTTACCCCGACGGTTGTTGTACCTCGCGGTGCGGCGAGGGCTCGGTGGCGTCGAGATCGCCCAGGAGTATAACGTCAGCCAGCAGATGGTGTCCTTCCGACTGCGGACGACCGGCGTGCTGCGCCAGCTTGGCGTGGCAGGCACCTGACCGTCCTGTCCCGGCGCCAGTGGTGGCTACCTCACCACCGGCCTCAATAACGGCTCTCCTGACATATCCGTGGGT
Source organism: Actinomycetes bacterium (assembly GCA_021801525.1). Classification (GTDB taxonomy): domain Bacteria; phylum Actinomycetota; class Acidimicrobiia; order Acidimicrobiales; family JAJYXR01; genus JAJYXW01. Next base: position 5,163 of record JAJYXW010000151.1, read on the forward strand.
CGACAGATCGAGCAGGCGTACGAAGTGAGCCAGGGATTCCGTGCTCGACCAAGATGGGGTGGTGGACACCACCGCATCACGCTGGGGGCCCGAGAGCGACGAGGAGTACGAGGCGGCACTCGCCGAGCTGAAGCGGCGCTTCTCCGCCTGGGTGAGTGAGAGCGACGACGCCGTCGATCCCGACGCACCGGAAGGGCTGCTCCACTACAAGTGGGGCTACGTCGACGGCCATCTGACTCGCTGGACGCGTCGCGACCTCGACGAGATCTATCTCGAGCTCTGCCCGGCCAAGGTGATGGCAGGTCCCGACGAGCTCGACGAGGTGCTCGCCGAGGCGGCGATGTTCGTGACCTACCTCTCCGAGACCGGGCTGGCCGACGAGGAGAGCGAGCCCGCAGACGTCCTGGTCGAGCACCTCGCTCGCATCGAGGGACGTCTGGGCGAACATGGCGGACACCTCGCGCCACAGCTTCGGCAAGCGCCTGTGGAGCCAAGCCGGCACCGAGCGTGTGCGCCCCGACGACCCCGGGGCGGTCGAGGCCTTCATGGCGCGCTTCATCGCCCGACCGGTAGCGGAGCGGGACGCGATCCTTCATGGAAGGCTCGAGTCCGGGAAGTCCCGGCCACGACCGGGTCGGTTCACGCCTCCGGGGACCCCACCCCGGCGAAGCTCACGCAAGCTCCAAGCACCGGCGCTGAACGCCCGGGCAGCGCCGGGCAGTAGCCACCTCGGTCGAGGAGCGCGAGGGCGATCAGGTGCTCGGGCTCTTTGAAGCCGAAGGCCATCCGGTGCAGCGCGCGCAGTGCTGTTCGTCGACTCGACGAGCGCGTTGGAGAGGTTGTTGACCATGGCTGCCTCGATGCCCGGGAGGTTCCGCTTGATCTTGCGCCCGAGCTCGACGAAGGCGGGGATGCGGCAGCGTCGTGCCCAGGCGAGCCAGCTCGTGAGCATCCTGAGTGCAGCGTCGCCCTTGGTGCGGATCGCGACCCGGAGCTGCTCCTTCATCAGGTACGCGCGGTAGAGCTTCTTGTTGACCGTGGCGATCCAGGCGAGCTTTCGCTCCTGGCGAGGGGTCAGGTCCTCGGGGTTGCGCCACAGCGCATACCGGAGCCCTTCAGCTCCTTCGCATGGCTGCGCATGCCAGCCTTCCTCGCCTCGTTCCAGACCTCCCGGCGGAGTTGTCCAAGGCCTCGGTCGCCCAGGACACCACGTGGAAGCTGTCGATGCACAAGGTGGCGTTCTTCGCCCGTTCCCGGACGACCTCACCGATCCACTCGGCCGCGTCCGCGGACACCAGGCGGATCCGCGCCGAGCGTTCGGCACCGAGGAGATCGAAGAACCCCCGGAGCGTGTCCTTGTCCCGGCCGATCGCTGCCCAGACGAGCCTCCCGGTGTCGTGATCGACGACGATGGTCAGGTAGCGGTGGCCCTTCTTGTAGCTGATCTCGTCGATGCCGATGCGCGCGAGACCGTCGAAGGGATCGTGTGCAGCCCGGCCGTCGGCCACCACCCGGGAGACGATCGAGCCAACGCTCCGCCAGGCAATCCTCATCAGCGCGCTGACCGTCGACTTGGGCGTATGGGTCACCAACCACGCGCACTGGTCATCGAAGCTCCTCGTGTGGCCGGCACCGTGACGAGCCCAGGGCACCTGGGCCACGGTCGGGCCGTGGGTCGGACAGTTCACCCTCGGGGCATCTGGCCGAGGAAGCACATGAGGGTTCCCACGTCGAGCGCCCGCCAGTTGCGCGGGCCCTCCCCTTGGTCGTAGCCCGGGGCATGCCTCCCGCAGCGCCCGCAGCGGCGCTTGGCGGACGTCTCGGACGGACGTGGACCACCACCGACTCGGACTCCTCGTCGAAGTCGACGTCTTCGATCACCGTCGCTCGATCGACGCCGAGCGCACGACGCCAGACGTTGGCACCGAGCGTGCCTTCCTCCTCACCCTCGTTCCGGGTCCTTCTTGGGCGCGGCAACATAGCCAGGCGCTGGCACTGCTCGCGTCAGGCCTGTTCAGGACACCCACGGAAGTAGCAGAAGAGCCCCATTTCGACGGGCCGCCGGACTGCGAGCCCAACCTCAGGGCCGCCTCAGCGGTCGCGCCGACCGACCTGTTCGCAACGACCCGTTCACAGCGTCCCCCCTGCAGCGCCGCTCGCGAGCGTCACCCTGGGCTCGTCCCGGTCATCCTCCCATCCGTATCGAACAGCTCCAGCTCGCCAGCCGTGCAGAGGTGTCGCACCACGAACGCCCGCTCGTTGACACGCCACAGCCCCTCCCCCTGCGCGAGCTCGGGCAGCTGGCGCACCTCCGTGTCCGAGAGCCCGAGGACACGCCCCGCGGCGATCGCCTCGCTCGTAGGTTCGTTGTAGAGGATCCGGGTAGCGGTGTCCCCGAGGAGACCCTGGGCGAGCCCTCGCGCCTCCGATCCCCGTTCCCCGACGGCATCGAGGTCCGAGACGCGATGCACGATCATGAGGTTGGCGAGACCCCACGCGCGCGAGAGCTTCCAGTTCGCCTGCATCCGGGCGAGCAGGGACGGCTGCGCGAGGAGCCGCCAGGCCTCGTCGTACACGACGAGGCGCTGACCGCCGCGGGGGTCTCGGAGTGAGGCCTCGAGCCACGAGGCGGCACAGGTCATGACGAGGCCGATCAAGATGTCCGAGCCGGCGATGTGAGAGAGATCGACCGAGAGGATCGGCAGGCTCGGATCGAAGCGCACGGTCGACGGCCCGTCGAACAGCCCCGCGAGGTCACCCCGCACGAGTCGGAGGAGCGCGTGCGCTGCCTCGCGGCCGTCGTCTCGCAGCTCTGCCAGGCTCGAGCCAGCGAAGCCCTCGATCGGACGGAGCAGGGCCTCGACGACCATCGGGAGCGTCGGGACCGTCGCTCCCGCTTTCGCGGCCTCGAGGGCGGCATCGAGCGCGCTCCGTTCGGTCGAGCGGAGCGCATGGCCGAGCGTGGCCTCGGTGAGCGCGTACAGGAGACTGCGTCGGCGCTGGTCGACCTGGACCCGCCAGGTGACATCGGGAATGCCCCCGGGGCGGGGTCCGTCGTCGAGTGG
>JAJYXW010000170.1 GCA_021801525.1 Actinomycetes bacterium
ACGGCGATGCGACGATGCGGCGGCGTAGGGCGGGCGTGTCGCGGGGCGGTGCGACGAGACGCCGAGGAGATCGAAGGCCCGGCGCTGCAGCGGGGTCGGCGTCGTGATCACGATGAAGCCTGGCAACTCCGTGTCGTTCGGCCGGACGTGGTTGGCGACGACCGTGGCGAGGTCTTTCAACACGGTGGCGAAGCTGTGGACCGGCACGCCATCCTCGGTAGCCTTGGTGTGGATCTTCCGAAGCGCCCTTGGCGAGCGTACGGTTCTTCACCTTGCTGTCCTCGCGGTAGCTCTGGCGCAACAGGATCGCCGGCGGCGAGCCCCGGGTGAGCTGGCGTCAACGGCTGCGACGACCCGAGCCGGAGCAGCCGGCTTCTCCGGGAGCGGTTATCGCGATGCTCAGGAACCAAGCGCTCGACGGATGTCCTTCGTGAGCAGGACAAGGTGGAGATCGTCGGTGGGGCTCGCCTCGAGCTCAGGGACCAAGTGCTGGTAGAAGGCCCGGGCTCGGGCGGACTCGGCGTGCACGACGAGGCCGCGGCAGCCAATGTCCTCGGACAACCTCGAGAGGCGGACGAAGACATCTTGGAGCAGCCCTGCACCGATTCCCCGTCCTTCGTGGTCGACGTGCACGCCGAGACGGGCGAGCAGGGCTACCGGCTGCGGATAGCGCCCACCGCCTCTGCGAAGCCGTTGCGGAGCGTCGGAGGCGTAGACCTGGGCCATGCACCAGGCGTAGTAAGCGATGACCTCGTCGTGTTCGTGCTCGGTGACCACGAACACCTTGGTGGTGCCGGTCGAGGCCGACTGGCGAGCGAAGTGGCGAAGCGCCTCGGTCTGCGCGGACGACCCGCACCGGAATCGCTCGAGAATGTGGTGTTCGGCGAGTCGTTGGGGCGGGCCGTACCGGCTGCTCACTCGCTGAACGGTGACGGTCGCTCCACGAGGCGTCGGAGCCCTGGCAGGTCCCTCGCAGGACGCGAGTTGATCTCCTCCCAGGCCAGTGCCGCTTTGGGGTCCAGCACGAAATGGTCGCGATCGGCTAGCACCCGGCGGGCCGCATCGGTCGCCTGGGAGACGACGAAGTCGGTCAGATCGGTGCCCATCTCGGCCACGGCGCGATCGAGGAGCTCCCGCTCCTCTGGTGTGGTGCGCAGCTCCAGCCTGCGGCTTCGTCTCCTCGACGCAGTCTCCATGGCGATATCCTCTCCGTGTATACGCCCATTGTACGGCCACCTGGCTCCCAGGGCAAGAGGTTGCCGGCAACACTGATGGCGCAACCAGCCCCCGCCGGTTACGGGCGCATCTCCACGAAACCGGCGGCGCTGAAGTCCCCGTCGAACGCGTAGGCCTCGATCATCCCGTGCCGCCGCATCACCACGAAGCTCGTGGCGTCGACGAACGAATAGGGCCGTTCGTCGTGGCGATCGAGCCACTCCCAGGCCTCTGCCTCCCATTCGGGTGGCACGTGGACGACCTCGACTGCAGCGGAGGTGGCTATGAGCTCGCGAGCACGTCGGGCAACTGCATGGCCGTCGCGGCGCCGAAGGAACGTCCACACCTCGCCGAGAACATGGTTGCTCACGACGAATGGCTGGTCGCGGCCCTCCCACAGCCGCTCGGCCACACCATGGTGGTGGTCGCGGCGGAGCACCAGAGCGACCCAGAAGCTCGTGTCGGCGAACCTCACACCCCGTAGAGGAACGCGTCGATGTCGTCCACCGGCTCGGCGTCGGAGATCCCTACGAGATCGTCCAGCGGGTCACGATCACCCGACGCGCCCAGCTCGCCGAGCAGGCACTGGCGTATGAGCGCCGCCTTCGAGATGCCGCGGCGGCGGGCCTCGCTCTGGGTGCGCTGGTCGAGCTCGTCGTCGATGTAGATGTTGATCCTCCGCACGCCACCAAATATACACACTGCGCCAACCGCAGTGTGTATAAGAGGCTCAGTGGATAGGGAGGTTGGATCAGGGAGCCGTTCGGACCCCTCAGGAGCGAAGAATGTCGGCTGCGCGAAGGCGCGCGCCCGGGATGCCTGCGACGACGAGCTCGTCGCCGACCCGGGCGGGGCGCTCCGTCCGGTAGCCATCGGGTTCGGGGTCGCTCATCGCGATCACCTGGTCAGCCTCGAGGTCGACGATCCAGCACTCAGGGATGCCCGAGGCTGCGTAGAGCACCGACTTGGCCCGATCCGAAGCGAGGCTCGTGTCAGCCACCTCGATCACGAGCAGCACGTCCTCAGATCTGGGATGGCGGTCGGCGTAGCGCTCGAGCGGCGGCCGTGACAAGGCCAGGTCGGACTGGGGCTCGGAGCGCTCGCCCAGGCGTATGGGACCCTGCACGCTGAACGCGTGGCGGGGCAGCACCGATGCCATGTGCGGATCCTGCCTACCGGTCTACCTGCCTACTGGCTAGCTGCAGCGAGCAGCGAGGCGACGTGGCCTTTCACGACCCAGACCGGCTCGGGGGGAAGCCAGAGCGGCGGCACCTCGTCGCCACCCACGACCACCTGCTCCCTTCGGCCTTTGCCGACATCGCACGCGACCCAACACACGATCGACACGCTGATCGACGCAGTGGCCGGGCTCACCGTGCGCGTCGCCAACCTCGAAAACAGGCGCGTCTGAGCGGGGAGGAGCCGAGCTGTCCGGCACGGTTGTCTTGCGGGTGAGTCGTTCATTCGTTGTCGTTGTTTTCGGCCCTCGGCGGGTGGGCCTCGAGGGGCGGGCGGGTCCTGGCTGGTAGCATCGCGTCGGTGTCCATTGCTGCACATCCAGGGCCGGCGACGTGGGACGACGTCCAGGCAATGCCCGAGGATGGCAGGCGCTATGAGTCCTTCGCCGGAGTGCTCACGATGACGCCCTCGCCCAACGGGCGGCACCAGTTGGCGGTCGTTCGTCTCTGCCGGCTTCTGGAGGACGCGGCGCCAGCGAACCTGCGCGTCCTGCCCGCCCCTTATGACTGGTGGATCAGCGAGATCGAGTGGTACGAGCCGGATGTGGTCGTCTTTCACCGCGACGACTTCGATCCTGGTGGCCCCCTGCGGGCCACGCCGTTGCTCGTGGTCGAGGTGGCCTCGCCCTCGACACGCCTGCACGACCTGAACGCGAAGTTCGCGGCTTATGCCGCGAACGGCTGCCCGCACTACTTCGTCGTGGACCCCGACGAGCCGTCGGTGGTCGCCTTCCGCCTCGCCGGGAGGATTTACGAAGAGGTTGCCCGGGTGGCGGGCGACGAGCGCTTCTGCGTGTCCGAGCCCTTCGCAGTCGACTTCAGCCCGAGCGAGCTCGTCGCTGATTGATCGTCTGCAATCACCCCGACTTGGCCCGATCCGGAGCGAGGCTCGCGTCGGCCACCTCGATCACGAGCAGCACGTCCTCCGGGCTGGGATGGCGGTCGGCTTAGCGCTCGATCGGCGGGAGGGACAAGGCCAGGCCGGGCTGGGGCTCGGAGCGCTCGCCCAGGCGTATGGGACCCTGCACGCTGAACGCGTGGCGGGGCAGCACCGATGCCATGTGCGGATCCTGCCTACCTGTCTACCTGCCTACTGGCCAGCTGCAGCGAGCAGCGAGGCGTCGTGGCCTTTCACCACCCAGATCGGCTCGGGGGGAAGGGGGAGCGGCGGCACCTCGTCGCCGGCCACGACCACTACTGCCGGAAGACCTGTCGCCTTGGAGGCCACCCGTGCGCGCGCCAGTGCGTGCTCGACGTCGTCATGGTGGATGGTGGCGGAGATCTCTGCCACCACGACCACCTGCTCCCCAGCGGCGCGACGAGCGAACGCCACGAGGTCCGCGCGGGTGAGCTGGTCTGCCTCGCGGGCGGTGATCCTGCGTGCGGCGTGGGCATCATCCGCGAGCTCGGCCAACCGAGCGGCGTCGAGGACGTCCATGCGACGAAGCCCGCCGTCCACCCTGCGGAACCGGGTCGGCGCGCTACGCCGGTAGGTGTCCTCCACCTGGCGGCCCTTCAGCGTGCCCACGTCAAACTTCAGCGTGCCGACGTCGGACTTCAGCGTGGCGACGTCGGACTTCAGCGTGTCCACGTCGGACTCGATGGCACCGAGGCGGCGGTTGGTGGACTCGACGAAGCGCTCCACGAGATCGCGCAGCTCGCGCAGCTCTCTTGCGAGTTGCGCGACCACCTCGGGCAGGCGCAGGAGATCCTCGCTAAGCAGCTCGCGACGTGCTGCCTCGCGGAAGGTCGCGTCCTCGCGGAGGAGGCGGAGAAGATCCTCGGTGCTCGTGATCGAAGCCACATACAGATGCTACAGCGGCGCTGTATCACCCCCCTATCCGCGGATGCCACTTGTTGGTCCCTTTACGCTCTTATTGCTCCGGCCGATCGCTCCGGGAGCGGGGGACGCAATCTCCGGCGAGGATTGCGGGCGTCACCGGCGCGAAAGGCCGGGCGCCACCAGCGCGATTTGTCAGGCGGAGGCGAGGGTGGTGCCGTCACGGGTGCAGCTCGCGTGCCAGCCGCCGGGGGTGACGAGCACGCGGAGGCGCCCGCCGCACTCGGGGCAATGGCGCGGCGGGTCGAGCGGGCGCCCGCAGCCGGCGCACTCCGAAGCCGAGCGCCCGCAGCCAGTACAGCGCGCCCGTGGCTCGGCGGAGGGCATGCCGTCAGATGACGTTGCCGACGGCGCCGACTGGCATCTGGAGCTCGGCGAGCATCTCCATGTCCTCTTCGGCGCTCCGGCCGAGCGTGGTCAGGTAGTTGCCGACTATGAGCGCGTTTATCCCCGAGGTCATGCCCATTGCCTGCAGCTCGCCAAGCGTCACCTCCCTGCCGCCCGCGTAGCGCAGGATCGCCCCGGGGAGTGCGAGCCGGAAGAGCGCTATCCAGCGGATCGCCTCCCAGGGCTCCACGAGCGCCATCTCTGCGAAGGGGGTGCCCGGGCGCGGGTTCAAGAAGTTGACAGGCACCTCGGCAGGACCGATCTCCGCGAGCTCGCAGCTGAGCTCCACGCGCTGGGCGTCGCTCTCCCCCATGCCGATCAGCACGCCCGAGCAGAGCTCCATCCCAGCCTGCTTCACGAGCCGGCACGTTTCGCGGCGCTCCTCCCAGGTGTGCGTCGTCACCACGTTCGGGAAGAAGCTCCGTGCAGTCTCGATGTTGTGGTTGTAGCGGTGCGTGCCGGCCGCGGCCAGGCGCTCTGCCTGCTCGGCATTCAGTATGCCTGCCGAGACGTTGACGTTCAGCCCCGTCTCCTTTGCCACGAGCGGGACGAGCTCCTCCAAGCGGCGCATGGTGCGCTCGTCGGGCCCCCTCATCGCGAGCACTATGCAGAACTCCGATGCGCCGAGGCGGGCGGTCTCTTCGGCCGCGGAGAGAACCTCAGCGGTGCGGAGGAAGGGGGTGGCCTTCACCGGCGTGTCGAAGCGCGACGACTGGCCGCAGAAGTTGCAGTCCTCGGGGCAGCCGCCGGTCTTCGCGGACAGGATCCCCTCCACCTCGACCTCCGGGCCGCAATAGGCGAGGCGCACCTCGTGGGCGAGCGCTGCGAGCGAGCCCACCATCTCGTCGGGCAGGAAGGCGAGCGCCTCGAGCTCGTCCTGGCTGAGGCGGCGGCGCTCGGCCAAGAGCGCGTCCCGGCACGTGTCGAGTAGGGCGCTCGCGGAAGGGGGCTCGACCGGCCGGCTGGCCGTCACGGTGCCGTCGGTGATAGGCGTTGGGATGGTTGCCGGGTGCTCTGCCATGGGCCAAAGGTAGCGCTGCGTGCGAGCGAGAGGGGAATCCAATGGCGTGGGACTTCGAGACCGATCCCGAGTACGAGGCGAAACTCAGCTGGGCAAGGCGTTTCGTGGAGGAGGAGGTCACGCCTCTCGAGACCTTGGAGCTCGACAGCGACCAGCTCGCGCGGGCAATCGAGCCGCTCTGCGAGGAGGTGCGCCGCCAGGGGCTCTGGGCCGCCCACCTGCCCGCGGAGCTCGGAGGCATGGGATTCGGCCAGGTGAAGCTCGGCCTCTTGCACGAGATCCTGGGCCGCACCCCATACGCACCTGTCGTGTTCGGCAACAATGCCCCGGACTCAGGGAACGCGGAGCTGCTCGCGGTGGGCATCGAGGCGAGCGGGCGCGAGGACCAGCGCGCGGAGTGGCTCCTCCCCCTGCTTGCCGGGAAGCTGCGGAGCGGGTTCTCGATGACGGAGCCGGGAGCGGGTGCCGACCCGACGATGATCTCCACCACTGCAGTGAGAGACGGCGACGAGTGGGTCATAAACGGCCACAAGTGGTTCACCACCAACGGCTCGCTCGCCGACTTCCTGATCGTCATGTGCGTTACCAACCCGGACGTTCACTCCTACCAGGGCTGCTCGATGATCCTGGTCCCGGCCTCGACCCCGGGTGTCGAGGTGGTGCGCGACGTGCCCACGATGGCCCACCCGTTCCCGTCCTTCGGCCTCTTCGGGGGCCACTCGGAGATCCTCTACCGGGACGTGCGTGTGCCCGTCTCGAACACCGTCGGGAACGAGGGCGAGGGCTTCAAGCTCGCGCAGATGCGCCTCGGGCCGGGCCGCATCCACCACTGCATGCGCTGGCTTGGCCAGGGCCAGCGCGCCTTCGACATGCTCTGCGAGCGTGCCGTGTCGCGGCGCCTGCACGGATCCCTCCTCGCGGAGAAGCAGATGCCCCAGCAATGGATCGCCGACTCCATGGCCGAGATGACCGCAGCCCGCCTCATGACGCTCTACGCCGCGTGGAAGATGGACCGGGAGGGACCCGCCGCGGCGCGCGTGGAGATAGCGATGATCAAGTACTACGGCGCTTCGGTCCTCTACAACGTGATCGACCGTGCGATCCAGGCACACGGGGCGCTCGGGTTCTCGACGGACCTGCCCCTCGAGCTCATGTACCGGTTCGCGAGGGCGGCGCGCATCTACGACGGGCCCGACGAGGTCCACAAGGTGACCGTGGCCCGCCAGGTCCTGAAGCGCTACCAGCCAGTGGATGTCCCGAGCGAGCACGTGCCGACCAGGAGGAAGGCGGCCGAGGCGAAGTTCGCAGCGCTCCTGGCCGAGGTGTCGGGTAACGCCTGAGGGGGCGGCTGGTTAGCCGGCCGGTAAGGTGGCCAGGCGTGCGCCGCTCCACGCTGGTGGAATCCTTCGAGCTTCGCCAGGAGGACCCGGGCGCGCTAGTCGAGGTGATGGAGCGCCTGAGGCGCGACCGCAACGGCTGGGTCAATCTGCTCGCCGGCGTGCGGCCTGGAGACGAGCCGCCTCCGGGTTCGGTTCTCGGGGCCATGTTCAGCGGGCCGGTCGCCCACGCGCCGTTCTGCACCTGGGTGCCGGGCCAGATGGCAAAGCGCGGGCTCGAGCCTGACCGCGCCGGGATCCAGCACGCGTCGGGACCGCATGCGATCGCCAGGCTCGCGGATGCTGGGCTGGCGCTTCCCGAGCGGTGGCGTTGCTCGCAGGACCACGTGCGCCGCGGATTGGTGCTGGTGCTGCCCGATGACGCCGAGGCAGGTGAGGTAGCGTCCTGGCTGCTCAGGGCGGGGGCGCTGCTCAGCACGGTGGCCCTCACCGGAGAGTGGCGCGCCGAGGTGCACCTGCGGCGATAGCCGAGCGGCAGGCCCTGATGGTCCAGTGCCTGGTTGTGGCATGATTCTTGCGTGATCGTGGTCCGGGGGGGTGGCCGGTCGAGCCACTTCGCTACAGGAGGCCTGCCCTTGGGCGCGGGCAAGGTGGCCCTCGGTGCGCTCCTCGTGCTCGGCATCGCGTTCGTCCTGCCGGCTACTGCCGGTGCGGCTACTGCTGGTGGCGGGATTGGAGGTGCGGCATTGCGACCGGGGGCTGGTATGGTGCCCAGTCGTCGCTCCGACGGTGATGCTCCGGTGCCCGACTCGGTCGTCGCCTGGAGCTCAGCGGGGAGCGGAGGCTCCTCGGTGCCCTCGGGGGCTTCGCCAGTGGTGGGGCTCGCGCCGAGCGCCGGCGGGGGAGGGTACTGGGCGGTCAGCTCCGACGGAGGGGTCTTCTCCTACGGTGACGCTCCCTTCCACGGGTCGCTACCGGGCCTGGGCGTAACCCCTGCTGCTCCGGTAGTCGGCATCGCCGCCGATCCCGCCACAGGCGGCTACTGGCTGGCGAGCGCGGACGGCGGGGTCTACGCGTTCGATGCGCCCTTCCA
>JAJYXW010000049.1 GCA_021801525.1 Actinomycetes bacterium
CCCGCCGCGCTCTCCCCCGCCGCGCGCTCGTCCGGCTCGTTGGCACCACCCCCGGACTCCCCGCTCGAGGCGCCCGGCTCCCGCTGCCCTACCAGGCGAGCCATTTGCTCGACCGAGTCGACTATGCGCTTCGCTTCCTCCTCTGCCCCATCGAGCGGGTAACCGACGGCGGCCGCCTTGCGCTGGAGCTTCGCAGCGAGAGCCAGGGCCGGCAGAGCGCTCGGGATCCCCTCAGTGACGCTCGTCCGACCCTTCTCCGCTCGCTTGATGACCTCCCAGTTGGATGCAACGGCATCCGGGGTGTCGGCCACGACATCTCCGAAAACATGGGGGTGGCGGGAAACGAGCTTGTCGTGGACGCCCCGGGCGACCCCAGCCAGGTCGAAACGGCCTTCCTCCGCTGCGAGCCCGGCGTGGAAGACGATCTGGAACAGCAGATCCCCCAGCTCCTCCTCCAGGTGCTCCACGACAGCCGCCGGAACATCCGGCTCCCTGGCAACCAGCGCCTCGATCGCGTCCAGGGTCTCGTAGCACTCCTCGAGGAGGTGGCGGGCGAGCGAGCCGTGGGTCTGGACCATGTCCCAGGGGCACTTGGCACGCAGCACCCGCGCGAGCTCCACGAGGCGAGAAAGCTCGCCGGCCACCGGGGAAGCGAGCCGCGGCACCCATAGCGAGGTCAGGTGGTCGGGCTCGAGAGTGCGGTCGATGTCGGCCCACGGCACCTCGGCGACAACCTCGTCCGGCAGGCCCAGATGGTGCAGCAACGTAGCGCTGAGCCCCGGCGGCTCCGATCCGGCGTCTTCGACGGCTAGCTTCACCTGCGAGAGCAACGCCCGGGAGTGGGCTTGCGCGACGAGCAGCGGTCCACGGTCGCCGGCGGCCTCGACGCCGAAGCTCGACGCGTCCACCAGGCGTACTCCCTGGGAGAGCGGGTCCACGCCGAGGCGCGCCCAGGCAAGGTCAAGGAACGACGGCGCCGGGAGCACCCTCACGCTCACGCGAGGGTCGTCCGACAGCATCGCCACGGTTCGCTCCGCCACGAAAGGAGACCCCGGAACGGCGTAGGCCACGTAGGGAGGTCCGAGCCCCCCCACCGCCGTCGCGCCTTCTGCCGCTGCGCCTGCCGCTGCGCCTGCCGCTGCCACCACTTCTTCGACGATGGCACGGTAGACCTCGTCGAAGCTGCCCCAGGCCTCGTAGTGGTGGTCGCACGGCTCGATTCTGGTTGCCCAGTCGCCGGCGTGGCCCGTGAGCAGCTCCTCGGCAGCAGGGTGGCGGACAGTCCTGACGAACACCCGGGCAGCTCCTGCCATTGCATCTAGGGACTCCCGAGGCACGAGGGAAAGCCCGGCGGGACCGAGGCCAACCACCACAACCTGGGGCAGCACCACCTGGGGCAGCCCGCTACCCGGATCAGAGGGCGCCGCCGTGTGAGACGAGGGCGCCAAGGGGCTAGCCCCCAGAGCCTGACCCGCCGGCACCTGACCCGCCGGCACCTGACGGGGAGCTGGGACCGGGATACCCCGATGCAGGGCCCAGTACCGAGCTGGATGCCGGGCCCGATGACGCTTGGTCAGCACCCGGAGAGAGCACGAAGCGGCTCGGAGGAGCGACGGGGGGCACCACACCCGCCTGGCCGGTCCAGCGGCCGTACTGGGGGTCGACGTGGACGTGCGCGCTCTTCACGAGGCGCGCCAGTTCGGCTTGAAGCGCGGAGCCGTGGCTGGCGAGGATCTCGCGGCGGATGGTGCCTGCGACAGTCGTGAGAGGCTCCTCGGGCCGGCTCGTGACCTCGATGAGGACCCACTCCGGCGTCCCGCCCGAGACGGACTCCGAAAGCGGTTGGCTCACCTGCCCGGGCTTCAGCCCCGCGAGGACCGAGGTGAGCGAGGGGTTCGTGATCGCGCTCACGAGCGGGCAGCCGATAGCGCCTCCCTTGGCCCGGGACACGGGGTCGAGCGAGCTGGCGCGCGCCGCAGCCGCGAAGCTCTCCGCCCCGGAGACCACCTTGGCGCGGACAGCCGCTGCCGCGGCCTGGCTGGACACGACTATGGCACTCAGGCAGTCCTGCCGGAACTGGGACGCATGGGTGAAGTAGTACTTCAAGATGGCCGCCGGCCCGACTCCCACATGGGCGACCAAAGTCAGCAGAAGCTCCGCTTCGGCCTGGAACCTCACCTGCTCGTTGACGAAGGAGGCGGGGAGCTTGGCCATGAGCTGCGGACCCTCCAGGCCGCATGGCGAAGGCTGCGAGGGCGAGGGCGGGTAGAGCTCTGTCACGACATCGGAGCGCGCTGCACCGAGATCGGCCGCAGTCAGGCGCGCGTGGCGCCTTGCCAGAGCCTGCGAGACGAGGACCTGCTCGATGACCGATGACAGTTCGCCGGCGGCGAAGCTAGACGTCACGCTCGACTGCCCGGCACCTGCGATCGTCGGGAGCGTGGCGCCCTGAAGCTCGAGAGCGCACTGGGCTGCGGGGCTCGCCGACAGCGTGGCGAGCTCGCCGTCGAAGGTCGACTGCGACACGGAAGTGCCGTTCACGGTAGCTACCGACGGGGAAACGTTGCACGCCGAAGCCAGGACCGCGACAACAACGGCGACGGCGACGGCCGCCAGGGAGGAGATGGGTCTCACGAACGGGCCATGCTACCGGCACCTTCGGTGCCGGGGGCAATCGCCTCGGGCGGCGGAACGAGCTCGGCGAGCAGATCCACGAGCTCGTCTGCAGGTGCGCGGCCTGACACCAGGGGGACCACGAGCTCTTGGGAGTCCTCCTTGTAGATAGCCTCGGGCCGTACACGCCGGAGCCGGACGCTCGACGAGGCCCTGAGGGCGAGAGGAGCCAGCCGGGCCACCAGCACCTGGCGCCCCGGCGGGACGCCCTTCACCTGACCCGGCCGGGCCCTGGCAGCCGACACCTCACGGATGCCCGCTCGAAGGCACGCGGCACGAAGCCTCGCGATCCCGAGGAGCGCCTCTGCCGGGGGCGGGAGCGGCCCGAAGCGGTCCTCCCACTCCGCCCTCAGGTCGTCGACCTCCGCTTCGCTCGTCGCGGCCGCCACGCGGCGGTAAGCCTCGAGCCTCAGATCCTCCCGGCTCACGTACGAGGCTGGCAGGTGGGCCTCGCCCGGCACGTCGACGCTCAGCTCGGGAGGACGCGGGATCGGCTCGCCCTTCATCTCGGCGACGGCCTCTGCCACCAGCTGCACGTAGAGGTCGTAGCCGACAGCCGCGATGTGTCCGGACTGGTCCCTGCCGAGCAGGTTTCCCGCACCTCGTATCTCGAGGTCCCGCATGGCGATCTTGAAGCCGCTGCCGAGCTCGGTGTGCTCGCCGATGGTGCGGAGCCGCTCGTAGGCGGTCTCGCTCAGCACCTGGTCCCTCGGGTGGAACAGGTACGCGTACGCCCGCTGGCCCGAGCGGCCCACCCTGCCCCGCAGCTGGTGGAGCTGGCCAAGGCCGAGGCGATCAGCTCGATCCACGACGAGGGTGTTGACGGTTGGCATGTCGATACCGGACTCGATGATCGTGGTGCACACGAGCACGTCGTAGCGCTGCTCCGAGAAGTCCATCACGACCTTCTCGAGCGTGCCTTCGTCCATTTGGCCGTGCGCGACGGCAACACGAGCCTCCGGCACGAGCGCCCGCACGCGATCGGCCACAGCCTCTATGTCGCGCACCCGGTTGTGGACGAAGAAGACCTGCCCCTCACGCAGTAGCTCCCGGCGCACCGCCTCTACGATCGCCGCCTCGTCCAGCTCGCCGACGTAGGTGAGGATCGGCTGGCGCTCCGCCGGTGGCGTGCTCACGAGCGACAGGTCGCGAATGCCCGTGAGCGACATCTCCAAGGTGCGCGGGATCGGGCTCGCGGTCAGGGTGAGCACGTCGACATCCTTGGCGAGCGCCTTGATCGCCTCCTTGTGGCTCACGCCGAAGCGCTGCTCCTCGTCGACCACGAGAAGTCCGAGTTCCTTGAACCTCACGTCTTGGCCGAGCAGCCGGTGAGTGCCGACCACGACGTCCACGCTGCCTGCCGCGATCCCCGCGATGACGCTGCGCTCCTCCGCCGGCGTGAGGAACCTCGAGAGCATCTCCACCCGAAGGGGGAACCCAGAGAAGCGCTCTGCGAAGGTCTGGGAGTGCTGCTGGGCCAGCAAGGTCGTCGGCACCAGCACGGCGGCCTGCTTGCCGTCCTGGACGGCCTTGAAGGCGGCCCTCACGGCCACCTCCGTCTTGCCGAAACCGACGTCGGCACAGACGAGCCTGTCCATGGGGACTGGCGCCTCCATGTCCTCCTTCACCTCCGCTATGGCCCTGAGCTGGTCCGGGGTCTCGACGAAGACAAAGGAGTCCTCGAGCTCGCGCTGCCAGGGCGTGTCCTGGCTGAAGGCATACCCCTCGGCGCGGGCGCGCTCCTGGTACAGGGCCACCAGCTCCTCGGCCACCTCCTCCACGGCGGCTCTGGCCTTGGCACGAGTGCGCTGCCAGCCCGAACCTCCCAGCCGGCTCAGGCTCGGAGAGTCGCCCCCGCTGTAAGGCGTGAGCGCGTCGATCTGGTCCGTCGGGAGGTAGAGCTTGTCGTCTCCCCGGTACTCGAGGAGGAGGTAGTCGCGCGAGGCGCCCTGGACGCTGCGGGAGACGAGCCCGGCGTAGCGGGCAACCCCGTGCATGCGGTGCACCACGTAGTCACCGGGTGCGAGGTCGTCGAAGAAGCCCTCCGTAGCACGCGCTCGAGCGCGCGGCACGCGATGCGGGCGCCGGCGGCCTGTCAGGTCGCTCTCCGTCAATAACGCGAGCTTGCAACCGGCAAAGACGGCACCGCGCTCTAGCGCGGACACCACCACGCGCACGCCCGGCGCATTTCCTGGGCTGCCGGCTCCTCGGCCACTCGCTCCTGGGCCGCCCGCTCCGAGCACTTCGCACTTCACGCCCTCCGATGCGAGAGAGGCCGCCATGCGTTCCGCGCTCTGCTCTCCCGAGGCGCACAGCGTCACCGAATAGCCGTCCCTCGCCAGTGCCGAAACCCGCCGTGCAATGTCCGCGGCCGAGGCCCGGGCCAGGTCCCAACCAGACGCCCCGACCACCGGCATCCCCGCGCCCTCGGGAACCGCGGGAAACGAGGCCACGGGCGCGCGACAGCGAGCGAGGAGGCGCTCAATGGGAAGGTGCAGCCGTGGAAGACCGGCATCTCCGACACCGCCGGAGGCACCCCAGGTCTCTGCAAGCGCGGATGCAAGAGCCGCCTCGTCGGCCAGCAGCTCTTCCGCCCGGTCTCTCATGCGCCGCGGGTCCACGAGCACCACCTGGGCACCCGGGTCCAGCTCGTCGGTGAGCAGCACGTCGGCGCCCGCGACCCAGGGCAGCCAGGACTCCATGCCGTCGAAGACCTCCCCTGTAGCGAGTCGCTCCCACTGCACGCGCCCCCACGGCTCGGTCTCGACGAGCACCTTGGCACGCTCGGCCATCTCCCCGCTGAACACGAGCTCCCTGCAACCGAATATCTCCACCCCCTCGATGGGCCTGGCCGAGCGCTGGGTGGACGGATCGAGCTCGGCAAGGCGCTCGATCTCGTCGCCGAAGAGGTCGACCCTCACAGGTGCGTCCCCAGTTGATGGGAACACGTCCACTATCCCGCCGCGAACCGAGACCTCTCCACGGTGCTCCACCTGGTACTCGCGCCTGTACCCCGCCCCGACTAGCTGAGACACCAGAGCGTCGCGATCGACCGACTCGCCCAGGCGCAGGCTGAGCGGCGCAGGAGGATCCCCCGGCACCAGCCGCTGGAGCAGGGACCTCACCGGCGCCACCACTACGGCAGGTGGGGAGGCGGCGAGCTTGTGACGCACGAGGAGACGCTGCCCCATGGTGGCCACCTCCGGGCTCACCCGCTCGAATGGAAGGGTGTCCCATGCAGGGAAGACCTCGACTTCGCCGGGCCCGACGAAGGCGCGCAAGTCGTGCGCCAGGCGCTCCGCGTCAGCCGCGCCGGGAGTCGCGATCACCATCGGCCGCCGGCCGCCGGCCGCGCTCAGGGCCGCCACAACGGCCGCCACGGCCGGCTCGGGGACCGCGACGCTGGCAGCAGGATCTTCGAGCACTCGGGAAACTGCCTGGTCGCGCGCAATCAACGCCGTCAACGAGGAAAGAGGCACCGTTCCCAGGCTAACCGGCACGGCTACGGGTTGATCGGGCACCGCTGTGTCGCAAGTGATCGTCGCGTGATCCTCGCGTGATCGTCGGGCCATCGTGCGCCGGTGCCCCGGCCTCGTGCCCCGGCCTCATGGCACGGCGTTGAAGCGGTTCATGGCGGCTTCGAGCCCCTCGAGCACCATGGCCTCTATCGCGTCCGCGGCAGTGCCGACGGCTATGTCGAGCACCTCGCGCTCGGCGCGCCCGGGACGCCCCAGCACGTAGTCGGCTCCGCTCTGGCGACCGGGCGGCTTGCCGATGCCTATGCGGACCCTTGCATACCCAGGGTCGTGCAGGTGGGCCTGTATGGACTTGAGCCCGTTGTGACCCGCCGTGCCCCCGCCGAGCTTCACCCTCACCCGACCGGGCGGCAGGTCCAGCTCGTCGTGCGCGACGACCAGCCGATCGAGGGTTGCCGGGCTGAAGCGCCGCACCAGCGCGGCAACTGCGAGTCCCGAATCGTTCATATAAGTAGTCGGGACGGCTAGCACGACACCGTCGCCGAGGCGCGCACGCGCTACCCGGGCCCGAGCAGAGCGGTCGCTTCGCAGCCTCTCGCCGCAACGCCTGGCCAGCAGCTCTATGGCCTCTGCTCCGACGTTGTGCCGCGTGCGATCGAGCTCCGACCCTGGGTTCCCCAGCCCCACGACGAGAAACCCGCCGTCGGGAAGCCCGCCCATGCCTTGCTTGGATGCAGCGCCCGAGCGCGCTCGGCCAGCGAGCCGCACAGAGCGCTAGCCGTCCGCGCCGGCTCCAGATGAAGCCCCGCTTTCGCCCCCGGACTGGGCCTGCGCGGCTTCTTCCGCGGCTGCCTCGGAGGCGGCCTCCTCCCCTTCCTCGAGCCGGGCAAGGCGTTGAGCCTGCCCGATCACCACGATGACGTCGTCCTCGACCTCCGCGCTCACGCCAGGGGGCAGGGTCAGATCCCCTACGCGCACAGCCGCACCGACAACCACGTCGGTCACATCGACTTCGATCTGGGGAGGAAGCGATGCCGGCTTGGCTCGCACCGTGAGGGTGAACACCTGCTGGTCGAGCATGCCGTCTTGATGGTGCAGCTCGACTGCCTCGCCCACGAGCACGACCGGAACCTCCGCGACGACCGGCTGGTCCGGGTCGACCACTTGGAAGTCCAGATGTGAAACGGTTCCCCGGACCGGATGGCGCTGTATCTCTCGCGCCATTACCAGGTGGGTGGCAGAGCCGGCCTGCAGGTTCAGCACCGCGTTCAGACCAGACTCGGCGCTCAGAGCAGCACGCAGCTCACGCGCCGAGACACTGATTGCCAGGGGCTCTATGCCGCCTCCGTAGACGACTGCGGGAATGCGTCCAGCGGCCCGCAGCCTGCGTGAAGGACGCGAACCCATGTCGCGTCCCGTGTCGGCCACCAAGGTGATGTTGGGCATTGCACGGAGCTCCTCTGATCGTTTGCACCGGCGCCGGGGCGGTCGCATGGCAACCACGCTTGGTGGCGCCGCATGCCTCCGTGCGCAGGGCAAGAGTGTAGACCAGGCAGCCACGGCGAGCTAAACGGCTCCCATGATGACCGGATGGACCAGCTTGCCGAGCGAATGGACCTGTTCGCATCAGCAACGGATCTCCGCTTCTTGTCGCTGGAGCGCGCCATCGCAGAAGCGACAACGGGGGTGCTTCTCAGGAGGCGGCCATGCCGACTATCGGCTTGTTGAGGGTCTTGCCGCCCATCGAGCCCAGGAACGTCGCGTTTCCGAATGCGAACACCCCGCCGTCCGAGGCAACGAGCCAGTAGCCCCCACCTGGTGCCGCGGCCATGCCGACTATGGGCGCGTTCAGAGTCTTACCGCCCTCGGAGCCGTAGAAGTGGGCACCGAATGCGAACACCCCGCCGTCCGAGGCAACGAGCCAGTAGCCCCCACCTGGTGCCGCGGCC
>JAJYXW010000037.1 GCA_021801525.1 Actinomycetes bacterium
CTCGTTTCAACGATGACCAGAGGCTTTCCGCCATGGCATTGTCGTAGGAGTCGCCGACGGTCCCCATGGACTGTGTGATCCCCATCCGTTTGCAGCACTCCCGGAAGAGGCTCGACGTGTACTGGGCGAATTCAACCGGTCGTCGCAACATCTCGATGACGGAGGTGGTAAGTGGCGACGACGCAGAGTGAGCGGAGAGCGACCTGGGCGATGCGAGGCAAGCGCCGCTCGCCAGGACACCCGCCAGGCTGGCAACGCGATCAGCTCGAGCGCTTCTGGCGCCAGATCGCGAGAGGGGCGACGACCGAAGAAGCTGCGATCGCTGCGGGGGTGTCGGTCCCCGTCGGCACGAGGTGGTTCCGCGAGGCTGGTGGGATGTGCCCGATCAGCCTCGCTCCAACCTCTGGGCGTTACCTCTCGCTCGCCGAGCGCGAGGAGATCGCGATCGAGCGGGCTCGTGGCTCGGGGGTGAGGGAGATCGCCCGCCACCTCGGCCGCTCGCCGTCGACGATCTCACGGGAGCTGCGCCGCAACGCGGCTACCCGTGCGGACGCATCGGGCTACCGGGCAACGGTCGCCCAGTGGCACGCAGAGCGCCGCAGGCGCCGTCCGAAGCAAGCGAAGCTCGTTCACAACGAGAAGCTGCGTGCCTACGTCGAGGACCGCCTGTCGGGTCTCGTCACCCGGCCCGATGGCACCGAGGTGCGCGGCCCGACCGTTCGCTTCAAGGGTCGTCGTCACGGCCGTCGCCAGGACCGCCGATGGGCAAAGGCGTGGAGCCCTGAGCAGATCGCAAACCGCCTCCCGCTGGACTTCCCCGACGACGAGACTATGCGTATCAGTCACGAGGCCATCTATCAGTCCCTCTTCGTCCAGGGCCGCGGAGCGCTCAGGCGCGAGCTCGTGACCTGCCTTCGGACCGGAAGAGCGCTGCGGGTTCCACGAGCGCGCGCGAAGGGGCGGGGGAAGAACTTCATCACGCCCGAGGTGATGATCTCCGAACGGCCGGCAGAAGCCGAGGACCGCGCCATTCCGGGGCACTGGGAGGGTGACCTCATCATCGGGCTCGACAAGTCCGCGATCGGCACGCTCGTCGAGCGCACCACGCGCTACACGATGCTGCTCCATCTGCCGCCCATGGAAGGCCACGATCAGGCAGTGAGGGTGAAGAACGGGCCGCCGCTCGCCGGCCACGGTGCAGAGGCTGTCCGGGACGCGATCACCGCCAAGATCATGACGCTCCCAGGGCACCTGCGGAGATCGCTCACCTGGGACCAGGGCACCGAGATGGCCCAACACGCGAAGCTTCGGATTGACACCGGGCTGGCCGTCTACTTCGCGAACCCGCACTCCCCGTGGATGCGTGGGACGAACGAGAACACGAACGGCCTCTTACGCCAGTACTTCCCGAAGGGCACCGACCTCTCCCGTTGGGACCGGGACGACCTCGACGCGGTTGCCTTCACTCTCAATGGACGCCCACGAAAGACGCTCGCTTGGCGCACTCCCGCAGAGGCACTCGCTGTGCTTCTACAATCTGATGGAGGAGCCGGTGTTGCTTCGACCGGTTGAACCCAGGCAGGTACACGAGCGTTCGCTACGGCGAGCGCCTGGCAGAGATCGGCGCGGTCCCCTCGGTCGGCTCGGTCGGGGAATGCGACGACAACGCGCTCGCTGACGGACGTCTCTCACCTCGAGGCGGCGACCATGTCGTGGGTCACGTGGTGGAGGAGACCCGGATCCACGGCTATCTCGGAGACCGGAGCCCACCAGTTCGAGCGGGCCTACGCTGCACAAGAACACACCACCAGCGAACCAGGAATCCAAGGCCCGGACTCTCCAGGGAAGCCAGGGTGAACCACCCGGACGTGTCAGGAGATCCAGACTCCACCACGCCGACACCCTCCACCCGAAGTCCTTGGCACCTGGACGCGCGCCGGCGCGGTACCCTATCGAAGGTGCATCGGGTGCGGCAGAAGCTCTTGGACGAGAAACGGTGCCGCCGCGGGTCTACCCGTCCGCCGACCCGGGCATCTACCACGGTGGGCAAGCTGCCCTCGAACCCGCGCAAAAAGCATGCGGCGCACACATCGCTGCGGGCACCCGGGGAGTCGCCCGGAGCGGCTCATCCATCGCCGCTCCTCTCGGTGTGGTGGGTTGCACCCAGGGCCGGTGCCGGCACTAGTCTAGCTAGACGCACCCGAAACCGGTTCGATGAGGAGTTCCGGCTCGAGGGCGCCGGTCGCTGGAGGTGTAGCATATCAGGCGTAGATGAGTCGCCCCAGTGGCCGGCGCCGTTATCTGGGCGTCCATGCCCGGACTGCGGCAGTGACCCTCTGCGTCGCCGATCGCCTCGCGATCCTCGCTCCGCACTCCTACTACTTCCTCGCCGAGGGGCTGGCCCGACGGCGGCTGGGCGGGGGCTCCCCAGCGGCCGGTTGCCCCAAGCTCCCAGCGCCGCGCCACTCGTTGGGCGAGGAGGTCGCCACGGGGCGCTGGCAGTGCCTGAACGTTCAAGCCCGCGACGGCCCAGGGGAGTCCAGCGCTTAGGAGCCTCTTACAGATGAGCTTGCCACGTACATGTCCCCACGACGTGGTGACCACAGAGAGTGAGTACGTGCGTAATATTGACGCGCTACTCTTATCTACATATACCTCAGCACGTGAGCCCTCGTTGCTAGAGTTAGTAAGGGCGGCGCGAGGAGCATTCCCGACGGTAGTCTCGGAACGACTGGCCGCTCTACACATGCGATGGTCCACGAGACCGTCAGACCAAGGCATCGAAGATCCCAGCAGCCCAGAGTTGCATGCGTTAGATTTCGAGTGGCCGTTCTCCACTGACACGATAGCCCGATTGCTTGACTGGATTGGATACCGATCAGTCAACCTAATTGGGCTCCCTTCCGTGATGTTGCAGCTTGACCCGGAGGCAGATGCGTGTCTCATTGAACGCAACCCCCTTGTCCAGGCTAGGAACCACTGGCTGGCCTCTCGCAAGAATTTTCGTCTGGGTGACATCCTCACCCTTGATCTGTCTTCGATCCCGCGCCGGCGTGTAGTCGCATTTGACTCTCCGTGGTACTTTGGCGAAACTGTTCTTTGGCTCCTGAGGGCAGTGGAACTCGTGGAAGCTGGGGGGGAAATCGGATTCTCCCTATATGGGGAATCTACCCGACCGACTGCGCCACTAGAGCGTGAGGAGATTCTCACCATCGCGAGCAGAATCGGTGACGTAGAGTTGTGTGAGGCAGAGCTCGAATATGTGACTCCGCGCTATGAGGCGTGCGCCCTTGAAGCGGCGGGCCTTCCCCCACTTCGCCGGTGGCGGCGGGGCGA
Organism: Actinomycetes bacterium; assembly: GCA_021801525.1. Lineage (GTDB taxonomy): Bacteria > Actinomycetota > Acidimicrobiia > Acidimicrobiales > JAJYXR01 > JAJYXW01. Next base: position 3,337 of record JAJYXW010000037.1, read on the forward strand.
CTTTGTGCGTGTAACAGTGGGCGCGAAGCGCGCACGGCCGCTACAATTGCCCCTTATCGCCCAGCCCGTACCACGTGAACCTTGGATAACGTATAGAGTAGGTAGACAGGTCGTTAAACTCCGCAGGCCGAATGGTCGTCGACTTCGCGATGAAGCCGCCAGAGTTCCCTTCGCGCCCATCGAAGCCTTGGGCGGGTGGGCGTATCCGAGCGTGAGCCTTAGGGACGAGTTGAGAGGCTCAATTCACCTGTGGACCTCAAGGAATCAAGTCGCTCAAGTTCTTGATCACGATGTCGTTCGACAGCGGCTCGAGGCGCTGGAGAAGGCGGCTGCAAGGGGGCTATCGACCAAACGTTGGCTGTCCAGGTACGATTGGGCCGGGAGACAAGAGGAGGCGCGCGCCTGGCGAGAGCTCTTACGCGTCGACCTGGACTAAGGTTGTGCTATTATGGTGAGGTCCGCGGTCGAGCGTGGAAGGGCACGTCAGCCTCTGCTCGTTTGTGTACGGTACCATCCTGCGAGCATGCAAATATGCGCGCGTGCATTAATGTTTGGGATTCGTCTGCTGCAAAGCTATAGAGGTTGAACGTATTTTGACGGAGATTGTCAGGAAGTCGTTGGTAGGAGGCACCAGTACTTCCACAGCCCACAACCGCCAAGGGCTTTAAATGTCCGTCGACCTCTCGCTGGTCACTGAGGGACATACGGCCAATCGACCCAACTAAGGGGAGGTGCTGGTGGCCGTGGAGAACGCAATCTACGTGAGCATGCTGTAGCCTCTCGACGATCTCACCGGCGTCAACTGTGACGGAGATTGGGCGACCCGGCCAGAGGTGTTCAGTCCCGGGCACTGGCATGATGTGGTGATGCATGACAAAGAAGCGCACAAGATTGTCGAGATTTAACTCTCCAAGGGTCTTGAGGTGTGGCTCATACCGGTGAGAGCCAACATAGCCATAGTCCTTCGTGTCCGTGTCGCGAAGCCGCGCCGAATTGACCTGGAGGAAAGCGAGATTGATGCGGTCGTTACATTCAAATACCCTTAGGCGTTCAAGCTTGAGGTTCGCGCCGGAGGTCGCGAAGTAGCCGTCATACCACTCGCGGTAGGCTAACTCGTGAGCAAAGTCCTTGCTGTAGCGCGACAGGAGGTCGTCCGTGAGCCAGAGGTCGTGATTCCCGGGGACGACTATTGCGTGGTGGCGCTCGAGGCCAAGTTGATCTAGAAGATCATCGAGGAAGGACTCAAATTCCTTGAAATAGCTCTGTCTTCCCTTGTCAATAAGGTCACCACTGACTACGACTGTGCCGACAGGTAAGTCAGCCTCACGAAGATAGCCGCTGATGATATCTTGGAGGCGTCGCGTTCCACGGGCCACCGGGCGCGCATCGCTGGAATCCGTGGTACCGTATGGAAAATCGGGCCCGAAGTGAAGATCCGATATGTGCAAGATGGTTGAGGAGTGCGTCGTTTCCTCGTCAAGCCAATTGTCTTGAGGGGGGTGTTTCGGATCGTACCAGAAAAGAGTCTGATCATCGGACAGAGGTACGAATCTAAAGTGCTCTTTGAAACGGCTGAGGGTGATATCACTTATGGATGTGAAGCGGAACCAGGCGCGAAACGGGTCGTCGCGATAGTAGCCGGGTGTCGTGTTCAGCGCTGGGGTTGATACTTTAGCCTTACCGTCAAGCAGGTGGACGTCGTCAGCGGTTGCTTCGTAGTAGCGGAGGTTGCGGCGGTCGAGAAGCCCGACTGTCGATCCGCCTGCGAGCGCGGCCCTGATCGCTTCCCACTCCCGCTGGGTGGGGCTGCGCTCCCAGGCTTTCGCCCACCAACCCCACCAGACGTGGTCGCTGCCTTCGAGTATGGCTCGGTGTTCCTTGACAGTGTCCGCCTGCTGATTGCCAAATCGGAGGACAAGACGATTCACTCTTGGGTATGGTAGCAAGTTCCCGGGAGGATGGGGAAGGATGCGGCAGGCTGGGGCGCACGACGGGCGTTCCTGCATGGCTCGCTCAGGCGTAGTACCGCTGGCCCCGCCGAGCACGGCCCCGGCAAGGTCCTGACACGTTTGCCTGACCTGGACTGACGCGACCGGACTGGCGCGCCCCCTGGTGCAGGTGCTACCAGATCGGGGATGGGATCCACCCTGGAGAACGCAGCGAGCACTGGGGCAGGCCCGGTCTGACGGACAGGTTGCTTATGCCGCCTCGCGGCGGGGGTGTTGGTGGATCTGCCGTTCGTACTCGACGGGTGTGAGATAGCCCAGAGAGCTGTGACGGTGATTCTCTGGCGGTTGTAGAAGATCTCGATAAACTCGATGAAGGCCCGGCGGACCTGGGCGGTGGTGGCCCAGGATTGCCCGTGGATCAGTTCTTCCTTGAGCGTCGCGAACCAGCTCTCACCGACGGCGTTGTCCCAGCGCTGGCCCTTGCGGGACGGCGGGCTCAACCGGTCGATGGCACACCGGGCCCGGACGGCGGGTAGCGATAGCCATCTTCAAGGCATCGCAGACCAGGGAGCACGGCCTTTTCATAGTCGACCCTCCAGGGCTCTGACCTGCGGGTGTGGTGGCTGATTGGGGGCATCGACCCCCTGGTGCTACGTGTAGCGGGTGCGAGATGCGTGGTTGGCGGGCCTCGTCGTCGCCCCGATGTTGCCTGGTGACGCCCGACGCTTCGACGCGGAGCTGGACGAGCACCACTGGCTCGGTCACCGGATGGTCGGCGAGACGATGCGCTACGTCGCGGTGGACGCCTCCGGCGAGTGGGTTGCGTTGGTCGGCTTCGCGTCGCCTGCGCTGTCGTGTGGACCTCGTGATCGCTACATCGCCTGGTCCGCAGAGCTCTAGGTGCGCAGGCTCCGCTTCATCGCCTCGAACCAGCGGTTCTGCATCCTGCCTGCCGGTCGCCGCCAGAACACCGCGTCCGTCGTGATGTCTCGGAGCCTCCGGCGCCTGTCTGCTGACTGGGTGGAGTCCTGGGGTCACCCGATGGTTGGTCGAGACGTTCGTGGACCCGTCCCGTCACCTCGGGACCTGTTACGGCGCCTCGTCGTTCCTGCGGCTCGGCGAGACGCAGGGCTTCGGGCGTCGCTCCGGGCGCTATGTCGCCCACGGCCAGGTGAAGGACGTCTGCGCCCGAGCGCTGCACCGGCGGGCGAGAGAGCTCCTCGCCGGCACCTTCGACCATCCCTTGTTGGCAGACCCGAGGAGCCCAGCTGGCGTGGCACGAATCGACTGCAACACCGCGGATCTCACGAGCCTGATCCGACGCCTCGAGACCATCACCGATCCGAGGGACCGAAGGGGGATCCGCCACGGCTTCGCAACCACCCTGGTGCTCATCGCCTGTGCAACCCTCGCGGGCAACAAGAGCCTGGTCGCGATCAGCGAGTGGTGCGAGAGCTCGTCCCAGCAGGTTCTCTCTCGCCTCGGGGCTCGGATCTCCCTGACGAGCGGGCTTCGGATCCCGCCTTCCTACGCGACGATCCGGAGAGCGACGATGGCGGTGGACGCGGACGCGCTCGACCGCATCGTCAACACCTGGGCGGGAGCGCAGGCAGCGCATGGGGCCAGGGTGGTTGGCGATGGGGCAACGGGCGAGGCGGACACCACCGATCCCCGCTCTCTCGGCCCTGGCCCAGATGACGCCGGGAACGCTCCCGGAGCGGACCTCGTCGGGGTCGCAATCGACGGCAAGGCGGTCCGGGGGGCACGGCGCGGAGACGGCACCCAGGTCCAGCTCCTCGCAGCGCTCCGCCACGACACCGGGATGGTGATCGGCCAAGCGAACGTCGAGAACGACAAGACGAACGAGATCGTGACCTTCCCGGGGTTGATCGACCAGCTCGATCTCACCGGCAGGGTCGTCACCGCGGACGCGCTGCACACCCAGAAGAACGCGGCAACGCTGGTCGCAGGCAAGGGCGGGCACTTCGTCCTCGGCGTCAAGCAGAACCAGCTGCGTCACGCGTTCGGGAGCAACGTCGCGGACGCCGGAGGAGCGCTGGACGTGATCGCCGAGCTGCTCGGGCACCGCTCGGTGGCCTCCTCGCAGGTGTACCTGCATCCCGACCCGGCCCGGCTGCGCCGGGCGGTCGACGCGGTCGGGACCCCTCGGGCCTCGGGAAGCGTCGAGCGATGAGCGCATCCCCGGCACTCTCGGCGTCGGCGCGCTCGGCACCCCTCGTCGAGCGAGACGCTCGAGCGGCGAAGATCATGGCGCTTGTCGACCAGGCGTTCCTGGCCGAGGTGGGCTTCGATCCCGCGCGAGGGGTGCTGTCCCCGCCGGAGGGGCACCGCCTGGTGGTCCGTCCGGTGTGCCAGGTGGACGGGTGCTCGACGACGGCCACCAGCGCCCGGCGGATCTGTCTGTCCTGCCAGGCTCGCCTGGCCGCTGCGGGGCTGGGCGACGACCAGGTGGACCTGCTCGCTCCGCCGGGCCGGTCACGCCGGGCACCAGCAGCCTGTGTGGTGGCCGGATGTGCCCGCGAGCGGGTCTCGGGGCCCGCCGAGTGCTGCAGGGCCCACGACGACCAGCGCCGCTGCCTCGGCCTCGAGGTCGACGCGTTCGTGGCTCATCCGGGCACGGTGGGCCTGCCCGCCCTGGGGGCGTGCCTGGTGGCGGCCTGCCCCCGCCAGCGCCGCCACCCGGCTGGC
>JAJYXW010000161.1 GCA_021801525.1 Actinomycetes bacterium
CGTCATGTTCGATGCCTGGTTCGACCCGAAGTCCACCACCGTCGCACCGTCCAGGTTGCTCCCGGTGATGGTGACGACCGTTCCGCCACTCACTGGCCCGCTCGACGGAGAGATGCCGGTCACCACCGGTGTCGAAGGAGTGCTGGGCACAGGCGTCGCATCCACGATTGCCGTGGCAGAGGCCTGAGTCGCACCGTCCGCGGAGTCGGTCATGGTCGTGTTCGTGGTGAGAGACCCGCTCGCAGTTGACGAAACCTTGACGGTAGCGCCGATCGGGGCGAGTTTGGTGCCGGCCGAGATGGGAAGGGTGCCCTTATAGGTGCAGGTGTCGATGGTGTTTCCCGACGAGAGCACGCAGCCCCAGCCTGTTCCGGTCCCCGCTGCGGAGTAGGTCTCACCGCTAGGCAGCGTCGAGGTAACTGTCGGGTCGTGGTCCGCCGGGCCACCTGAGGAACCGATCGAGGGGCTCACCGTGTCTGTGTAGCTGGTTCCCTCGTATGCGTGGGCGGGCGCGGACTCGGTGACCCCGAGCAGCGGCACGGGTGTCACGTCGACAGATCTCGTGGTGGTGAACGGAGTCGCAAGGTCAGCGCTGTCGGACATGCGTGTGCTCGTGGTGAGCGTCTTCGTGGTGAGCGACCCGCTCGCCGTTGACGAGACGTCGACGGTCGCGCTGATCGTGCCTAGCGTGGTGCTGGCCGCTATGGGAAGTGAGCCCGAGTACGTGCAGGTGTCGACGGTGTTGCTACTGCTCAGCGCGCAGCTCCAGTGCGTGCCGGTCCCCGCTGCAGAGTAGGTCTCACCGGTTGGGAGCGTCGAGGTGACTGTCGGGGCGTGGTCCGCCGGGCCACCTGAGGAACCGATCGAGGGGCTCACCGTGTCGGTGTAGGTAGAGCCCTGGTAAGCCTGGCTCGGCGCAGACTCGGTGACTGATAGCGCGGGGGGCAACGTCACCTCTACCGTTGCCGACGTAGACACGGTCGTCGCGCCGTCCGCGGAGTCGGACATGGTCGCCGAGGTGCTGAGCGAGCCGGTCGTGCCAGACGCCACGTCGACGGTCGCGCTGATCGTGCCTAGCGTGGTGCCCGCTGGGATCGGCAGGGCGGAGGTGACGTAGGTGCAGGTGTCGACGGTGCTCGACGAGTTGAGCGCGCAGTGCCAGTCGGTGCTGGTGCCGGTGCCGGTAGCAGAGAAGGTCTCACCGCTCGGCAGGGTCGAGGTGACAACCGGGTCGTTGTTGGCCGGGCCGCCGGAGGAGCCGATCGAAGGATATGCAGCGTAGGTATAGCTGCCACCGGCATAAGCCTGGCTCGGCGCGCTGCTGGTGAGCACCAGAAGGGGCGCCGGGGGGCTGTTGGCCGCAGCGTAGTCCGTCGCTGTCGCGCTTATCGAGTCGTTCGAGCTGATGGAGGCAGAGTCGTCGAGCTCGGTGCCGGTAGTGAGCCCCGAGGCGACAGAGGCGGAAATGGTGATCGGATCGAGCTGGTCCCCTGCCAAGACGGGCAGGACGGAGGTGGCATACGAGCAGCTCACAGTCTGGCTCGACACGGTGCAATTCCAGTTGGTGCCCGATGCCCCCGAAGGGGTGACGCCTGTGGGGAAGGTGTCATTGAAAGTAGGCGGATCCGCCTCGCTGCCCGCTCCCACTGCTAGCGCAGCCGTGGCGGTGTACGTGGCGGTGCCCGTGCCGGTGCTGGGGCTCGTGAGATTGCCAGACGAGCTGTCGGACAAGGTGAGGCTATATCGCGGCACGGAATCCACCGTCGCGAAGTCGGTGGCGCTCACGGAGGGCGGAGAGGCATCAGCCGAGGACAGTTTACCGGTGTCGGGCAGGCCGCCCGCGGCATTGGCGCCGACGGTTGCGGTGATCGCCACAGGGGGCAGGGTGGTCCCCGCTGTGATCGGCAGGGCAGAGGTGGCGTAGCTGCAGGTCACGCTCTGCCCACTCACGCTGCAGGTCCAGTTGGTACCTGACGTGCCTGTGCCCGCGGCCGCCGAGGGAGTGAGGCCCGTCGGGAAGGTGTCGGTGAAGCTCGGTGCATCCGCTTCCTTTGCCCCCGCCGCCGAGACGATCCCCTGCGCTGTGTAAGTGACCGTGCCTCCCTGCACAAGCGCCCCCGCAGCGTTGTCGGAGAGAGTGAGACCGAGCACCGGGGAGCTCGACGCGGCGCTTGCCGCAACACCAGGGTCGGTGCTCGTTGCAACGACAGCCCCGTTCTCGAGAACCTGAGCCGTGTCGTCGAGCGCAGTGCCAGAGCTCACCCCCGAGCCGACGGTTGCGGTGATCGCCACAGGGGGCAGGGTGGTCCCCGCTGTGATCGGCAGGGCAGAGCCGGCGTAGCTGCAGGTCACGCTCTGCCCACTCACGTGGCAGGTCCAGTTGGTACCCGATGCCGCAGTCGGGGTCACGCCCGTGGGGAACGTGTCTGCGAGCGTCGGTGCCTGACCTTCGGCGGCGCCCGTCGAGGAGATCGACGGGGTGGCGGTGTAGGTGACGCTCGTGCCATCCACCAGATTGCCCGCAGCGGAATCCGACAGCACCAGACCAAAGTGCGGTGGGTTGGCGATGAGGGGAGCGGCCACGACGTTGCTCACTTCGTGGATGTCGTTCTCCCCGCCGGTGGATCCGGTCCACCCGAAAGCCAGCTGGTAGGGGATGCCGGTGGCGGGGTTGATCCACGACGAGGGCAGGTAGCCCGCTGCGTTCGGCAGAGTGCCGCTCACGATCTGGCGAGGGCCACCCAGAGGAGATACCGCTACGACGTAGGAGTAGGCCGGCACGGCGAGGCCGCTCGTCGTGGTGAACGGCGTGCCGGTCGGGTTGACCGCCACCTCGGCAGGAACCTTGGACTGAGAGCGCGTCGCGCTCAACGAGCCACCGAGGCTGCCGACGAGGCCGCCGTTGGCAGCGGTGCTCGACAGCAGGCAGTAGCCGGCAGTGCCGCTGCCGGGGCCCCGGATGGTGACCTGGTTGGACACCTGTTTATTGGAGCCGGCCCAGGTCGGGTCCTTGCAGCCGCTTCCGTCGTAGGTGGTGTTGGTGTAGTTGCCAAACACGTCGAAGCCGATTCCGAGGTAGCCGTTGGCCAGGCCGTTGCCGCTTGGGCTTCCGCTCCCACCCGAGTAGCCGAGGTGGCCACCCGGGGGGCCGAGGGTGGATGGAGGCTCGGGTGCTGCGGGGTTCGTCCCCGCTAGGAAGAACAGGATGCCGTCCGCGCCTGACCCGGCGTACTGGTAGGTGTCGAATGAGACGTCGAGGCCCTGCGCCGATGGGAGCGTATGGGCATAGGCGACGCCGCCGTCCTGGTAGTTGACGGCGCTCGTCAGGCGCAAGGTGCCGTTGCCCAGAGTATCGATGGCCGAGCTCGCGCACCCCGGAATGGGAGTCTGGCTCGTGGCGGAGGAGGCAGTGAGGCAAGCGACGTTGCTGCCCGATATGCCCGATGCCAGCGCGGGTAACGTCCAGTCGGAGGGGACGAGCGGCGCGCTCCCGCTGAATGGCTCAGGGACGTACGCTATCGGCAAGGCCCTTGTGCCCGTGAGCACGTTGCCGGAGGTGTCCTCCGCGACGCACAGGCTGGTGCTCGGGCACGAGATGGGACCGAGGCTGTTACTGCCGTCGACGTTCGTGGTCGCCCACGCGCTCGCGCCGCCGGTCGGGTTCGCGGTGGTGAACACGTCGCCGGCACCGGTCGCGACGCAGAGGCCGGTGGTCGGGCACGATACCGAGTTCAGGCCGGTCGTGCCCGCCGAGACCGGGGTGACGGTCCAGGCGGTCGCGCCTCCGGTCGGGTTCGTGGACGTGAGCACGTTGCCTTCGTCGTCCACCGCGACGCAGAGGGTGGTCGTCGGGCAGGAGATCCGCTCTATGGCGTAGCTCCCGTCGATCGAGACCGGCGAGCTCCAGGCAGACGCGCCGCCGGTCGGGTTCGTGGAGGTAAGCACGTTGCCGGAGCTGTCCACCGCGACGCAGAGGTTGGTCGCCGGGCACGACACCGAGTCGATGCCGTTGGTCGCTGACGGGTCGATCGAGACCGGCGAGCTCCACTTGGTGGTGCCCCCGGTCGGGTCAGTGGAGGTGACAACGCCCCCAGTGCCATCCACCGCGACGCAGAGGTTCGCCGTCGGGCACGAGATGGAGGTGAGCCCGCCAGAGCTGGAGTCGATCTGCTCGGGCTGGGCAGAGTTGTTCCACGTGGACGCGCCGCCGGCCGGGTTGGTTGAGGTGTGCAGATCCCCGTTGGCGTCCACCGCTGCACAGAAGCTGGTGCTCGGGCACGAGATGGAGGTGATGACGTCCTGGGTGCCAGATGCCTGTATCGAGGCGAGCGCGCTCCACGCGGTGGCGCCTCCGGTCGGGTTGGTGGAGGTGCTGATGTCGCCCAGGTTGTCGCCCACGACGCAGAGGTTCTGTGTCGGACACGAAGCTGCGGTGATTATTTGGCCACTAAACGCGTCGACCGGGCTCGCCCAGGTGAAGCCGTCCGCGCCGGACGTCGAGGCTCCTGCGGGCGGTGCTCCGGCCGCGAGCACGCCGAGCAGACCCGACGCACCCAGAGCGACCGCGAGGAACGCACGTAGCACCGCTGGTGCGGTCCCGCTACGCCTGGCGCGCCCCGAGAGCTGCTTGCGCCCCCCCTTGGCACGGTCGTCGGCGAGCTCGTTCGGTTCCTTCATCATCTCGTCCCTCCGCATGCTCTCGTTATGCACTCCATATGGCGCTCGACAGCGGCCTGACTGCCTAACCCCAGCTGCCAGTCTGAAGCCGCCTCGCGACTGCCGGCCGACAGTAGTTCATTCGCGCCGCAGTTCATTCGCGCCGCGGCTAGGTGTCTCCCGATGATCGACGCTCAGCGTTAGCAGACCGTTAGCAGACCGTCAGCAGACCGTCAGCAGGGTGTGAGCCTCGTCGCGGAACCATGCCGGGTGCAGGGCGCGCGGGATCGCAGGTGCCGCCTGGGGCACGGGACGATGCGAGCGAGTGATACACCCGGGTGAGATCCTGGCCGGCAAAGAACAGACCAGAACGAACCCGAGCGAACGAAGGAGCCGGACAATGGGGCAGACGTTGACCATCGACTGCGACACCTGCGCGAACGATCGAACCGAGGTATGCGACCAGTGCGTGGTCAGCTTCATCCTCGGGCCGAGAGCCGACCGTGCATTGGTCGTCGATGTCGCAGAGGCGCGCGAAGTTCGGAGGCTGGCCCGAGCAGGGCTCGTACCACCGCTGCGCCACGCGTCCAGGGCAGTTTGATCGGCGGTAGCGCACTCCTCTAGAGCCAGCCGCCTCCCTCAGGCGGACTTGCGGCGCTGGCGGTGGATCCGCCTACGCTCGCGCTCGGTTGTGCCACCCCAAATGCCCTCGCGCTCGCGATTCGCCAGCGCGTGCTCGAGGCAAGCCTCACGTACCGGGCAGACCGCGCAAATCGCCTTCGCCGCATCCGCGTCGTCGTCCGACGCAGGGTAGAAGACCTCGGGGTCGATGCCTCGGCAAGCTGCGCGCTTGCGCCATACGGCATTCGTCGGGGCGGTCATCGGAACGTCACTTCCTCGTCTCTGCTCGCGTATCTCACGCGATCTCGTGTATATAGGGGTGGTTGAGGTACTTCTCCTGGCTCTTTACTCCGCCCAGTCGCCACGGATCACCGGGAGGAGATCCCCGCTCCCCAGGCAAAACGGCGGAACATCCAGTATGGACCACCAGGACGGCCGTTGTCCACATCATCCTGGCGATTCCCTGGGCGTCCCGGTGGTTTCCCGGTTCAGCCCAATGTACCCCCTGCTCGGGCACTAACCCCGTTGCACGCGGCCACCGGCGCTATCGCCAACCACATCGGAGGCTGCCTGTCCTGCCGCTGACCCGGTCCGACGCGCTCGGCTGCTGACGGATGGCCGTGCGTATACCAGTATGTGTTACTCTCGTATGTATGGCTCGAGTTGATCGCTTTTCCGTGACGATGCCGCCGGAGATTGGTGCCGCGGTCCGGGATGCGGCAACCCAGCAGGGGACGAGCGTCTCCAGCTGGCTGACCGCAGCAGCCTCGCAGCGCTTGCGGAACGAGCTGCTCGGGGCCGCCCTGGACGCCTGGGAGGCCGAAAATGGCCCCTTCAGCAGCGAAGAGCTCGACGCTGCTGCAGCGGCCCTTGGTGCGAGGCGGCGACGCGGAGCGGCATGACCGCGGTTCTTGATGCAGGCGCCCTCATCGCCATCGACAAGCGCGACCGGAAGGTTGGAGCGATGCTACGACTCCTCCAACGCGATGGGGTACCTGTGCGAACGAGTGCAGCAGCAGTGGCGCAGGCTTGGCGCAGCGGACACCGACAGGCCAACTTGGCGCGGGTTCTGCGTGGCCTGGACGTCGCTGCAATCGATGAGACAGCGGGAAAGCGGGTCGGCGAGCTCTTGGGCGCAAATGGAACCAACGACCTTGCGGACGCTCACGTAGCGCTACTCATCGAGCCCGGGGGAAGCGTTATCACGAGCGACAAGCCGGATATCGAAGCTCTGCTCCGGACCCGTGGGGTGGAAGCGACCATCCTTCGTGTGTAGCTGCAGTCGCGTGCGGAGATGACCTCTGGTCGTCCGGGAGCTGGATGTGCTCTCCATCCAGTTTGCCCGGGTTCGAATAGCCACGACTGAGCGCCTGCCCGGCGGCACTGGCCGTGACCAGCGCCGACGGTTCGCAGCAAGCGAGTGAGCCCCACAGGCTGTGGTGGTGACGTCGCAGCGCTCATCAAGGCGAGCAGGCCGGAACCTTGAACCTGTGGTTCCTCGACGCCAGTATTCTGCTGGCGAGCGAAGATCCGGACGACGAGAACCATGAGGACTCCCGCCGGCTCCTCGTCGGCAGCGACCCCCTGGCTACCCTCGATCTGGCCTTCTACCCAACTGCGCCGGAGTGCCCCGTCCGTAAGGGCGGGCCTCGGGGGGACAGCATACGAACCGTGGCCGATGCGTCTTGCTCGATCTCACGCTGCACCTCGAGCCTCGGGGCTGATCCGAACGAGTTCGTGTTCCACGACGCCAGCAGTCGGTTTCGAGTATCTGGCAGCGTCGGCCTGAGGACTCAGGCAGCGACGGTCACCGCCAGCAACTGCGGTTGACCGATCTCCTCGGGCACGGGCACGCCGTCCGCTCTCAGGCCCGCGATGTGAACCTCGATGGCCTCGACGGCTCGCTCCTGGCACTGCTCGACCGTCGCTGCCCGGGTGAAGCATCCCGGCAGGGCGGGCACCGTCACGAAGAAGCCCCCGCCCTCTTCCGGCTCCACCACGATCGTGTACGTGCGCATCGAAGGCATCATCTCACAGAACAGAGCGCAACTGCTCCACCGTAACGCCGGCCTGAGTGAGGATGGACCCCAGCAGCCCAGGACCGATCGTCTCGCCCGAATGGACCGGCACCGTCACGCGGCCCGCACGTTCGGGATGCTTCATCTGGACATGCGAGCCACGTTGCACGACAGGCACCCACCCCAGGCTCCCGAGGGCGCGAACGAGTGTGCGACCCGTGACCCGAGGCAGCGGTGGCATCGACCATCACCGTACGCGAAGGCTGCGACAGCACACGGTACGCCTAGAGCGACAAGACGCGGTGAGAGCCGGCTTCCGACGAAGCCGGCAGCCGACCGGGCACTCGAACGAAACAGTTACGAGGTACAGCTCACGAGCCTCGGATCAGGGAAGCAAGTCGCGCATGAGCTCGGCCCTCACCTCGTCGCCCAGCGGAACCTCGTAGGCGTAGCCAGCGAGATCTATGCCGAGCGAAACCGGGCCTGGCCCGAACGAAGCCACGCGGTCATCATCCAGGCGGAAGCGTACGTAATGGACCGCCGCGGTGACATCCTCCCGGGTGAGCTGCTCGGCATGGGTCTCCTCTACCTCGCAATGGACCACAACTGCGCCGATCCGGAGGTACGCAGCCCGCTCTATGCCCACGAGACGAGGAAGCCATCCTCGCAGCTCGGCTTCGCTCGTAAGCTCCACGAGCAATGTCGCAGAGAGCTCGCCCGGAGCCGGGATCAGGGGATTGTACGCTCGAAGCTCCCCCAGGACTTGCTCGTCGCTTATCATTCGCTCGGCGCGGACCATTTCCTGTACCTGGAACCTGACTGTGTCCCGGTTCTCGAACACGAAAGACACCAGGGGGCCAACCGCCACCCTGCGATGCCGCTTCAGTTCGATGATCCGGCGGCGGAAGGCCTCACGCTCTCGCTCGTAGGCACGCAGGTCGACCACGTCGTCGAGGGTGAGCTCGCGGCCACCCGCTGCGCCGACGAATGGGCCACCCGCTGCACCGGTCATCTGTCCTCTTCGGGGATGCCATAGGCCCTGGCCACCAGCTGCATTGGGTGGAGCGCCCTGCGACCGGTCCCTTCATATATCGCGCCGTTGGCCAGGTGGCAGTCGCCGCACACCACCTCGTTGCCCGCTTCCTCCACACGCCGCATGAGCGGAGCCGCCACTTGGAGTGCCAGCTCGTAGTTGGCCGCTCGGTACCCCCAGGTGCCGTCTATCCCGGAGCACGCCTGGACCAGGTCGACCTCGATGCCGGACAGCTTGAGCAGGTCCCGGCTCTTGTAGCCGATCATCTGGGCCCGCAAGTGGCAGGCAAGGTGGTAAGTCACCTTCTCCGGCACCTCGGGAGTGCCGAGTCCCGGGAAGGAAGTGTCCAGCGCACCCTCTTTGTGCATGGCCATCAGGTACTCGGCGGGGTCGAAGGTGTGCGCTGCCACCAGGTCCGCGTCGGGCGTGCCCACGTAGATCGGGTAGTCCTTCCGCAGCACGTACGCGCACGTCGGCTGGGCCACGATCACGTCGAGTCCGGCCCTCACCTCGGCCGCGAGAGCCTGGACGTTCCTTCGCGCGACCTTGCGGAAGCGTTCCACGTCCCCCGAATGCAGCCACGGAGCGCCGCAGCATCGGGTTCCTGCCGGCAGCGAGCAGGCTACGCCGTTCCTCTCATAGACCCTGACCAGGTCCCGCCCTATGCCCGGTTCCATGTACTCGATGAAGCAAGTCGGGAACACGCTGACCTGACGGCTCGGCGTTCCCGTGGCACTCGAGCTCCGCCTGGAGAACCAGGTGGTGAAGCGCTCTCGGGCGTAAGGCGGGAGGATCCGCGCCGCAGAAATACCGGCGGTGCGCTCCATGAACTGGCGCGCGAGGGAACCCGGCGTTCCGGTGAGGCGGTTGGCAACGGGAGCCAGCGCGCTAGACACCCTGCCGACCAGGTCTGTCCGGTTCAGAGCCTGGTCTGTCAACTTCTCGACCAAACCCGATCCCTCTCTCTTCGACACCGCGTGCGCCCTCATCATCATGCGCGGGAAGTCGAGCTCCCATTCGTGAGGAGGGACGTACGGGCACTTCGCGTAACAGAGCTTGCACTGGTAACACTGCTCCACCACTTCGTCCTGCTCGGCTCTGGTCATGGCATCCGCCCGCCCGTCATGTGCGTCGACGTAGGCGAAGAGCGTCGGGAACGACGGGCACAGGTTGAAGCAGAGCCTGCAGCCATGGCAGAGGTCGAAGACCCTGTCCATCTCGCGACGGAGGTCCCCAGCGTCGAAGTAAGACGCGTCGGCAGGGTCGTAGGTGGTGGTCATATCACCCAGCCCGAGCGCCGCGCAGAGGCGCCGCGCGGCACTGTGCGGCGCCGCGCACCCGCCATGATGCGGCGGGATCACGCGGCGCGTACCACCTCGGAGGCCCAGCGGGTAGGCCTCTGAGCGTCACCTCACGCAAGCGACTTCAAGCCTTCGCCGAAGCGCCCCGCGTGGCTCTTCTCGGCCTTGGCCAAGGTCTCGAGCCACTCGCCTATCTCTGCAAAACCCTCGTCGCGCGCCGTGCGGGCAAAGCCGGGGTACATCTCCGTGTACTCGTAGGTCTCGCCCTCGATGGCGGACTTCAGGTTCGCGTCCGTGGGGCCCACCGGCACACCCGTCACCGGGTCGCCGACCTCCGCAAGGAAGTCGAAATGCCCGAAGGCGTGGCCGGTCTCCCCTTCCGCGACCGAGCGGAACAGCGCCGCCACGTCGGGGTACCCCTCGACGTCTGCCTTCTGGGCGAAGTAGAGATAGCGGCGGTTCGCCTGGCTCTCCCCCGCGAAAGCGGCCTTCAGGTTCTCCTCGGTCTTGGTCCCTTTCAACGCTGGCATGTCTGACCTCCTGTTGTCGTTGTATCTCTTGTCGTTGCTGGTATCTCTTGTCGTTGCTACTGGGTTGTCGTTGCTACTGGGTTGCCTCGTTCTTCAAATCGAAGATCTCCCTTCGGCGGACGCGCCCGCTTCGCGCGCCCGCGTGCGCGCTGCCCGGCCGGAGCGTAGTCGCCTCCGCCCGTTGCCGGCAGTCCTTGCACAGGCCACGGAAGATCACCTCGACCGTAGCCACCTCGAAGCCTGCCACATCGCAAGCCGCGGCTCGCAGCTCGCTGAAGTCGGCGTGCAGGTCCGTCACCTTCGCGCAAGAACGGCACACCAGGTGGTGGTGAGCACCTTCGACGTTCGGATCGAAGCGGGTGGTGCCGGTGCCGAGGTCGATCTCCCCGATCTCCCCCATGTCCGCGAGCTCGTGGAGCGTCTGATAGACGGTCTTGAGCGAGATCGTCTCCATGTGCGCCTTCACCGCAGCATGGACAGCCTCCGCGCTCGGGTGAGTAAGATCGCCCTGGAGAGCCCGGAAGATGCACTGCCGCTGTGCAGTCACCTTCCGTCCCTCCGACCTGAACAACCGGGTCAGCTCCTCGGGCGACCTCATGGCCACGCGCTCGAGCCAGTAACGGCTTCATGGCAGTGAGAATTTCGAGCCTGCGACGACCTCATGGCAGTGGCCATGATATCACTAATGATTGTTACCTGACAACTACTTTCCAAATGACCAGCACCGAGGCCACCCTCCCAGCGTTCGACCGATCTGCGATGCTCGAACGCCTCGCGACCGAGACGTTCGACGTGCTAGTCGTGGGAGGAGGCATCACCGGTGCAGGCGTAGCCCTCGACGCCGCGTCACGTGGACTGCGAACTGCCCTGGTAGAGCGCAACGATTTCGCGTCGGGGACTTCGTCGAAGTCCTCCAAGATGGTCCACGGCGGCTTGCGCTACTTGCAGCAGCACGACTTCCGCTTGGTGTACGAGGCTCTCCACGAACGCCAGCGCCTCTTGGAGAACGCCCCGCATCTCGTCTCGCCCCTGCCGTTCTTCATCCCTCTCTTCGGCCGGGGAGGGACGGTCGACCGCGGGGTCGCGCGCGCCTACTCCACGGCTCTGTGGCTCTACGACCTGACCGGCGGCATACGCATCGGCGAGCGTCACAAGAAGATCTCCAAGGAGGAGGCGCTCAGGCATTTCCCGACCATGCGCACAGAGCACCTCGTAGCCGGCTTCCTCTACCTCGACGCCCGAGCGGACGACGCCCGGCTCACGCTTGCCATCGCTCGCAGCGCGGCTATCGACTTCGGTGCCGCCGTGGCCAACTACGTCGAGGTGAGGAGCCTATTGCGCGACTCGCACGGCAAAGTGGTCGGTGCCAGTGCATCCACCTCGCTTCCCTGGGAACGCAACGGCGGGGCCGAGGGCGATACGCGCAACAGGGGTATCCACGACGGCGGGGCCGAGGAGCAGGTCGAGATCCGGTCCCGCGTAGTGGTGAACGCCACCGGCGTCTGGGCAGACGAGCTGCGCGCGCTCGACGAGCCCGAGCACCCTCGCTCCCTTCGCCCTGCCAAGGGCGTCCATGTGAGCGTCCCCGCGTCCAAGCTACCGGCCGACTTCGCTGCCGTGGTGCCGGTTCGCAGCGACAGGAGGTCGATATTCGTCGTACCGTGGCCCGACGGCGGCGACGTCTACATCGGCACGACCGACACCGATTGGGACGGCTCGCTCGACGACCCCGACTGCACCGCCGAGGATGTCGACTACCTGCTTGGCGCGGCCAACGCAGTCGTCACCTCCCCGCTGTCACGAGAGGATGTCACAGGAGCCTGGGCCGGTCTGCGGCCCCTGCTCGCGCGCTCGAGCGGCGGCGGGTCGCCTAACGCACGCACAGCCGACCTCTCCCGGCGCCATACAGTCAGGGTGTCCGAGAGCGGGATGGTGACGGTTACAGGGGGCAAGCTCACCACCTACAGGCGCATGGCAGAGGATGCCGTTGACGCTGCGGTGAGCGTGCTCGGCCCCCACGTCCCGCCGGGTGCCGGCCGATCGCTGACTCGGCGCCTGGCACTTCGCGGCGCCAGTGACCTCCTTCTCCTCGCCGACCTGCGCGAGCCCGGCGCGGGAGGGGTTTACGGGATCGACGACGCCTGCTTCGCATCCCTGGTAGCCAGGCACGGCACGGAGACGCCCGATTTGCTGGCGATCGCAGCGGGGCGCCCGGAGCTGCTCACGCCGCTGGTGGAAGGCCTCCCGCACCTCCGGGTTGAAGCGATCTGGGCCGCCAGGCAGGAGATGGCCGTCACTCTCGACGACATCCTGTCTCGCCGCACGCGGGCTCTGCTTAGACGAGCGGGCGCCGCGGCCAGCACTGCGACAGATCCATCGACCTCCGCGCTGCTCGCAGGAGAGTGGAAGCGCTCGGCCGCGTCGATAGAGGAAGAGGGCCGTGCCTTCGCAGTCGAGGCCGCGGCTAGCCTCGCTCGCGCAGGGCTCGAGATGTCCCGACCATGACAGGCCCCCGACCATGACAGGCCCCCGACCATGACAGGCCCCCGACCATGACTGGCCCCCGACCATGACTGGCCCCCGACCATGACTGGCCCCCGGCATGCGGCCGCGGTGCCCGGTACCCCCGAGGACCCGGAGCCCGGCAGGGCTCGAACTACGGCGCCTGTTCCACCTGTTGCTATCGCCGGTGACGCCGCTCGTGCGGCAGAGCACCTGCCTGGCGAGCGCGTACCCCTAGACGATGCCTTTCTCGCCACGCTGCGGTCGACCTGCCGGGATGTCTCCACCGAAGGAGCCCAGCTCGCCGAAGCCGGTCGAGACTGGTGGCCAATCAGCATCGGTTGGGCCACACGGGGAGAGGTTCCGGCAAAGCCGGGCGCGCTTGCCCGCCCGCGGTCCACAGCCGAAGTGTCGGCGCTCCTCGCTGCCTGCAACCAAGCCCGAGTACCCGTCACGCCGCTGGCCGGGCGCTCCGGAGTATGCGGTGCGAGCGTGCCTCTCTTCGGCGGGGTTGCGCTCGACATGACAGCCATGGCCGGGATCGAGGATCTCGACCTGACCTCGCTCGTCGCGCGGGTGGCACCCGGCACCTTCGGCCCGGAGCTCGAGGCAGCACTCCAGGCCGAGGGGGTGAGCCTCGGGCACTGGCCACAGTCGATCGACCTCTCGACGGTAGGCGGATGGATCGCCTGCCGCGGAGCCGGCCAGTACTCGACGCGTTACGGGAAGATCGAGGACATGGTCGCCGGCTTGGAGGTCGTCCTGGCCGACGGCCGGGTGGCGCGCACAGGCGCAGCGGCACCGCGCGCTGCAATGGGTCCCGACCTCACGCAAACCTTCGTCGGCTCCGAGGGAACGCTCGGTGTCGTCACGAGCGCATGGCTCCGCCTCCACAGGCTGCCGCCAGCAGAGGCAAGGCGCGCGTACGGATTCGCCGGCTTCGCGGAGGGTCTAGACACCTGCCGGCGCGTCCTCCAGCGGGGTGCGACGCCGGCCGTGCTCCGGCTCTACGACGCAGAGGAGTCCGAGCGCCATTTCGCCACGAGCACGAGCGGGGCGAGCGGCACCTGCGCCCTGGTGGTGCTCGACGAGGCGGAACCATCCCTGCTCGACGCGACGATGCGGATCCTCGACGAGGAGTGTCGCGCCGCCGGCGCGGCGGTGCTGAGCGAGGAGCTGGTGGCCCACTGGCTGGAACGGCGCAACGACGTCTCCGCTCTCGCTCCGCTCTACCAGGGGGGGATCGTCGTGGACACCATCGAGGTGGCCGGCACCTGGAACGAGCTTCCGGCGCTCTACGAAGACTGCGTGTCGGGGCTTCGCTCCCTGCCCGGCACCCTCGCCGCTTCGGCGCACCAATCTCACGCGTACCCCGACGGAGCGTGCCTCTACTTCACCTTCGCCGGGCGCGAGCCCGACGCCGGGGAAGCCACAGTGCTGAGGGACGCCACGCGAACCTGGGACACCTCGTACTACACAGAGGCCTGGGATATCGTGATGCGGTGCGTGATGTCCCGTGGGTGCGCCATCAGCCACCACCACGGCATCGGCGTCAACCGTGCTCGCTTCATGGAAGAGTCCATGGGAGAGGCCTTCTCGGTGCTGGCTGCTCTGAAGGGTGCGCTCGACCCGCGCGGGATCATGAACCCCGGCAAGCTCGGGCTTCCCTCACCCTTCGGCGAGCTGGCATGGCCATAAGAGGCTCAGCGCCTCGCGCCGGGGAGGCAGCACGGACATGAGCCAACCTGGCACGCTCGGACCTGGCACGCTCGGACCTGGCACGCTCGGACCTGGCACGCTCGGACCTGGCACGCTTAGGGCAGGCTGCCGTTGAGCGTCCTCGTGGTCGACGTCGGCACTTCCGGCGTGCGCTCAGCCGTCGTGAGACCCGACTCCTCGGTCGAGCACGTCCGCTACGAGAGCGTCCTCCCGAGCTCGCCGGCCCCGGGCTTCGTCGAGCTCGATCCGGTGAGGCTCGCCGACGCCGTGCTCCGGGTAGCACGAGAGGCGCTCGCGGCGGGCGGACCGGTCGAAGCCGTGGGTATCGCCAACCAGCGAGCCACCACCATTGTCTGGGATCGCAGCACCGGGGAGCCCGTGGGACCTGGCATCGGCTGGCAGGATCTCCGCACGGTCGGAACCTGCCTGGCACTGCAGGCCGACGGCATACGTATAGCGCCCAACGCGTCGGCCACGAAGCTCGCGATGCTCCTCGACATGGCCGACCCAGACAGGACCCGCGATCTCTGCTTCGGCACGGTCGACACCTGGGTGGCCTGGACCCTCTCCGGTGGAGCTCTCCACGTCACCGATGCCACCAACGCGGGCGTCACCGGGCTGCTGGAACCCGACGCATCTGGGTGGGACGACCGGGTTCTCGGCGCGCTGCGGATCCCTCGCGGGGTGCTGCCCGAGGTGGTCGACTCCTCGGGTGCGCTGGGAGAAGCCTCCGCACTCGACGGCTCGCCCGTAATCGCCGGCCTCGCGGGCGACCAGCAAGCGTCGCTCGTAGGGCAGGGATGCCTGCGCCCGGGACTCGCCAAGGCGACCTTCGGCACCGGCGGGATGCTCGACTGCTGTGTCGGGCTCGAGCGGCCCGGGTTCTCCGCCCGGGGAGAGCACGGGACCTTCCCTATCGTTGCCTGGCGGAGGGCAGGCAGGCTTGCCTGGGGAGTCGAGGCGCTCATGCTCTCCGCAGGCGCATGCGTGGAATGGATGCGAGACGACCTCGGGACCATCTCCAGCTCCGCCGATTCGGACGAGCTGGCGGCGTCGTGCACGAACACCGGCGACGTGTGGTTCGTACCCGCGCTGCTCGGGCTCGGAACCCCCGTGTGGGACTTCGGCGCCAGGGGCACGCTGCTCGGCATCACACGTGGAACCGGACGCGCCGAGGTAGCCCGGGCCGTGCTCGAGGGAGTCGCTCATCGCGGCGCAGACCTCCTCGAGGCCGCCGAGGCAGACTCAGGGCTCGTCATCCCGTCATTGCGAGTGGACGGCGGCATGTCCGCCAATGCCACCTTTGTCCACGCTCTCGCAGATGCGCTCGGCCGACCGGTGGAGATCGCACCGGTGACCGAGGCCACGACGCTCGGTGCCGCCTACCTGGCCGGCATGGCGGTAGGCATCTGGAGCAGTGAGGACGAGGTAGCCGCCGCGTGGAGCCCCCGCGAGCTGATCGAGCCCAAGCTCGGGGAAGCACGCCGAGCCGAGCTGCGAGAGCGCTGGCTCGAGGCGCGCGAACGGTCGATGCGTGCGGTGCCCGAGCTTTCGGCCCTTGACTTCTGACGCTCGGCCTCGAGCATGCCGCACCGCTCGTAGCCACCTGAGCCGGTATCGTGGCACTGATGAGCTTCCTCGGGGCCACGCGGCAGGGCGCGACCACCCCAGACCTGAATTCCTCCGCAGCCGGCAACACCAGGGAGAGCGCGACCGGCAACGGCCGTGACGGGCACGCCCCTGGCGTCCACGACGCGCCGCAGCACGAGGGAGCGAGCTGCGAGCAGGCATACGAGCTCGCTCGGGGCCTGGCAGCCAACCTCCGCAGCGTGCTGCTAGGCGCTCCGGGGGCGATCTCTGCAGCGGTCGTGTGTGCTCTGGCGGGCGGCCACCTGTTGATCGAGGACGTCCCGGGAGTGGGAAAGACCATGCTCGCGCGCGGCCTCGCCTCCTCGCTCGGATGCGGCCTGTCCCGTGTCCAGGGTCATCCCGACCTCCTCCCCTCCGACGTCGTCGGGGTGTCGGTCTACTCCCAGGAGAGCGGAACCTGGGATCTCCGTCCTGGCCCGCTCCTAGCCAACGTCGTGCTCTTCGACGAGTTGAACCGGACCCCGCCGCGCACCCAGTCCGCCCTCCTCGAGGCCATGGAGGAGGGCCAGACCACCATCGACGGCGAGACCTACCGCCTCCCGGTGCCGCACATGGTCATCGCCACCCAGAACCCTGTGGAGGAGCTCGGCACATTCCCGCTCGTCGAGAGCCAGCGCGATCGCTTCGCGATAGCCACTTCCATCGGCTACCCCGATGCCGCCACCGAAGCGAAGGTGGCCTTGGAGCAGGGCGGTCCTGGAGCCCTTGCCGACCTCGAGCCCGTCTGCGGCCCCGACGGGTGGCTCGACGCCCAGCGTGCTACTCGATCGGTGTTCGTCGATGGCAGGATTGCAGCTTTCGCCGTCGCCATCTGTGACGCCACGCGCCGGGCCCCTGCTGTTCGCCTCGGGGCAAGCCCGCGCGCGGCCATGTGGCTGCTCCGCTCGGCACGCGCCCACGCGCTCGTGTCCGGACGGGACTTCACCACCCCCGGCGACGTGAAGGCAGTCGCCGTCGCCTCCCTCGCCCACCGGCTCGTCACCGACGAAGGGATCGAACAGGCCGTCGACACCGTCCGCATCACTCTCGACTCGGTCTCCGCCCCGCGCCCGTGAGCGGCCTGCGCCCGCTCCGTGTCCGGCCGACCCGACCTGCGAGGACCCTGGCATCGGTGACGATGGCCATGGCCGCTTGGGCTGCCGTCGCGCACAACAGCGGCTCGGGCTGGGTCCAGGCGATCGGGGTGTGTATCGGGAGCGTGCTGGTGGTCGGGCTCCTGGGCGGATGGGTTGCACTGCGGCGAACGCTCGTCGTATGCAGTTCCAACCCTGCCGATGCAGCGGCCGGGGAGAGCTCCACCATCGAGCTCCTCGTCATGGGGTCCGTCCGGCTCAGGCCTGTCGACCCGGCAGGGCCTTACAGCTTCTGCTCTCCCACCCCGGATCCAACCGGGACCACCGGCCCGACGCCCGGCCCGCCACCCAGCCTGACACCCGGCCCGCCACCCAGCCTGACACCCGGCCCGCCACCCAGCCTGACACCCGGCCTGCTGGCCGGTACCGTCAGCTCGAACAAACGCGCTCGGAGCAGAGCGCTGCCGGTGAAGATGGCCATCGAGCCGGAGCGGCGCGGCGTGTACCGTCGCGTGGAGATCGAAGTCGCATCGGCAGCACCCTTCGGGATCATGTGGTGGTCAGGCCGGTTGAGCCTGCCCCTAGCACGGGAGCTCTGCGTAAGCCCGCGTAGCGGCCAGGCGCTCTTGCAGGTAGCGGCCGGCTCCACGCCCGGTTCCGAAGATGACGCCATCGGGGGCGATGCTCCGGGGAGGTCGACTGCCGGGCGCCGGGCGGCCGATGGCGCTGCCCCAAGCCTGGCAAGCCTTTCTCTGCGTGAGGACCGCGACGGACCGGAGCCCGCGGGGGCACGCTCCTACGAGCCCGGCGACGAGCTGCGCCACGTCCACTGGCCGGCAAGCGCCCATACCGGGCACCTCATGGTGCGCCGCCGCGAGTCCGGATCGGCAAGCTCGCCCGTCACCATATGGGCGAACCTCCCGGCCGATCCAGAGGAGGCAGAAAGAGCTGCCGAGAACGTGATGGGGACTGCATGCTCGCTGCTCGATCGCCGAGTGCCCGTAGCCCTCGGCACCTACGACGACGGTGCTCCCCACCTCGCCCTCGTCAAGAGCAGGCGCCAAGCCGGAAGGCGCCTGGCACGTGCCGGTCCACCGCGAGCAGCAGGCCGGGCGGAGCAGACCGGCTTCGGTGACCAATGAGGCTCTGGGACATGGTCAAGGAGGCCAACCGGCCCGGCCCGCCCGAGAGCTCAGTCCTCCTCAGGGTCGCAGCAGCCGGCTCGGTCGTCTCGGGTATTGCCGCCTGCCTGGCAGAGCGGGAGCTGAGCCCTCTGGACGCTGCTGCGAGCGCGGCTCTCGTCATTGCGGGAATGACCTTCTCCCATCGCAGCCGCGCGCATCCCTTCGGGATCGTCAAGCCGCTGCTCGCACTGGGCATGGTCGGTGCATTCGCGTGGTTCTTCCACGACCTCTACACGAGCGCCTCGACCGGCCAGGTCGGCGCTGTCGAAGCACCCCTCGCAGTGCTCTTCGTGTGGATTCAGGTAGCCCATTCCTTCGACGTCCCCGCGCGCCGCGACCTGATCTTCTCGCTCGGAGGGTCCGCCGCGCTCGTAGCAGTGGCTGCCGCAGAAGCGCTCACACTCGGCTTCGGGGTCATCGTCGTCGTTTGGGCGGCCTTCGCACTGACGGGGCTTGGGGCTTCGTGGGCTTCGATGGCACACGCGCCGCGGCCGCCGGTCCGCTCGCTCGCCGCTGCCTCGGCCATATCGCTGCTGCTCGGTGGCGCCGCGCTCGCGCTGCTCCCTCCTCCCCGGCCGTCGTCTTCCCTGGTGCTCCCTTCGAGCCTCGCCGGGGACCTGCCCATCGCCAACCCCGGAGGTCTCGCCGGCGGGGGCGCGAACGGAGTCGAGCCTGCCCATGCGGGCAGGACGCGCGGGGCAACTCGCATGGGAGGTTTCCTCGGCATAGCAGGTCCTCTCGACACCGCCCTCAGGCCCGCTCTCGGCAACGAGGTCGTCATGCGCGTGCGCGCAGAGAGGCCCACCTACTGGATCGGCGAGGTGTACGACCACTGGAGCGGCCGGAGCTGGTCCGATCCCCACCCAGGCGTCCAGAAGCTCAGGAGTGGGTCCCCCTTCCGGATCCCGATGCCAGCCGGCGATGCGGGAGGGCTGGGTTCGCCCGACCTCCAGACCTTCTACCTCGCCTCTACTGGTCCCAACCTGATATTCCACGCGTCGGACGCTCTCGAGGTGTGGTTCCCCGAGCGCTCCCTATACGTGACCCGCAACGGGTCGATCCGCACGGGCGTCGGTATGGCCGCGGGCTCGGTCTACACGGTGCTCTCCTCGGTAAACCAGGCCACGCCCGCCGAGCTGAGGACACTGGGGCCGAGCAGCCGGCTCCTCCCCCCAGGTAGCGCTCTCCCGGAGAGCTCGACCCTGGCAGATCTGCAGCTTCCCCGGCATTACCGGCGCGCGGGAGCGCTCGCCCGGCAGGTGACTGCCACAGCGAGGACGCGCTACGGGCAGGTGGAGGACTTGATCGGCTGGATCGCGGCGCACACCCGCTACTCCCTCGACATCCCTCCCCTCGCACCGGGACAAGACGCCGTGAACCAGTTCCTCTTCGTCACGAAGAGAGGCTTCTGCGAGCAGATCGCCACCTCTCTCGCGGTGATGCTGCGAACCCTGGGCGTTCCGGCACGCGTGGCCGCGGGCTACGTGCCAGGGAGCTATAACCCACTGACGGATCTCTGGCAGGTCGAGGCCAAGGACGCCCATGCCTGGGTGCAGGTGTGGTTCCCGGGATATGGATGGCAGAGCTTCGACCCGACCGCCTCGGTCCCGCTCGCCAACCCCTCGCCCGGATCAGTGCTCCTCCACGACGCCTTCGGGCAGTTGCACAAGGTGCCCCTGCTGCCCCTCGGGGCAGGAGCTGCGACCCTGGCAAGTGCCGCGGCAGTCGCTGAGTGGCGCCGCAGGCGGCCGCGCACCTGGGCCGAGCGCGCCGCTCGCCGGATCGAGCGCCTCGGCCGGCGTGCAGGCAGGAAGAGAGCCCCGGCGGAGACCCTGAGCGAGTACGCCGATGCCGTGGCGCCCGTCCTGCCCCGTGGAGCGGACGACCTGCGAGTCCTCGCGCGCCGGGCGGAGGAAAGCGCCTACGGACCCACCAGGTGAGCGGCGTCGTTGTAGCGCACCAGACGCCAGCCCGAGGAGCCGAGCTGCCACTCGGTGAGCGAGGTGTTAGCCGTGGGGAGCTTCAGCCTGTGGCGCTCGGCGGACACCGGCAGGAACCGGAGCATCGCCGCCTCCACCACGCCGGCATGGCAGACGGCGACCACGAGCTCACCAGGGTGCCGACCAGCCAGCGAACGAAGCGCTCCCGACGCCCTTTCGACGAAGTCCGACCAGCTCTCCCCCCCCGGCGCGACCGGCCGGCCCGGGTGCTCGTCGAAGTCCGGAGCCGGGTAGCGCCTCTCGTACTCCTCCCAAGTGAGGCCGTCCGCCTCGCCGGGCTCGAGCTCGCGAAGGCCCGGGTCCCGAACGCACTCGAGGTTGCCGAAACCGATCCCTGGAGCGATGATGCCGGCCGTCTCGAACGCCCGCGGGAGGTCACTCGAGTACAGGGCCCCAGCACCCGACAGCTCTCCCGTGGCAACCAGCCGGTAGCGCAGGCGCTCGGCCTGCTCCATCCCGAGCGGCGACAGACCGCTGCACCCTCGGGTGCCACCGATCACACCGGCCACGCTGCACGCGGAGTCCCCGTGCCGCACGATCACCACGCGTGTCGCCTCTTCATCCGGGCGTCCGAGCGCTCCCACCCGACCGGGGACCTTCGAGACCTCTACTGGTCGCGCCGGGTGCGGGCCCCTCACGCGAGCTCCGCGACGAAACGCTCGAGCTGGCGAAGGGTCCGGCACTCCACCACGGCGTCACAGTAGGACCCGTACTCCTCGATTATCGAGTCGCCGCTCCCCCAGTAAGCCTTGGGCTCGGGGTTGAGCCAGTAGACGTGGCGGGCACGATGGCCAATCTCACGCACCACCCATGCCTGTGAGGCGTGGTAGTTGTTCCGGGCGTCCCCGAGGAGCAGGACGCTCGCCTTCGGCCCCACTTCGTCCCCCCATCGCTCCATGAACACCTCGAACGCGTGGCCGTAGTCGGAGTGACCGTCGACCCACACGACGTCGGCCTCGGTGTTGACCCGCGCTATCGCCTCGCCGACATCCTCGACCCCTTCGAAGAAGGAAGTCACCTCGTCTATGCCGTCTATGAACACGAAGCTGCGCACCTTGGAGAACTGGGTGCTGATCGCGTGGACCAGGTGCAGCGTGAACCGGGCAAACGCGGCGACAGACCCCGAGATGTCCGCGATCACGACCAGCTCCGGCTTGGCCGGCCGAGGGTAGCGAAAGCGCGGGTCCACCGGCACCCCTCCGGTCGACAGCGAGCGGCGCATGGTGGCCCTGAAGTCGAGCGGCCCCTTGCGTCCGTGACGGCGCTTGCGAGCCAGGTGCACTGCAAGCTTGCGCGCAAGCGGCTGAACGGCCCGGCGCAGCGCCAGCATCTCCTCGCGGCTCGCGTGCATGAAATCGACGTCCTCGGGGAGCGGCTTGCGGAGCGACTTGGCGAGGGCCTCGCTTCCTCGGTCGGCCACGAGCCGGCGCCGGATGTCAGCCTCTATCTCGGCGCGCAGCCTCGCGATCCTCTCGCCGATCTCCTCGCGGACCATCCGCTCCTCCATAGGGCTGAGCGCGGCGCCGGGCGCCTCCTCCCTGGCTGCTTGCACCAAGCGCTCGACCAGCCGGTCCAGGTCGAGGTTCCGGAGGGTCCGGTAGAGGTAGTAGGTGCCGCCCACCGGTCTGCCCGCCTCCATCCCGGCGAACCTGGCCACCGCGTAGCGGGCGATAGCAGCCAGCCTCGGGTCGTTGCCGGAGCGGATCGCACGGAACAAGAGCTCCGCTATCTCCTCGGGCGTGAGCGGTTCGCTCCCCCCACCGCCTGGCCCGCCGGTGCCTCCTGCCTCCTCTTCGCCTTGCCGGCCGAGGGCAGCAGACTCCAGATCATCGGCACGCTCGGCACCCATTTCGTAACCCGGTCCGCGAAGCGCGAAGAAGACCTCGAAGGCGGTCTCGAAGGCCCGCCAGTGCGAGGAGGACTTCACGAGGGTCGCGCCCAGCGCGTACTTGAGCGCGTCGCGGTCCTCCAAGGGCACGTGGCGAACTGCTTCGGCAGCGTCGAGGCTCTCGGTCAGCGACACGGGCAGGCCGGCCGCGCGCAGCTCGGCGACGAAGCCCGACAGGACATCGAGCACCTCAGCCCGTCCTGACGGCGCCCGTCACGCCCGTCGCTACGAAGCTGCCCGTCGCACCCGTTGCGCCCATCACGTGCGTCGCGCCCATAGCTCCTGGTGCCAGTGCAGCTCTCAGCGTGGCGCTCCGCCGCTCCCGGCAAGCTCCTTGGTCGCACGCTCCAAGTCGCTCCGGTACTTGAGCAGGACACCCAGCGTGTCGCGCGCACTGTCTTCGTCGACGGAGCGCACCCCGAGAACCACCAGAGTCCTCGCCCAGTCGAGGGTCTCGGACACCGACGGGTGCTTCTTCAGCTCGAGCGTGCGAATCGACCGGACGATGCGCGCGATCTGGTCGGCCAGCACGTCGTCAATGCCTGGGACTCGGGCGAGGACGATGTCTCGCTCGCGCTCCAAGGAGGGGTAGTCGAGGTGCAGGTACAAGCAGCGGCGCTTCAACGCCTCCGACAGCTCCCTCGTGTTGTTCGAGGTGAGGAACACGAGCGGGAGCCGCACGGCGCTCACCGTGCCGAGCTCGGGGATGGACACCTGGTACTCGGAGAGGACCTCGAGCAAGAGCGCCTCCGTCTCCAGCTCCACACGGTCGACCTCGTCGACGAGCAGCACCACGGGGTCGGTGGAGCGAATGGCGTCGAGCAGCGGCCGGGGGAGCAGGAACTCCTCGGAGAATATGTCGTCCTCGATGTCGCGCCAGACCCTCGGCCGCTCCCTGCCCGGCGCACCGTCGACCTGCTCTGCCTGGATACGAAGGAGCTGCTTGCGGTAGTTCCACTCGTAGAGGGCCTTCGACTCGTCGAGGCCTTCGTAGCACTGCAGGCGTATCAGGCGGCTGCCGGTAACCCGCGCCACGGACTTCGCCAGCTCAGTCTTGCCGGTGCCCGCCGGTCCCTCCACGAGCACCGGCTTGCCAAGTCGGTCCGCCAAGAACACGACCCCGGCGATCCCGTCGTCGGCCAGGTACCCCGCGGACGCGAGTGATTCGCGGACCTCCGCGATCGAAGCGAAGCGTGGCGGCCCGGGATCGGGAAAGCCCAAGGGGGCTGGGATACCGCCTGTCGCAGCGCCGCTCGTCGCAGCGCCGCTTGTCGCAGCGCCGCTTGTCGTAGCGCCGCCTGTCGCAGCACCCCCTGTCTCGGTCACTGCCGGACCTGCCCGTTACCGTGGACAACGAGCTTCACGCAGGTGAGCTCGCGAAGGCCCATGGGCCCCCGTGCATGGAGCTTCTGGGTCGAGATACCTATCTCGGCACCGAGGCCGAGCTCCCCGCCGTCCACGAATCGCGTGGAGGCGTTCACGAGCACCGCCGCGGCGTCGACCTCCTTGCAGAAGCGCTCAGCCGCAGCCAGGTCGCTCGTGACGATGGCCTCGGAGTGGCCCGACCCGTACCGAGCGATGTGGGCGATTGCTCCCGCGAGGTCGTCCACCACTGCAACCGTGAGCTTCGGCGCCAGGAACTCGGTGGCGAAGTCCTCCTCGCTCGCCTGGCCCATCCCCGGGACGACACTGCGGGCCTCCTCGTCTCCGAGGAGCTCCACACCCGGCATCGCGCGAGCTGCCCGCGGGAGGAGCTCCGCGGCGACCGCCCTGTGCACCAGCAGGGTCTCGGCGGCATTGCAGACCGAGTATCGCTGCGTCTTCGCGTTGACCACGATCGAGAGCGCCATGTCCAGGTCGGCCGACGCGTCGACGTAGACATGGCAGTTGCCGTCCCCGTCTATCACGACCGGTACGGTGGCATTGGCTCGCACCGACGCCACGAGTGACGCCCCCCCACGGGGGATGAGGCAGTCGATAACCCCCGCAAGCTGCATGAACTCGACCGCGCCCTCGCGGGTCGTGTCCTCCACGAGCACGATTGCGTCCTCGGGAAGAGCCGCCTCGGCTAGTGCCGCCCGCAGGCACGAGACGATGGCCTTGTTGGACTCGATGGCGCTCGAGGACCCGCGCAGCATCACCGCGTTCGAAGACTTGAGGCAGAGGCCAGCGGCATCACTCGTCACGTTCGGGCGGTTCTCGTAGATGATCCCGACCACCCCGAGGGGAACTCGCACCTGCTCCACCCGTAGTCCGTTGGGCCTCACCCAGCCGCCGACCACCTCGCCCACAGGGTCGGCGAGCATCGCCACATCACGAAGGCCCCGTGCCATCGACTCGACGCGCTGAGCGTCCAAGCGCAGGCGATCGAGCTGAGCTTCAGTGGCGCCTTCCGCACTCGCATGCTCGACATCCAGCGCGTTGGCCTCGAGAAGGACGCCGGCCTTCTCCACGAGGAGATCAGCCGCGATGTGCAGGGCCTGGTCCTTCGCTCCGCTCGTCGCCGTAGCAAGGCTGCGAGCCGCGTCCTTCGACCGCCTGCCCAGGTCGGCCAGGGAAGAGCTCGTCGCGCACTTGTCGTCGCTCACGTCCGCGGGCATGCCCAAGGGTACCGCGCCCGGCAGGTTCCTCAGGAAGTCCGCCGGAGAAGCGCAGAGGCGCGCGAGCCCTCAGGGTCCCTCGAATCCTGGTGGGACTGAAGCCCTGCGGCGCGAGCCCGAGCCGGTGGGACCAGCCGGTGCGGGGCCGGCGCTCAGGACATGACCACCAGATCGTCTCGATGCACCACCTCGTGAGGGGAACCGGCAGGCAAGTCGGCGCTCCGGAGGCCTGCCCAGGCCGCGACCTGCTCGGCAGAGTGACGGGCGAGCCCCTTTGCGAACACCGTGCCGTCAGGTCCTGCGATCTCCACGGCGTCCTCGACCCTGAACCCACCACTCGCTCGGAGCACACCGGCCGGCAAGAGCGACGCCGAGCCCTCGACCAGGGCCCGCCTGGCGCCCTCGTCGACCACCACCTGGCCCGACGAGGCGAGCGCGAACGCTATCCAGAGCTTGCGGGCAGGCAGCCGGGTGGAGCGGGGCCGGAACAAGGTGCCTACTCCCGGTACCTTGCCGAGCGCGTCACCGAGCACGCCCGGGCGCGACGCGTCTGCGATCACTGTCTCCACGCCCGACCACGCGGCGATCTTCGCGGCTGCGAGCTTGGAGGCCATCCCGCCGCTACCCACCTCGCTGCCCGCACCCCCGGCAGCCTCCTCGAGCCGCTGGTCGATCTCCACCACCTCCTCGATCAAGGACGCGTCCGCCGACGAGCGCGGGTCGCCGGTGAGCAGGCCTGCGGTATCGGTGAGGATGACCAGCATGTCGGCCGCCACCAGGTGCGCCACCAGTGCTGCAAGGCGGTCGTTGTCGCCGAAGCGGATCTCGTCGTCAGAGGTCGCGTCGTTCTCGTTCACGATCGGCACCACGCCGAGGTCGATCAGGCGCGACAGGGTCTGTCGCGCGTGGAGGTACTGGTTGCGGTTGGCGAAGTCGAGGGGCGCGAGGAGCACCTGGCCTACGTGCAGGCCGGAGCTTCCGAGTGCGTCGTCATAGACGCGCATCAGCAGGTGCTGTCCGATGGCCGACACCGCCTGGAGGGTGCCGGTGTCCTGGGGGCGCCTCCCGCCCCCGAGCGCCGCCCAGCCAGCGGCTATGGCGCCGGAGCTCACGACCACCACTGCGTGGCCAGCCCCGACCAACGCTGCCACCTGTGAGCAGACCGAGCGGATGGCAGCCTCGTCTACGCCTCCCCCGGGGAGCGTGACCGACGACGACCCGATCTTCACGACCACTGTCAGCTCCGGTCTCACCGGCCCTCTGGGCCCCTTTTCCCATGCTTGCGACCAGCTTGGCCTTCGCGCCCCACTTGCCCCGCTCGCCCCGCTCGCCCCACTCGCTCGGCACGAGCGGCTCGCCTGCCCGATGGTTCGCCCTCCTGCCCGTGGACCAGCTCATCGCTTTCGTAGGTGAGATCCACCTCGCCGATGTGAACCGTGTCGCCGTCGCGAACCCCGGCGCGCACCAGGGCACGCTCCACGCCTATCCGGCGCAGCCTCTCGCGAACCTCGCCGGCAGCCTGCTCGTCGCTCAGGTCGTTCAGCGCGACTGCACGCAATGCGGCGCGTCCGCTCACCGTGAAGGTCCCGTCCGAGCACCTGGTCACCTCTATGCCCTCGGGGACGGGCCGATGAACGACCATGCTCGGAGCCGCCGTATCCTGCGCCGCGCGCTCGGCACTCACGAGCGTCGCCAGCTCACCCAGCAGCTCCGCGATCCCCTGGCCGGTCACAGAGGAGATCTGCCGGGCAGGCATCGATGCCTGAACACCAGCGCTTCCAGGAGCAGCACCACCTCCGGTGCCGGCCCCTGTCCCCCCTGCAAGGTCCGCCTTGGTACCGACAACGATCCGGGGGCGCTCCAGGAGCTCGCTTCGGTAGCGCCGGATCTCGCCGATCAGTATCTCCTCTTGCGCTTGCGCTGAATGCCCGGCCGCCTCCGACAGGTCGACGAGCACGAGGAGCACGCGCGCTCGCTCGACATGGCGCAAGAAGCGATGCCCTAGCCCGCGGCCATCCGCCGCGCCCTCCACCAGGCCGGGGACGTCCGCAATGACGATCTCCACGTCGTCGCCGGGGCGACCGACCCTGACCACGCCGAGGTGGGGCTCCAAGGTGGTGAAGGGGTAGTCGGCCACCTTCGGGCGTGCCGCAGACACCCTGGAGATGAAGGTCGACTTTCCCGCGTTCGGCATACCGACGAGCGCTACATCGGCTATCAGCTTGAGCTCGAGATCGTACCAGCGCTCCTCGCCTCGCTCGCCCTGCTCCGCAAACGAGGGAGCTCTGCGGTTGTTGGACAAGAAGCGTGCGTTGCCCCTCGCGCCCCTACCGCCGGCCGCCGCGAGCCATCTCTCACCGGGGCTGGAAAGGTCCGCCAGCACCTCGCCGTCGAGCGAGCGCACGACCGTGCCTACCGGCACCGTCACCTCGAGGTCCTGGCCGCGAGCGCCGTGCCGGCCTGCCCCCCTTCCGTGCGAGCCGTCACCTGCCTTACGGTGCGGGTGGTCTCTGAAGGAGATCAGGGAGGATCTACCCGTGCCGGCCACGAGCCACACGTCTCCCCCGGCGCCACCGTCTCCCCCGTCCGGTCCCCCCCGCGAAACGTGGGCCTCACGCCTGAACGACACGGCCCCAGCGCCCCCGTCGCCGCCTTTCGCGTGGAGCTGGGCCTCGTCGACGAAGTTGGTCACATCGCGATACTACGGGGCGGAGCTCGGTCGTCCCGGTGCTGGCCGGGCCGCCACCTGGAGCTCAGGCGCCAGTCAGTACGTCCACGACCCGCCGGTTCTTCCGGCTCGTGAACTTGACCACTCCGTCCGCAAGCGCGAAGAGGGTGTCGTCACCGCCGCGACCTACGTTGTGCCCCGGGTGGAAGTGGGTGCCGCGCTGACGGACGATGATCGCGCCGCCAGTCACCGGAGTGCCGTCGTACACCTTCACACCGAGGCGCTGAGCTGCGGAGTCACGGCCGTTGCGGGTCGAGCCACCGCCTTTGGTCTTGGACATTGGAAGATCTCCCTCCGCTCTCAGCTCTGGCCCGGCACGCTGATCGCAGTTATCTCGATCGTGTCGTAGCCCTGGCGATGACCGAAGCGCCTCCGGCTGTTCGTCTTCGGCTTGTAGGTGAAACCGCGCACCTTGGGACCCAGCTCCTCGCCCACCACCCGGGCGGACACCACTACACCTCTGAGGTCCACGGGCTTCGACAGCACCCGCTCCCCGTCCACGACCAGGACGGCCTCGAGGTCGACTTCGTCGCCCTGAGCGACGTGAAGGCGCTCGACGCGAACGCGCTGTCCCGGCGCCACCCGCTCCTGCTTGCCTCCGGTCCTTATGACGGCGTACACGGGGCGAGATGGTACCACAAGAGGCTGCCCCGGCCGTCCTGCGGCCAGGCGGGCCTGGTGTTGCTGGACGCGGCAGCCGGTTCGGAGAGCCGGGTGCTCAAAGGAGGCTCTCGTCGAGCACTATCCCCCTGCCCCCGCACACGGCACATGTCGACGACAGGGACTCGACCAGGCCCTCGGAGACGCGCTTGCGGGTCATCTCGACTAGGCCCAGCTCGGAGATGTCGAAGACCTGCGTGCGCGTCTTGTCGCGCGCCAGAGCGGATCTGAGGGCTGCGACCACCTTCTCCCTGTTGTCGCGGATCTCCATGTCGATGAAGTCGATGACAATGATGCCGCCGATGTCCCGTAACCGGAGCTGGCGGGCAACCTCCTCCGCCGCCTCGAGGTTGTTGCGGAACACCGTCTCCTCCAGGTTCGACTTGCCGACGTTCTTGCCGGTGTTCACGTCGATGACGGTGAGCGCCTCGGTTCGCTCGATCACGAGCGAACCGCCCGATGGAAGCCAAACCTTGCGGTCGAGCGCCTTGTGAAGCTGCTCGTGGACGTGGAAGCGCTCGAATATCGGCAAGCCCTCGGCTTCAGTGTCGTAAAACTCCACGCGCTCGGCCAGCTCGGGGTTCACTCCCTCCACATAGTCGCGGACCTCCGCGTAGAGCTCGGGGTCGTCGACGACGACGCCCCGGTAGTCGCGATTGAGCTCCTCCCGGACGAGACGGACGGCCATGTCAGGCTCCTTGTACAACAGCGCGGCCGCCTGGGACCGCTTGGCCTCCGCCTCGATCGCGTTCCACTGCTCGACGAGGCGGTCCACATCGTGGCGAAGCTCCTCCAAGCTGGCCCCTTCCGCCGCGGTGCGAACTATGAGCCCGTGCCCCTTCGGCCTTACTTCCTGCACAATTCGCCGGAGGCGCCGGCGCTCCGCGTCGTCGAGCCGCTTGGAGATCCCGAATGCCGAGGAGCCGGGAACCATCACGACGAAGCGCCCCGGAAGGGAGACCTCCTGAGTCAAGCGAGCACCCTTGGCTCCGATCGGGTTCTTGGTGACCTGGCATACGATCGACTGGCCAGGCCTCAATACTTCCTCGATCCTCGGCGACGACCCCGAAGGGGTCTCGATGTCGTCCAGGTCGTAGCGGACGTCACCCCGGTACAAGACAGCGTTCTTGGGTGTTCCGATGTCCACGAAAGCGGCTTCCATGCCTGGAAGCACATTCTGGACACGCCCCCTGTAGATGTTCCCGTCGATCTGGGTGCTGGCGTCGGATGCCCACGCGACGGAGTGCTCCACGAGAGTCCTGCCCTCCAGCACGGCAATCTGCGTGGCATGAGGCCTTACGTGCACGCACATCAGGTAGCGACCCAGCGGCCGGCCTCCGCGCTCAGCACCCCCGCGCCGCCTGGAGCGCCCCGTGCCCGCCGCCCTCGACGATGGCTCCGTCGCGACACCGTCACCGGCTCCGGCGGCCTGCCGGGCTCCGACCGCCACAGTCCTTCCGGCCCTTCCGGTGCGCCCGTCACCTGCCGCCCCGGTCCCGGTTTCGTCGATCTTCGTGATCGCACCTGCATCCGCCCCGGAGCGCTCTCCCCTCCCCCGCGAGCCGCGCCTGCGCGATCGGCTCCGTCCAGGTCCAGAGCCCTGGCTCGAGCCTGCGCGTTCGCCTGGTGCCGCGCCGCCGGGCTGGGCTGCCCCGGGCTGGGCTGCTCCGGGCCGGGCCGGTACCTGCTGGGCCGGTGCTGGCTGGGGCCGGGCCGGGCGCGTGTCGCCTATCTTCGGGCGCGGGGCCTCTGCCAGGTACGCGCTGCCGGGCTCGGCTACCGGCGGCTGAGCTACTCCGGGCTGGGCCGCCGACTGGTGGGGCGGTGCTGGCTGGGGCCGGGCAGGGCGCGTGTCGCCTATCTTCGGGCGCGGGGCCTCTGCCAGGTACGCGCTGCCGGGCTCGGCTACCGGCACCTCGGCTACCGGTGGCTGGGCTACCGGTGGCTGGGCTACCGGTGGCTGGGCTACCGGTGGCTGGGTTTCAGCGGGGCGCGTTTCGCCTACCTTCGGGCGCGGTGTTTCCGCCGCGTACGGACCGCCGGGCTCGGCTGCACGCTCCAGCGCGCTCTTCCGTCTCCGCCGGCGGCGCGCGCTCGGCGACATGGCTCTCGCCTCACCTGTGCCGTCTGACGTTGCGGAGTCCCCGGACAGCCGCTCGGGTCGCGGCGGCAGGGAGCCAGCTGCCTCAACCTGCCCAGGCGCAGCTTCGTAGGATTTCGGTTCGTCGCGGCCCGGAGGAGCAACGCCTCCGGTGCTCTCGCGATCCGCGCGATCGGCAACCGGGCGGCTTGCGCCGGCTGTCACGGGCTCGGGCGCCGGGCTCGAAGGCCTTGGCAGCTCTTGCCCGACACCTGTATCGGACATTGGGAATTTCCCTTCTCGTTGTCACGGCGCACACGCCTCGAGCCGCGCGCCATTGGGCGCGTCCAGAGGAAGCGGTTCTTCGCGGGCGCCTCCGTGATCGATCCATTGATGTGTCCTGCGCGTCGAGCTGGACTTCACGCCGAGGGTGGACGCCAGCTCTACGGGCCTTACGCCGAGCGGGCGCGTGGAAAGCTCCGCGACCAGGACTGCTCGGCACCCATCACTTCGGTACTGCTCCAGGGAGACGATGGCAGGGCGCAAGTCGGCCGACTGCTCGCGCCCTTTGCGCTCGCGCACGAAAGGCAGGCTTTCCGCCGCCAGAGCACTGGCGATGCGCTCCGCCAGCTCGCCGTCGGAGGCCTCGGCAACCGCCATCTCCCAGGTGCATGAGGTCACGTCCTGCTGTAACGAGCCAGCATCGCCTGCAACCTCTGCCAGAGCCAGCACGTCGATCCCGCCGGGGAGGAGAGCGGAGAGCTCCGGCGCGAGCCCTCCCTGGTCCACCGGGTGCTCCATCACCATGTCGAGGTACTCGGCAGTCGACTCACATCCCGTAGGAAGGCCCAGGCCGAAGCTCAACAGTGGCCTCGGAGAGAACCCCTTGGAATAGGCAACGGGCAGGCCCGCACGCCTGATGACGCGCTCCCACATCCGCGCCACATCCCGCTGGCTGGTCCAGCGCACCTTGCCGAGCTTCGAGAAGCGAACACGTAATCTCACACAGAACATCTCACACTGGGCATCTCACACGGAATATCTCACACTGGGCCCCTGATCAGCTTAGCCGGTCTGGTCCCGACACAGGAGCCTCCGGGCGTCGGCGCTCCAAGGGCTACGGGCACCGGAACCGGGACCGTCTCCGACACCGGGACCGGTACCGTGCCCACCATCGGGACCTCCGCCGTGCCCACCGCTGGGCGGGCCTGTGCCAGGAGAGCGGCAACCAGTGCCTCGGTCAGGTCCTGGCCGGTGCCCTGGCTGCCTCCGGCCGGTGGGACCGGCGAGGCCACGACGTGCTCGATCCCCGCCCCGGTGCATGCCCCGCAGTCGTAGCACGGGGTCCACCTGCAGTCGGTGACGGCACGTGCTTCCAGGGCGTCCTGCCAGTCCTGCCAGAGGAAGTCGCGATGCAGCCCGGCCGAGATGTGGTCCCAGGGAAGTACATCGCCTTCACCCAGCTCACTGTGCACGCATTCTTCGAGCGACAAGCCCGCAGCCGCCATGGCCTCGGTCCACAGCCGGAGGTCGAAGTGCTCGGACCACTCCTGGAAGGTCCCGCCGTGGGACCACACGTGCTCTATCACATCTGCTACCCGACGGTCCCCCCTGCTCACGATGCCCTCTGCCACCGAGGCCTCCGGGTCGTGCCAGCGCAATGCCACTCCCCTCACGCCTCGCAGGGCGTCTCGAAGGAGGTTGACCTTCCTCCGCTGCTCGGCCACAGTGTCCTGCGCGAACCACTGGAAGGGCGTGTGGGGCTTCGGCACGAAGCCCCCGACGGACACCGTCACCGTTACATTTCTGTGATAGCGGCGCCCGATCTCAGCACAGCCCCGAGCCAGGTCGGCTATACCGAGCACGTCCTCGTCGGTCTCAGTCGGCAGGCCTACGAGGAAATACAGCTTCACCCGCCGCCATCCCCCCGAAAACGCAGCATCCACGGCCGCGTACAGGTCTTCCTCGGTTATCAGCTTGTTGATGACCCGGCGCATGCGCCAGGTTCCCCCTTCGGGGGCAAAGGTGAGACCCGTCCGCTTCGCGCGCTGGACCTGAGCCGCGAGACCGACGGTGAACGCGTCGACTCGGAGGCTCGGCAGGCTGACCGAAACCGGCCCCCCCGACGGCCGCTGAACGCTCTGCGACGGGCCCGCGTGAGCGACATCGTCCTCCCCGACGCCGCGCACTACCCGCTCGACGACACCCTCGATACCCGAGAAGTCCGCGCTCGAGAGCGACGTGAGCGCGACCTCGTCGTAGCCTGTGCGAGCCAAGCCGCTCGCCACCATCTCCTCGACCTGCCTCGCAGGGCGCTCGCGCACGGGACGCGTTATCATGCCCGCCTGGCAGAACCTGCACCCGCGCGTGCACCCCCGGAACACTTCGACGTTCAGGCGGTCGTGGACGACCTCCGTGAGCGGGACTAGCTGGCGCTTCGGGTACGGCCATTCCGCAAGATCGGCCACGGTCCTCTTGGCGACGACCTCCGGCACGCCGGGTTCCATAGGACGAACACCCGCCAGGCGCCCGCCCTCGTAGCGCGCCTCGTACAGGCTCGGCACGTAGACACCTGGCACCTTGGCGAGCATCTTCAGCAGATCTTCACGGGATCGACAGCCCGCTACCGCCCATCCGCCGATCACCTCGGTGATCTCGCCGACCACCTCCTCACCGTCACCCATGACCAGGGCGTCGACGAACGGTGCCATGGGCTCCGGGTTGTACGCGCAGTGCCCTCCGGCCATGACGAGGGGGTGTTGCGGCCCGCGCTGATCGGAGCGGATCGGCACCTGGGCCAAGTCGACCATGTTGAGCACGTTCGTCACGGTCAGCTCGGCTGCGATGTTGAACGCCAGAACGTCGAAGTCACCGGCTGGCCTGTGGGTCTCGAGAGAGAAGAGCGGAACCCCCTCGGCGCGCATGGCTGCCTCCATGTCCACCCAGGGCGCGTACGTGCGCTCGGCGAGCGCGTCCTCGCGCTCGTTCAGGATCTCGTAGAGGATCTGAAGCCCCTGGTTCGGCAGGCCGATCTCGTAGGTGTCGGGGTACGCGAGGAGCCATGCCACGCGCCCGGCGCCGTGTCGAGGCTGGTACGCGCCCATCTCCTCGCCTATGTAGCGGGCAGGCTTGGAGACCTTTTCCAGGAGTGGCTCGATCCGCGGCCACAAGGAGGACATCTCGGGGCGAGCCTAGCTCACCGTCTGGCGAGCGGCGCCGACGTGCTCTGCGGGCTGAGCGCTCATGCGCCCGAGTGCGCCAGGCTGGTTGCCACTGCCTTCAGGTCGACCGGCTTGGGCGGGTGCGCCATCAGGTACTCCCAGATCTTGCGCACCACCGGCGCCGCCGACGCGTCCCCGTAGCCGGCCTGGGGGATCACCACGCAGGCGACGTACTTCGGAGCATTGGCAGGGGCGAAGCCGCAGTAAAGGCCGTTCGGCTGCTTGCCGTGCACACTGCCGGTGCCAGTCTTGCCGGCTATCGGGAACTTCGAGAACGGGAACCCGAGGAACGGAGGGTAGCCCGTCCCGAGCGGATTGGTCGTCTCCTCGATGAAGCCTTGGAGCATCGGGTCCCTGATGGACGGCGGCAAGCTCACATGGCCCATGACCTTCGGGGGGAAGACCCGCACCGTCTTGCCCGAAGCCGACACGATGCCGGCCGCCACCTGCGGCGCGTAGCGCGTGCCGCCGTTGGCGAAGGTTGCGTACGCGGTGGCCAGCTCGATGGGGGTGAGGGCCGTCTCGCCCTGGCCGAAGGCCATCTCCAGGTTGTCGCCCACGTACCATCCCCCACTCGGGTATGCCTTCGGGGCGAGCTGGTGCTGGCGCTGGCGGAGCGCGGGGCTGTCCACCTGCCCGGGCAGCTCCCCGGGGAGGTCGATACCCGTCAACTGCCCGAAGCTGTACTGCGCGGCAGTGTTCTGTATCGGCGTGAGCCCGTACTTCGCGCGATTGACCCAGAACTGGTAGCCGATGTTGTAGAAGAAGTCGTCGTCCGAGGCAGCTATCGCTAGCGGCATCGTTATAGTGCCGAGGGCCTCGTACCCGGCATTGTGGAGCGTGCAGTGAGGACCGGTGCAGCCGGGAATAGTGAAGTGCCCCGAGTCGTAGTACGGGGTGTTCGCCGTCATGAGCCCCGTCTGCAGTGCTGCAGTCGCCGAGGCGATCTTGAAGGTCGAGCCCGGCGTGTAGGCGCCGTCGATCACGCGGTTGAGCAGCGGCTTGTGGCTCGTTGCTGACACGAGCTTGTCGTAGTTCGCGTACGAGATCCCGCCCACCCACACCGATGGGTTGTACGTCGGGTACGAGGCCATGGCTAGGACGTGGCCGTTGTTAGGGTCGAGGACCACGGCAGCTCCACTCGGCGCGACCTGGCCCTGGGAGCGGAGCTTCTTGATCTCGGCGGGGAGCGCCTGGTCGACCAGCTTCTGCAGGCCGAGGTCGAGCGTCAGCACCACGTTGTCGCCCGGGACAGGAGGAGTCACGCCTAGGGTGCCTACGACCTGGCCCTGAGCGTCCACCTCTAGGCGCTTGGTCCCCGGGGTTCCCCTCAGCCACTTCTGGAAGGAGGCCTCCACCCCACTCTGGCCGATCTGGTCGCCCTGCTGGTAACCCTGCCCCTTCAGAGCTGCAAGCTCGGCCTGGGTTATCTGGCCAAGGTAGCCGAGAAGGTGAGCTGCCGTCGTCCCCTGCGGGTAGGTGCGTACGCTCTGCGCCACAGCAGACACCCCAGGAAACTCTCCGGCGTGCTCCCTGATGTAGACGAGGTCCGACAGCGGAGCGTTCGTGAGGATCGGAACCGGGCGGTAGGGACTGTAGCGAGGATCAGCCAGTAGAGCCTGGACCTGCGCTGGTGGCGCTCCGATGAGAGCGGCGAGGCGGCCCACCACGCCGGGGTGCTGCACCGCTGCCACTCTCGACAGCGTTATGGCCTCGGTGACCCGGTCCCCCGCGAGCACGCTTCCCGATCGCGAGACGATGAGGCCGCGAGGCGGCGACACACTTACTGCCCTCACCTGGTTGGAGACCACGACCTGGCTGAAGGAGGAGCTGTCGAGCACCTGCAGGTACCACAATCTGAGCACCATCCCAGCGAAGAGGGCGAAGACCACGAGCCCCACGACCTTCAGCCGGAGAGCTGGCCTCCCGGGCCCAGGTGCCTGAACGAACAGCTTGCGAACCAGCGAGCGGCGGGGGCGCATCCTCGGTGCTCTAGGCGCGC
The DNA here is from genome assembly GCA_021801525.1 of Actinomycetes bacterium. Taxonomy (GTDB): domain Bacteria; phylum Actinomycetota; class Acidimicrobiia; order Acidimicrobiales; family JAJYXR01; genus JAJYXW01. Next base: position 35,467 of record JAJYXW010000161.1, read on the forward strand.
GCCGCTGCACCTGCCCGTGCAGCCGGGAACGAGGGTTGACATGGTGGCGCACCAGCCGGCTCGACCAATTCGACGACAGCCGCTTCGGCGACGGCAACGGGCCCGATCGCGTAGAACGGCTCGACGCTGCCCCGTCCACGCCCATGCCGCCCCATCGTGGGGTGCCGTCCGCCGGGCCGATGCGGCGAACCCAGCGCTTCCGCCTGCTCACCTTGCCGGCTCGGCGAAGGACGGCCGGGTCCTGCCGGCCGGGCGAAGCGCCCACGACACGAGGCGGACCGCGGGAAGCGCGAGAACGAACGACGCCGGCAGCGCCACCGCCAGGGCAGGGAACAAGTCGTGATCGAGCATCGCAGGCTGGCCGAGCACGTAGCCGAGCATGGCATACAAACCGAGCGAAATGGCAGTCGCCCCCACCCCCCCGAAGAGAGGCACCCACCATGCGGGGCGTACCAATCCAGAAGCAGCCATGCCGCTCAGGTAGCCCACCAGGCACCCGACAAGCGCGGACATGCCGAACGGCGTGGGAAGGAACAGGTCCGCCACCAAGCCCGACACGAACCCGAAGGCTGCTCCCCGCTCCGGGCCGGCAACATACCCCGCGCCGAAGGGAAGCAGGACCATGAAGTCGGCGTGCGATCCCCGGAAACTGATGCGCACGAGGATCGCGTACTGGAGCACCACCGCCAGAGCAAGCACGAGCGAGCCCCGGGTCACCACTTGGCCCCTCACGGTGAGGGCTCCGATTTCATGGTGAGGGCTCCCACTCGATGACGCTCACGTACTGCAGGCCGGCAAGGTCCACCTCCGGCTCTGCAGCCACATTCTCTTGCGTGGAGGAGCCGGACGCCGAGAAGGAGCGTACGAACGCCACGGGGATCCCCGGCGGATACGTGCCGCCCTGGAGCCCGCTCGTGAAGAGCACCTCGCCCTTGTGCAACCGTGTTCCCGGCGCCACGTAGTCCACCTGCAACGATCGCGAGCGCCCCTGCCCGGCAGCCAACGCGAGGCTCCCCTTGGCGCCTAGCGTCACGCCGACCTGCGAGCTCGTGCTGGTAATCAGAGAGACCGTACTGCCCGTGCTCCAAGCCTGCACCACCCTTCCCACGAGCCCGGCGCCTGCGACAACCGGCATGCCGACGGCCACGCCTTGGGAGGTCCCCTTGTCGATCACGATCGTGCTCGCGAAGTTGGAGCTATTGGCGGCCACCACCTCGGCGTCCACTCGCGCCAGGCTGCCGGCCCACGGCAGGTGGTCGAGTGCGCTGATCGCCGCCATCCGGGCTCGCGTGGCCGCAACCTGGATGGCGTCACGCCTGAGAGCGCCGTTCTCGGCACGCAGCAGGGCATTCTCGCGTTCGAGGGCACCCGCGTTCGCGGCACCTGCGAGGAAGCCGGCCACCGGGTCCACTGCGGCGTCGACGGCAGAGCGGATCGGGCTGAACGCATCCTCGGCTGTGGACCGGAGGGCCGGGATCACCCCGCTCGTGTCTCCGCGAAAGTCGAGGGTGATGATCGTGATCGATGCGAGGACCAGCAGCACGAGAGTCAGCCGGGGACGGCGGGAAGGCCGTGTCCGGGGCATCTCCGAGCGTCAGGAGGAGGAGGTGATGAGCACTTGCTTGAGCGCTTCGAACTCCTCGAGGCACTGGCCGCTTCCGATCGCCACGCAGTTGAGCGGGTCGTCGGCCACCACTATGCGCATGCCGGTCTCGCCCTGGAGCCGGGCGTCGAGGCCGTGCAGCAGCGCTCCTCCACCCGTGAGTACGATGCCCTGCTCCATGATGTCGGCCGCGAGCTCCGGCGGAGTCTTGTCGAGCGTCACCTTCACCGCGTCCACGATCGCGGAGACCGGCTCCTCGATGGCGCGCCGGATCTCGTCGGTGGTCACCACGATGGTCTTCGGAAGTCCCGACACGAGATCGCGGCCCCGGATCTCTGCTTGTAGCTCCTCCTCCAGGGGATGAGCCGAGCCAAGAGCCATCTTTATCTCCTCGGCAGTGCGCTCGCCGAGGGCGAGGCTGTACTCCTTCTTTATGTAGGACATGATCGCCTCGTCGAGCTCGTCGCCGCCGATGCGGATCGACTGGCTGGCTACTATCCCGCCTAGAGAGATGACAGCGACCTCCGTGGTGCCGCCACCGATGTCGACGACCATGTTCCCCGTGGGCTCGTGCACCGGAAGGCCTGCGCCGATGGCGGCAGCCATGGGTTCCTCGATTATGTACGCGCGCCGTGCACCTGCGTACTCGGCAGCTTCCATCACCGCGCGCTGCTCGACTCCTGTGATGCCCGAGGGAACGCAGATCACCATCCGGGGCTTCGCGAAGCGGCGCTGGTGGACCCTCTGGATGAAGTACCGGAGCATCTTCTCGCAGATCTCGAAGTCCGCGATCACGCCGTCCTTCAGCGGCCGGATTGCCTGGATGTGGCTCGGCGTGCGACCGATCATCCGCTTGGCCTCCGCACCGACGGCCAAGGGCCTGCCGTCCTTGGTGTTGACCGCGACCACAGAGGGCTCGTTCAGGATGATCCCCCGCCCGCGTACGTAGACGAGCGTGTTCGCCGTGCCGAGGTCGACGGCCATGTCACGTCCGAGGAAGAAGAGGTGGTTGTCCGCCATGGATTGGACCCTTCCTTTGTCGAGTTGCCGGCGGGCGCCGGCTGGGCGAAGTCTCAATGGGGAGTGATTGCGTGGGTGGGGCTGCCCAAAAGGGTAGGCCACGACGGCGGCGGGCACAACTGCGCCCCCGCTACAGGCTCCCCAACCCGCTCGGGCAGCGCTCCAGGAGCAACCCGAAGCGCGACGTTGCTACGCCAGTGCCGGGAAGAACAGCCCTATCTCGCGCTCGGCGGCCTCTGCGGAGTCGGACCCGTGGACGAGGTTCTCGGTCAGCGTGCTCGCGAGATCGCCGCGGATGGTCCCCGGTGCCGCCTCTGCCGGATTGGTCGCGCCCATCATCGTGCGGACGATCTTCCAGGTGTCCGGGGGTCCCTCGACCACAACGAGCAGGGACGGGCCGCGGGTGATGAACTCGACGAGATCCGCGTAGAACGCCTTGCCCTCGTGCTCCGCGTAGTGGCGTGACGCCGTGGCTTCGTCGATCGTCCGGAGCTCCGCCGCCACCAGGCGCAATCCCTTGTGCTCGAGGCGCGCGAGGATCTCTCCTGCCAAGCCGCGCTCTACGGCGTCAGGCTTGCAGATGACCAGTGTTGTTCTCATCTTCTCTTTCTCTCCGTGTCCACGGCCGCCGGTCCTACCCTGTGCTCCTCGCGGTGCTCCTCCTGGGGCTCCTCGCAACCATAACCGGCCCTCGGCGAGCCGTCATCGGGTAGCGCAAAGCGAACGTGCCGCACCCACCACGTACAGGGAGCCGGTCACCACCACCATGCCGTCGCTGCCGGCCATCTCCCTGGCCCGTGCCAGTGCAGCCCCCACCTGCTCGACCACGACCGACTCGATCCCGCACGCGCCGGCAGCCTCAGAGACAACCGCCGCCGGGAGGGCGCGCTCGCAGGGAGCGGTGCAGGCGACCAGCGCTCCGACGCCCGCCGACGCCAAGGGGCGAAGCATCGCGCTCGGATCACGCCCTGTGAGCATCCCGACCACCGCCACGGTAGGCCCCGTCGCTCTCAGCTCCTCCGACAGCGCCCGGCCCAGAACCTCCATGCCTGCAGCGTTGTGCGCTCCGTCGAGCAACACGACGGGATCGCTGCCCGCGAGCTCGAGCCTTCCGGGGACACGCACCGACCCGAGCACCTCCCGGACCAGGCCGTCGTCGAGCGGAGAGCCGAAGAAGGCTTCCGCGGCAGCCAGGGCGCACGCGGCATTGCCGACCTGGTGTGCACCGTGCAGCGATATGAACAGGTCCTCGTAGCGGGCGCCCGGCGTGCGCAGGTCCACCAGGCGCCCACCGACGGCTACCTGGTCAGCCTCGCATCCGAAGTCCCGGTCCCGCACCCACGGCTCCAGGCTGCCGGACCTAGCGGCCTCGTCCTCGAAGATGCGAAGCAGCTCGGGGGAGGTCTCACCGATCACCGGCCGGCAGCCGCTCTTCAGGATGCCGGACTTCTCGACGGCGATGTCCTTCAGCGTCGGCCCCAGCACCTCCACATGGTCGTAGCTGATGTTCGTGACGACGGCCACCTCCGGTGAGATCACGTTGGTAGCGTCCCACCTTCCCCCGAGCCCGACTTCGATCACCGCCACGTCCACCGCTACGTCCGCGAACCACGCGAACCCGGCAGCGCTGAGCAGCTCGAAGCGCGTCGGACGGTCTGCAAGCAGTGTCTCGATCTGCGCCAGGCTGTACAGGACATCTCCGAGCTCTTCGTCGCTTATGGGCTCCTCGCCCCGGCAGATGCGCTCGTTCACGAGGGAAAGGTTGGGGCTCGTGTAGGTGCCTACCGAGAGACCCGTGGCGGCAATGAGGTTGCTCAGCATCCGGACTGTCGAGCCTTTCCCGTTCGTCCCCGTGACGTGCAGCGTCGGGTACGCGCGCTGCGGGTCGCCGAGCAAGCGGCAGAGCTCGATGGATCGATCCAGGGTCGGCGCGCTTGCCCGGGCCGGCATGCCCGATTCGAAGTTGGTGTGGGAGTCGAGCCAAGCTACGAGCGAGTGCAGGTCGCCACGTAACGGCGTGACGCCCGCCGGCGCGCGAGCTGACCCTGCGGGCAGACCGGCGAGAGCGTCCGGCTGTAGTCGCTCCTTCACCTGGAGACTTCTGCCTTCGCTGATCTAGAGGTCCGTCTCGCAAATAGCGTGACGTTGGCCGCCGGGCCAGGGGCGTCATCTGGCAAGGCCGAGGACGAAGGCGTAGCTGGAGCTACGTCGA
>JAJYXW010000147.1 GCA_021801525.1 Actinomycetes bacterium
CCGAAGCCCAGTGCCGGATGTGGTGGGCGTGTAGAAGGCGGGTGCGCTCGCATCCGGGGAACCTGCAGGTGGCGTCGCGCCGGCGGAGCTGCCGGCGAAGCCACCCCGGAGCGCTGCGGCGGGCCTTGGCCACCTCGGCTGCGTCTGTGCCATATGCCTCCATGACCAGTTGCCAGATGCAGTCACAAGAAAGCCGCCTCGCGGCCTCAGCAGAGAGCCCCTGGCCTCCCTCGGCCTCGTCGGACAGGCTGTCCACGAAGCCAGGAGCTGGAGCTGAGTCAGGGGCTGGTGCTGGGCCCTGGGAGGTCTCTTCGTGTGCGCCTCGGGCATCTCGGTCAGCCCCGGACCTGGCCAGGACATCGCCATCCACGTGGACTACCACGGTCGCCCGTCCGGGCTCTGTGGCGTGATGCCCTGCCGCCACTAGCTCGACGAGCGCGTCGGCTACCCGCTTGGCGTAGGGCTCGAACTGGCCGGTTGCTGGGTCGGGGGAGGCCTGCTCTGCTTTGTCGCAGAGAGCCTGCTCCACCACAGAGCCGCCTTCTGGGTCGAGCAGGCCGCTTATGCGCAGCTCGCCGTCACGGTTCTTGTGCATGGTGAGGAAGCGGCGCTCGTAGGCCTTGTTCGCCTCCTCGGTGCCAACTGGTCTCGCCCTTCGGGCATAGAGCCGGCACTGGGCGACAGACCAAGCAGGCGCTAGAAGAGACAGGTGCTCGTCTTCTACGGGGCCAGCCACCCTGGCAAGGGGCTCTACCTGTTCGAAAGAGAGCATGCCCTCCCCGAAGGCGCCCGCCAAGGCAGGTAGGTGCGAAAGACCAGAGGCACACGCGGCCCAGGCACGAGCGCTCGACCTAGACAGATGAAGGCGCGCAGCTAGCCAGTCGGCCATGCTGGGCGCCCCGTCGGACAAGAACGCCCCCCTCTCCTCGTAGGCAGCCACGAAGGAGAGCAGCCTCGCATGGGCAGCGGACATGAGGCCATGGAGCTGCTCCATCGCGTCCACCAGCTCGTCGTCGCTCGCCTCGGCAATGCTGGAGGGCTCTACCAGTGCCATGCAGCGAAGGCTACTGGGAGGGTGTAACAGAGCATGGTGAGCCATGGCGAGCCATGGCTATGCTGTGGCCAGGTCAGCCGACAGGGAGCACCGCGTGCGGAAGGCAGTATTGGTCGTACTCGGCGATCACGATCTCGCCGGCGTCATCTCCACAAGCCGGGCAGGCCGGGTCGCGGCGTACCTTGAAGGTGCGGAAGCTCTGCTCGAGAGCGTCGTATGCGAGGAGCCGGCCCGCGAGACTGTCACCCAGCCCGAGCAGCAGCTTGACTGCCTCGGAAGCCTGAAGGGAACCGACGATCCCACAGAGCACGCCCAGCACGCCTGCTTCGGCGCACGAGGGCGCCAGCTCTGCCGGGGGAGGCTCGGGGATCATGCAGCGGTAGCACGGTCCGTTGTACGGGTCGAACACGGTCACCTGGCCCTCGAATCGGAAGATCGAGCCATGCACCACGGGGATCCGCTTGACGAGCGAGGCGTCGTTCAGCAGATAGCGGGTGGGGAAGTTGTCCGTGCCGTCGACAACCACGTCGTAGCCGTCGATGATGTCGAGGACGTTGTCTGCCCCGAGGCGCACGTCGTAGGTGACGACATCGACGTCCGGGTTCATGGCGCTGAGCGTCTTCTTGGCTGAGTCGACCTTGCGCTCGCCGACCCGATCCAAGTTGTGGAGAACCTGCCGCTGCAGGTTCGAGCTGTCGACCACGTCCATGTCGACTATGCCGATCTTACCGACGCCGGCTGCGGCAAGGTATAGGGCGGCGGGCGATCCAAGGCCACCGGCGCCCAGAAGCAGGACCTTCGACTCGAGGAGCCTGAGCTGGCCCTTCTCGCCCACTTCGGGAAGGAGAAGGTGCCTCTGGTAGCGGTTGCGCTGGTCGGGAGTAAGCGTCTTCGGCGTGGACCAAGGACGGCCCTCGTCCTTCCAGCGGTTGAAGCCCCCCATGATCGAGGCGACGTCCTTGTAGCCGATGTCCACCAGCGTCTTGGCTGCAAAGGCCGAGCGGGCGCCCACCGCGCAGTAAACGAGAACCGGCTTTGACTTGTCGGGTATGCGCCCCTCCACCTGGAACTCCAGGAAGCCTCGGGGAATGTGAACCGCCCCCGGGATAGCTCCCTGCTCGTATTCGTCTGGCTCGCGCACGTCGAGCACCGCAGCACCATCGAGGCGCGCCTCTGCCTCGGCTGGTTCGATCTCGCGAATCTGGGACTTTGCCTGGTTCAGCAACTCTCGAGTAGTGGCCACCGGTTCATCGACCTCCGTCTTGCGCAATCCCGGCACACAGCGCTGGTGCTGGTGCTGGTGCTGGTGCTGGTGCTGGAACAATGCTGAACCCTGCGCGGAACTCGAGCCGGGCGCGCCTCGTTGCACCTTTCATGTAAACCCTACCATCCCGGTCGACATTCCCACTCTTCGCGTACCGCACCCGGGCCCAGCCACACGTGCGCCGCCAGGCACCGAACCCGCGCGGCACCGCCGGCAGCGCCGGCAGTTCCCTCCTCGTCCACGGGACGTTACGGTCTCGCAGGTGAACCTCGTCGAAGCCATACGCACCAGGCGCATGGTGCGCAGCTTCTCCGGTGATCCCGTCGACCCGGTGACGCTGGAGCGCATCATCTCGCTGGCACGCCATGCCCCGACCGCCGGGAACACACAGGGCTGGGCCGTCGTGGTGATGAGCGGCCCCGAGCAAACCGCACGCTTCTGGGACGCTACGACCACACCCGCCTGGCGCGCGAGCTCGCGCAGGTGGCCGGGTCTCTCGAAGGCACCAGCGGTGATAGCCGTGTTCTGCCGGCCAGGTGCCTACCTCGATCGCTACGACGCGCCCGACAAGGCGGGCTCCGGCCTGGGGACGAGCGCGGGCGAAGAAGCGTGGCCCGTCCCCTATTGGTTCGTCGACGCCGGGTTCGCCGTCATGGCGATGCTCCTCGGCGCCGCGGACGCCGGGCTCGGTACGTGCTTCCTCGGCAACTTCCGTGGTGAGGAAGAGCTTCGCTCGGCGCTCGGCGTGCCCATCGGATGGAGGTATTCGGGTGCGGTCTTGCTGGGCAAGCCTGCAGGATCCGACCCACCGTCGTCCTCACTCGATCGCCAGCGGCTTCCCGACTCAGCAGTAATCCACCCCGGAACATGGAAACGCACTGAAATGACTTGACACATCATTATATATCATGTTAGATAGTGATCATGAGATCCTCGCCGAGCGGCATACCCCGCGAAGTCCTGCCGGGGGAGCCAGCCGAATTCCTGTCACCTGCCCTGCCGCCTGCCCCACCGCCCGCCGTGCCGCCTGCTGCACCGCCGCAGGCCGCGATAACGCTTCGGGCTGCCTACCCAGCCCGACGACCCGAAGGAGCGACCGGCGACCTGGAGCAAGTCCGTATCACCTCATGGGTCGACCACTTCGTGGAGTGTGTCGGCTACGACCTGCGCTCCGAGTACGTCGAAACCTTCTGGCTCGGCATCCTGGGGCCCACGACCACGCTCCTGCTGCGACGGCTGGCCGCGGAGCTAGAGCTCTCGCCAGGAGGCTTCGTGCTCCACCTAGAGGATGCGTCGCGGGAGCTCGGGCTCGGTTTCCGGCGTGGCCGCAACGCGCCGCTGAGGCGCGCCCTCGAGCGCGCGGTAACTTTCGGCGCCGCACGGCACCTTCCGGGCTCCGAGGCTGACATCGCAGTACGTCGCAAGCTGGCGCCGGTCCCGCCCCGTCAGCTGGCACGCCTCCCCGAGGCATTTCGAGCACGGCACGCAGAGCTTCTGGCACTTGTCACCAAAGATTCCACTTCCCGCAATGCTGCGTTCACCTCCGCGCCGTAGGGTTGCCCGCATGAGCACGTACCTGCTTCGCCTCGTACTGCCCGACCGACCCGGAGCACTGGGGGCTGTGGCCAGTCGCGTCGGCGCGCTGCGCGGCGACGTGATCAGCATCGAGGTTCTCGACCGCTCTTCGGGGATCGCGCTCGACCAGCTCCTCGTAGACCTCCCCTCAGGCGACATCCTTCCCCTGCTGGCAAGCGAGCTCGCAGAAGTAGACGGAGTTGCTGTCGAAAGGATCGCGCCCGTCGAGGCGGCAAGCGACCACCGGCTCGACGCCTACGACACCGCCGTCGCCATGATGACCCAGTCCACTTGGGAAGGAGTGCTCAGCACTCTCGCAGAACGGGCTCGCCACGAGCTCGACGCCGGGTGGGCGGCTGTGGTCGACACAGAGAGCAGGCTCGTCACCGCCGCTACCGGCGATGCGCCACTTGGCCCATGGCTCGCCGCCTACGTAGTGGGGACGCGCGCGGGCCCTGGCTCCGGAAGCGAAGCCGGAGCCGGAGCCGGAAGCGGAGTCGGAGCCGCAGCCGGGACCCGTGCCGGAGGCTGCCGTGACATCGCCTGGGCCGATCTCCCTGCCTGGGATCTCGTCCTGGCTTGCGGCCGCCCGGGCTGGCCGTTCGACCCCCACGAGCTGCGCCGGCTCCACGCCATCGGCAGCCTGGCCGACGCCCGCTGGGTAGACCTGAGCTCGAGGCAAGGGCGGAGCAACCACCCGAGCGCTCCCCGACCGTCATGCGCTGCGGCGGCAGGAGTGTCAGGAGTGGCGCCAGAGTCAGGTCCCCCACGTTGAGAGCGCCACGGTGGGGATCCCTGCGCCAGCGCTCCACTGCGCTGGCGCTCGAGTGCACCCAAGTCGGAGCGGCGAGGGAACGTCGCCCTCCGCCGTCAGCCGAGGAAATCGCGTGCCAGGTGCTCGAACAGCTCGGCAGACATAGCTAGGGAGTCCACGTCGACGCGCTCGTTGGCGCCATGGAACATGGAGGAGAACTGCTCGAACCCGAGCCGGTTCGAGAACATGCCGAACCCGTACGCGACGGCTCCCAGCCTCCTGAAGAACCGCCCGTCGGTAGCTCCAGGGGTGACGAAAGGCACGAGCTTCGCTCCCGGATGGAACCTCCCCGCCAGGCCGGCCAACGCATCCCAGAGGGGTGTCTCGACCGGCGACTCGCTTGCAGGGTCGTCGATCATCCGGACTACCTCCGCGCGCTCGGCAAGGTCGCCGAGCGCTTCGGTGATCATTGCGTCGACATCGTCGCCGCCTTGACCTACGAGGGCTCGAACGTCCACCTCGAGCTCCACGACATCCGGGATCACGTTCACCTTGCTCCCAGCTCGCATGATGGTCGGCGCGAAAGTCGTGTGCGTGCAGGCATGTGCCTGGCGCGCGAGGCCGACGTCCGGAAGCACGTCACAGAGCTCGTCGACTCGCCCCGGATCGAGCAGCATGGCGGAGACCTCGGGAGGCATGTCCATCCCGTCGACGAAACGCCGCCACGACTCGCCTATCACCGCCAGCGGCCGGAAAGCAGCCAGTCGCTCCACCACCTTCGCGGCACTCACGAGGGCGTTGTCCGTCCGAAGAGGCGCCGAGGCATGGCCCGCCGTCCCGTGCACCCTGATCACCCTCCAGAACACGCCCTTCTCGCCCACCACGACCGGCAGGCGGACCCCGGACCGGGTCGGCATCGGGATACCTCCAGACTCGGTCACGACATAGTCCGCCCCGAACGCGTCCCGGGCGTTGTCGACGAGCCACCCGGCACCGTGCACGCTCAGTGCCTCCTCGTCTGCGACGGCCGCGTAGACAAGAGTCCCTCTCGGCCTGAACCCGGACTTGCGCAGGCGACCGAAGGCCACCGCCATGGTCGCGGTCAGGTTCAGCATGTCGATCGCTCCCCTGCCCCACACCTCGCCGTCGACCAGCTCCCCAGCAAAGGGGTCCCGATCCCACTCGTCCACATTCACCGGCACGACGTCGGTGTGCCCCATGTACATGAGGGTCGGAGCATCGGGGTCGCTCCCCTCTATCCGGGCAACGAGCGACCGGCGGCCTGGCAGCGGCTCGAAGCGCTCCGCCTCCTGCGCGCCGAGCCCGAGGTAGGACTCGATGACTTCGGCACTTCGCGCCTCGCCGCCGGATCCTGGCGAGCCGTCGTTCACGCAGGCGTTGCGAACGAGCTGCTGGAGGAGCTCTACGGCCTCGGGGTCGGGTACTGGCTCAGCCACCGGCCTGCCCTCCTTGCTCGTTGGATCCGCCTTCGACCTGACCCTGCCCGGCCTGACCCTGCCCGGCCTGACCCTGCCCGGCCTGACCCTGCCCGGCGGCTTCCTTCAGGTGGACGTCGAAGAAGGCAGTGATCCGGCGCCTGGCGTCGCGTGCCGAGGCTTCGTGGTAGCCGCCTCCGATCAACGCGCCCGACACCCGCATCAAGACGCTGTGGTGGTCGTTCATGAAGGAGTGGCCTGCTTCTGGGTACTCCTTCACGTCGTTGGGCACCCCGGCGCGATCGAGGGCCGCCTGGAGCCTTCCGGCAGCTCCGCGAAGGGTCCGGTCGCGACGACCGAAGCTCCCGACCACCGGGCACGCCCCAACGAGCACGTCCTCGGCGTCGGAGGGCACCTGGCCGTAGTTGACGCTCGCGGCATCGAAGCCATGCCCCGGCGCTAGCAGCAGGGCAAAGCCTCCCCCCATGCAGAAGCCGATCACGCCGACCGGGCCGCTGCAACGCTCCTGGCCGACGAGCCAGCTCCTCACGGCTTCCACGTCGTCGAAGGCGCGGCCCCGGCGCGCCCTGAGATCCCTGAAGACGGAGCGGATGCAAGCCATCTTCCCTCCCCAGTGGAACAAGTCGGGGGCTACGGCCAGGTAGCCCTCGGAAGCGAGCCAGTCTGCCTGCCGGCGCAAGTCGTCGCTCATGCCGAAGACGTCGTGTATGACTACAACGCATGGGAAGCGCTCTGCGGAGGACCCCCCGGCTCGAGCGGATCCATGGCCAGAGCCTTGGCCAGAGCCTTGGCCAGAGCCTTGGCCGGATGGCTCGGCCACGTACGCGGGTATGTCGCCCGCAGCACCGGGGATCGATACCTCAGCCATCGGCCGGCCCAGCCGCTCGGTTACCGCCCACAGCCCCGTTCCCACTCGAAGCGCCATCCCCCTCGGGCCAGGCCGAGAGCAGCTCCAGCAGGAGCCTGACGCCAAAGCCAGTACCCCCCTTTGCCAGGTAGCCGCTCGACTCCCTGGAGCGAGCCGGGCCCGCGATGTCCAGATGCACCCACGGCCTGCCAGCCACGAAGCGCTCCAAGAGCATGGCGGCGGCGATCGCGCCGGCCTCGCCGGCCTTGCCGACGTTCTTCATGTCGGCGACGTCGGAGTCGATGTGGTCCCGGTAGGCCTCGGGCAGGGGCAGCCGCCAGACCTCCTCCCCGGAGCGCTCGGCCGCAGCAACGACCCGCCTTGCCAGCAGATCGTCGTTGGCGAACAGCCCGGCGATCTGGGTGCCCAAGGCCGTCACGCAAGCGCCGGTCAATGTCGCGAGGTCCACGATCGCGTCAGGTGAGTCCTCAGCCGCCAGCGTCAACGCATCGGCGAGCACCAAGCGCCCTTCTGCGTCAGTGTTCAGGACCTCGATCGTCCTGCCCGAGCGCGTGACGAGCACGTCACCCGGCTTGGTGGCCCGCCCCCCCGGCATGTTCTCGCTCAGCGCTGCGACCGCGCTGACCCGTACTCTCACGCCTAGGTCGCTGCAAGCGGATACGGCGGCGAGCACGGCTGCCGCCCCGCTCATGTCCGTCTTCATCGCCTCCATGCCGCTCGCGCTCTTGAGAGACAGCCCCCCGGAGTCGAAGGTGATCCCCTTGCCTACGAGCACCACATGAGGAACCCGGCCTTCTACCTCGAGCGGGTCGGCCGGCTCGTAGCGCGCGCGGACGAGCCTCGGCTCCTCCGCGGAGCCTCTCGCCACGCCGAGCAACCCGCCCAGGCGCTCTTCGGCTATGCGTTCGAGATCCCATGCCT